>JBBPXX010000054.1:0-5664 GCA_038200505.1 Pyrinomonadales bacterium | reverse complement strand
ACGGAGAAAAACTAATGACCGGCTTGATGGCAACTTTTTTAATAATCGGCAGCGTCGGATTTTTGTTTCTGTTGATTTCGTTCGTCATCGGCGATCTGTTCGATATGATCGGCTTGGACTTTGGCGCGGATTTGGACAGCGGACACGACTTCGGCGTTTTTGACAGCCGCGTGATCAGCGTCTTTTTGACCGCATTCGGCGGATTCGGCGCAATCGGCACAACGCTCGGCTATGGCGCGGGCGGCAGTTCGCTGTTTGGTTTGCTCGGCGGCGCGGTGTTCGGCGCAATTGTCTTTTTCTTCGGCAAATTTCTTTACAGTCAGCAGTCTTCGAGTTCGGTAACGATGGACGATTTAATCGGATGCACGGCGCAGGTCGTCGTCAGCATTAAACCGAATCAACTGGGACAAATTTCCTGCCGCATCGGTGAAGAACGGGTTGAAAAAGTCGCACGCACGATTGGCGATACGGAAATAAAAGCCGGTTCGGTCGTTCGGATTGATTCGATCAACAGCGATGCGGTAATGGTCAGCGTTGACGAAGGCAAAGGTTATTCGCTTTTCTCGGAAAAGAGTTGAAATTTTCGGCAATTTCAGATTAAAATTCGCACAACTCAAGATTAAAACGATTCGTTTTAGTATTCCTTACACACAGGTTTCAGCTTGGCGTGTATCAATTTTCAGCCTTGTTATTAAATAGCAAGCGCAGTGAGGTAAATAAAATGTTTGAACTTCCTATCATTATTATCGGCGCGGTTTTATTAGTTGTTCTCGCTCTGTTTTTCGCTCTCGGAATAATTGCCAAAAACTACATCAAAGTTTCGCCTAATCAAGCGGCGATTATTTCCGGTCGAACGCGCAAATTGGGCGACGGCACGGTTGTTGGTTATCGGCAGGTGCGCGGCGGCGCGACGCTTGTTTTGCCGTTTCTCGAAAAGGTCGAATATCTCGATTTGAACGTCATCACCGTTCCGCTTGCCACGACTCGCGCCTACACTGTGCAAGGCGTTCCGGTTTCGGTCAAAGCGGTGGCGAATGTCAAAATCAAAGGCGACGATCAATCACTTCGCGCAGCAGCAGAAAGATTTTTGGGAATGCCGGAAGAAGAATTTCATCGGCTCGTTTTTCAAACTCTCGAAGGTCATCTTCGCGCAATTCTCGGAACTTTGACGGTTGAAGAAATCAACAACGACCGCCAATCTTTCGCGCAAAAATTGACTTCGGAAGCCGCCGGAGATTTGGAAAAAATGGGCATCGGATTAGACGCGCTGACGATTCAGGAAATCTCGGACGACGAAGGTTATCTCGATGCTTTAGGCAAACGGCGAACGGCGGAGGTCAAACGCGATGCGGAAATCGGACAGGCGGAAGCGAACCGCGATTCAAAAATCAAAGCGTCGCAGGCGTTGCAGGAAGGCGAGAAGGTTCGGCTTTTAACCGAAGCGCAAATCGCGCAGTCAACCCGCGAAACCGAGATTCAAAAAGCGCAGGTGCAGGCGGAAATCCAAAAGGAACGCGCCACGGCAAATCAAGCCGGACCGCTTTCCGAAGCCAAGGCGCAGCAGGAAGTCGTCGCGGAAGAAGTTCGTATCGAAAGAATCAGGACGCAGGAACAGATTGCGGTTCAGGAACAGGAAGTTTTGCGTAAGGAGAAAGAACTCGAAGCAACAGTCGTCAAACAAGCCGAAGCTGATAGAAAAGCCGCCGTTCTGCGGGCGCAAGGTTTGCAGGAATCTGCAATTCTCGAAGCCGAAGGTCGCAAACAGGCGCAAATCGCGCAAGCCGAAGCTGAATCGCAAAAATTACAGCGCGAAGGTCAGGGACGCGCTTCGGCAATCGAAGCCGAAGGTCGCGCCGAAGCCGCGAAGATTCGCGCTCTCGGTTTAGCCGAAGCCGAAAAACTGGAAGCAAACGGTTTAGCGAGGGCTAAAGCCACCGAAGCGCAAGGACTTGCCGAAGCCGCCGCGATCAAAGAAAAAGCCGCCGCGTGGCGTGAATTTAACGATGCGGCGAGATTGCAAACGATTCTCGAAAAACTTCCTTCGATTATCGAAGCCAGTGCGCCGGTATTTCGCGCTGTCGCCGAGCCGATGGGCAATATTGACAAAGTCGTGATGATTGACAACGGCGGAAACGGAAACGGAAATGGTTCAGGCGGAATCAACCGCTTTGCCCAAACCGTACCGACGATGATTTTCACGCTTTTACAGCAATTACAGGCGATGGGATTGAATTTGCCGGATGTTCTGGCACAACTCGGCATCGAGCAGGATAATGATGACAAGTTAGTTCTTGCACCGCAGACCGAATCGGAAAAAGCTGTGCCGCAAAACGAAGTGGAAAACGGTAGAAAAATCTAAATTCAACTTCGCTTAAAAACAAAAGCCGCTTGACTGAGCAGTCAAGCGGCTTTTGTTTTTAACTTATCAAAAAATCAGACTCTTGCGCCCGGATAACTTCCGCCGAGTTTTTGTTCATCGCTTTCCGCCAAAGTACTGACTAATTCGTAATGAAAATAATCGAATTTGGCGGCAACCGGCGGCTGAACGCGCTTGTCATACATTTCGCGTGAACGGTCAATCGCTTCGCGCAGACGTTCGTAAAGATCGTTTCTGTCGCGTCCTTCCTTAACTTTTTGTTCGTTATAAAGTTTGATTTCCGAAACAAGCAGTCTCGCAAAACGACGTGCATCGTTGTGCAGACGGCGTTCTTCTTCGCTTACTTCTATCGGCAAATCAACATTTCTGTCGCTGAAACGAGATTTGACCGGCGATGTCGAAACAGGTTCGCTGACGGTTTCAGCAGGCTTACTGAATGGAATTTCCGCCGGTTCTTCGACTTTAAATGAGTCGTAACCTTCTTCTTTGGCGGATGAAAAATTTTGTGCCGGTTCAAATGGCGAACTTTCAAATGTCGGCTTGGCTTCTTCAATTTGATAATCGTCAAAATTCGATTGATAATCGTTGGAAATTTTTTGATAATCATCTGAAACCGGCTGATAATCCTCTGAAATCGGCGCAGAATAATCATTTTCCTTAAAAGTTTCTTGATTAAATTCCGGTTCCGAAACCGGAGATTTGTAGGTTTGCGAAAAATCCTGAACCTCGACATTCTCCGAATAATCAGATGTATGTTGATCGGAAGTTTCCTCCGGCTGATTCCACGAATAAGTTTGTTCCGCCGGTATTTCCTCCGGTTGATTCCACGAAACGCTTCCGTCAATTTTCGCCGCTCCCGTCGGTTGATTCCACGAATCGGCTTCTTCTATCGGTTGGACATCAGATTTTTCTTCGTACGAATAATTATCCGCAGATGCAAAATCTTCTCGAACTTTTTCATTACCTACACTCGGCTGAAAAGAAAAACTGTCGTTTTCGTAAGAAGATTGATAATCATTTTCGGCGGGTGTTTCAAAATTCGATTCGGTTTGTTGATGTGGCTGTCCCTTTTCGGTTTCAACTGATTGCTCATCAAATTTGTAATCTTTTAGTGTTTTTTCCTTCTCATCTTCATTTTGAAAACCTTCTTCAGGTTGCGTCTGCGAGTAACTTTCCTGCGTCTGTGCGGAATCTGTTCTGGTTGGTTTTGCGCCTTGCGAAGCCGCCAGCAGTTCAACCGTTAGACCGGCGATTCGCACCAGAACTTCTAATGCTTCGATATTGACGCTTTCGCCTGATGTTCCGTAATCGGCATAAAGCACGGCAACGCCGCGTCCACGCGCAACCAGCGGAATGGCAAACATCTTGTCGGGATGACCGAAATCCAATTTATTCAGATAAATCGAATCTCCCGCATAAGTTCCATACGAACTTTCAACCGCGCTCAAAGACCTGACCGATTCGCTTAAAATAGTTGATGTCGAAGTCGGAAAGAAAACTTCGCGGACGGTTTGTTCATCAACATTGTTTTCCTTGCCGAAGACACGCCAACCGACGAAGTGGTCATTCTTAATAATGAAAAATGCTCCGCGGGGCGTAAATTGTGCGGCGTGATTGACGAGAGTTTTTAGGATAGCGGCTTGCGAAGTCTGTTCGGTAATGTCATTTATCGCACCACTTAATTCGCTGATTCCGACTTTCGGAGCGGATGCTTTCTCCATATCTTCCGCTTCGGCAATCGCCGTCGCGGTGATTCGCGCACCTTCATCACGCGCCAGCCGCAGATGTTCGACGACCGTTTCCGAAAAAATATCGTCAACTCCTTTGTCGGTTTCGATGCGCGTTGAAAATTCTTGAAAAACACCGTCGAGCTGCGACTTATGTTTCTCGAATTCAGCTTCGATTTTTTCCTGTAACTGCGACATTTCCAGCCGCATATCGGCAAAAACGTCTTTGAGATAAATCTCGAATTCAGTTCTCAAACTTTGTTCGAGTTCTTCACTATTCACTATATTTCTCCTCCGTATTTTGAAAACACAGCACTTTCAGGGATGCAAAAATGGCTGGCGGTTTTGAGTAGATTTTGAACTTTTATAGACAAATTGGCAAGCTAAACAAATCGCCAACTTTAAGATTATGGACAATTTTATGTTTTTATGTCAAGAAATAGTTTTCAATTCAACAAAATAAAAAATTATTAAGGACACGAATTTTCCAGAAATGTGTGATTAAATTGATAAAATATATTGGTAATGCAAATTAAGAGTAGGATTAAATACTTGGTTATTCTTTGCGAACTTTGCGCCTTTGCGGGGAATTCTTCTCCCGCAAAGGCGCAAAGTTCGCAAAAAAAGAACTTAAAAGTCATTTAGAATTTCAACCTTTGATTCACATTGGCAGTTTTAAACCGCCACAACTTCTATTTGGTCGTCAATTTCTTCTTTTATCATATTTTCAATCGCCATCAGCGTTCCGGTCAAAGAACTCGGACAACTTCCGCACGCGCCTTGGTAACGGATTTTTAAGGTGTGATCTTCCAAATCTAAAATCTCCAGCCAACCGCCGTCGCTCGCCAAATACGGGCGAATTCTTTCGTCGAGCAATTCTTCAATCTGTGCAATAACCGGATTATCGCTGACCGCCGCCGCAATCGCACCGCCGACTGATTTTGCCGCACTGCTATTGCCATTGCCGTTTGACGCAACCGATTCCGCCGCCCGAATCGGCACGGCGAGCATCGGCAAAAGCTCATCCCATTCAGTTTCGTCCGTCTTTTCGACCGTAATCATTTTGTCCATATAAAATACGGACACGACCTCGCCGACTTCGTATAAAGATTTGGCGAGTTTATCATCTGCGGCTTTTTCAACCGTATCGAACGAATGCGAAGTTCCGTGCGAAACCGGCTCTTTTAAAATAAATTTCACCGCATTCGGATTCGGCGTTTCCTGTATATCTGCAATTTTTGGCATTTCTTGTAAATCCTATATTAAATATCAAAATTATAAAGTTTATGAATCTTTACTATTTAGTCAACATTATAAACTATTTGGAGAAGATTTTCATATTTGCGATCAGGGCTTTCTCATAAAAATTAAAAATTCCTTAATTGTCGCGTAGCGACAGATTGAATTTAGCTGTGTAATTTATTAGACATTATTTGAAATAAGAAAAATCAGATAAACTGTGTAAATGTTAAAATATGATGAATTAAAAGGAAAGCCGAGAGAATTTCTTTCTGTCACGAGTTTAACGGACGAAGAATTTCAAGTCTTACTGCCAATGTT
>JBBPXX010000053.1:0-18673 GCA_038200505.1 Pyrinomonadales bacterium | reverse complement strand
GGGTACAAAAGTGATAAAAAATTTAAACTTAAACGAAGAAAGACCCGAAAGTGAAGAAAACAAAGGAACTTCACGTCGGGATTTTCTAAAATGGTCGAGTGCCGCCGCTTTGACGGCGTTTGCATTCGGCGCACTCAATCCCGAATCACTGTCGGCAAAAACCGCATTTTTGGGTTTGCCGGTTGAACCGCTGCAAAAATCGGTTGATTTGGGCAAAGGTGATTTTGCCGTTTTGAATTATGCTTACGCGCTCGAACAGCTTGAAGCGGCGTTTTACACGCAGGCGGTCAGCACACCATACAGCGGAATGAATTCGGCGGAACGACAGATTTTAACGCAAATCCGCGACCACGAAATCGCACACCGCGAATTTTTCAAAGCCGCGCTCGGTAAAAAAGCAATTCCGGGTTTGCAGGTGAATTTTACGGCAATTGATTTCGGCAATCGGGAAAGCGTTTTGGGAACGGCGAAGACATTTGAAGATTTGGGCGTAGCGGCTTATAACGGCGCGGGACAGTTTTTAGAAAATGGTGATTTTTTGCTGATTGCCGGAAAAATCGTTTCAGTCGAAGCCCGCCACGCGGCGGCGATTCGTGATCTGCTCCAACCGATGTCTTCATTTTTCGCCGGAGATGATGTGGTTGATCCGGCAACCGGCTTAGGTTTGGCAAAAATGCCGTCGGAAGTTTTAATGGCGGCGGCTCCGTTTATCAAAACGCCGATTAAAGCAAGCGGCTTAACGAGAATGGAAATGATGCCGAAAGATAATATGAAGAACAAAGATATGAAAAACAAATCGAACAATATGAGGGGGAACAATGAATAATCAAAAACCGCTTTTAGAAAATCTCGATACCGATTTGGTCGGATATATGACGGGCGATCAGGAAAAAGTTAGTAAAGCTCAGAAAATGGCGGGTTCGCTTGGAACGACGATTGTTTCAACCGGCGCACTTGCCGGAACGGTTTTCGGGCGCGGTCAGCAGCTTCCCGACCAAATTATGGATGTGCTGAATTTCGCTTTGACGCTCGAATATCTCGAAGACGAATATTATCGCACGGCGTTGGCAAGTTCCGGCTTGATTCCGGCGGAAACCAGAGATGTTTTCGGACAAATCAGCAAACACGAAACCGCGCACGTCGCGCTCTTAAAATCGGTTCTCGGCGACAAAGCTGTCAAAAAACCGAATTTCGATTTCACGGCGGGCGGCAAATTCGCCGATGTGTTTAGTAATTATCAAACATTTCTCGCTCTGTCGCAGGCGTTTGAAGATACGGGCGTTCGCGCTTATAAAGGACAGGCGGCGAATCTGAAGTCGAATGACAAAATTTTGACAACCGCTCTGCAAATCCACTCGGTTGAAGCCCGCCACGCTGCAATAGTTCGTCGGCTTCGCGGCGAAACGGCTTGGATCACGAGAGATTCACGCGGAACTTTGCCGGCAGTTGCCGATCCGGTTTATTTTGCCGAACGCAAAACTTCCGAAGCCGGTGTCGTTCTGGCAGTCGTTACCAAATTATCCGCCGATACGCTTTCACAAGCGTTTGACGAACCGCTGTCGAAAAATCAAGTGCTTGGAATTGCCGCTCTGTTTATTAAGGGTTTAAGCTAAACAACAAGAAATTCCGCAGGCAAATCGAACAAAATTTCTTTGTTCGATTTGCCTGCGGAATTTTTTTCGGCTAATATTTAACCTAAGTTAAAAATTTACGATGGCGACAAAGAAATACAAAGTTACGGTTTCAAAGGAAGATTATTTAAAGGCGATCTGGACACTTTCGGAACGCGAAACGAGCGGCGAACAACAAGAAGCGATGACCAATGACTTGGCGGAAATATTACAAGTCAGTCCGCCAGCCGTTTCCCGAATGCTCAAACAGATGGAACGACAGTCGCTCGTCGCGCACACGCCCTATTACGGAGTTTGCCTGACGGAAAAAGGACGTAGAATCGCGCTCCGAATTGTGCGCCGACATCGCCTTCTCGAATTATTTTTAACGAAAATTTTGGACTATTCGCCGGATGCGGTTCACGAAGAAGCCGAACGGCTTGAGCATCACATTTCCGCCGAGTTCGAGATGAAAATTGATGCGCTCTTGGATTTTCCGAAAAGCTGTCCGCACGGCAGTCCGATTCCGAACAGCGAAGGAAATTTCCACACTTTACCGAAATAATATTTTTTATGGATGGTGAAACTACAAAAGAACCGACGGTTATCGGTTGGCGTAAACGCTCGACACAGCCGAGTTTGCCTGAGATAAATTCGACAATGCCCGTGCCGAAAAAATCCGGTTTTTGGCGCAAATTGCTGGCGTTTTCCGGTCCCGGTTATCTGATCGCCGTCGGTTATATGGACCCGGGAAATTGGGCGACGGATATTGCGGGCGGCTCACGTTTTAATTACACGCTGTTGTCGGTGATTATGATTTCCAACCTGATGGCGATTCTTCTGCAAAGCCTTGCACTGCGTTTGGGAATCGTTACCGGACGCGATTTGGCGCAGGCGTGCAACGATCATTTTTCTCCGAAAATTTCGTTTGTGCTGTGGATTCTTTGCGAAATCGCTATTATCGCTACCGATTTGGCGGAAGTCATCGGTTCGGCAATTGCGCTTAATTTGTTGTTCGGAATTCCGATGCTTTACGGCGTTATTTTAACGGCGTTGGATGTAATGATTTTACTGCTGCTGCAAAATCGCGGTTTTCGCTGGCTCGAAGCCGTCGTTATTACTTTAATTTCAACTATCGGAATCTGTTTTGCAGCGGAAATTATATTTTCGCGCCCGGACATTACCGGCATCGCACTCGGTTTTATTCCTTCGGCGGAAATTATCTCGAACCCTGAAATGTTGTATATCGCCATCGGAATTTTGGGCGCAACCGTGATGCCGCATAATCTTTATCTGCATTCGTCAATCGTCCAGTCGCGCCAATACGAGCGAACGCCCGACGGCAAACGCGAGGCAATTAAGTTTGCGACGATTGATTCGACAGTCGCATTGATGTTTGCGCTTTTTATCAACGCGGCGATTTTGATTGTCGCAGCCGCGACTTTTCACACCACCGGCAATTACGAAGTCGCGGAAATCGGCGACGCTTTCAAACTTCTCTCGCCGCTGCTCGGAGTTTCCGGCGCAAGCACTCTGTTCGCCGTCGCACTGTTGGCTTCCGGTCAAAATTCGACTCTGACCGGAACACTCGCCGGACAAATCGTGATGGAAGGATTTTTAAATATTCGCCTTCGTCCGTGGCTGCGGCGTATGATTACGCGCTTGATGGCGATAATTCCCGCCGTCATCGTAACGGCACTTTACGGCGCGTCGGAAACGGCACAGCTGCTTATTTTGAGTCAGGTAGTTTTGAGTATGCAGTTGAGTTTTGCCGTTTTTCCGCTCGTAATGTTCACCAGCGATAAGCTGAAAATGGGCGAATTTGCCAATTCCCGAAGCCGTAAAATTTTGAGTTATATTGTTGCTGTAATCATCGCTGCACTCAACTTTTGGTTGCTAATGCAGATTTTCAGCGAATGGTTTACAACTTAATTTTCAGAACAGAATAAAAAAGTAGAAAGGCGCGAACAAATAAGTGTTTCGCGCCTTTTATGTTTCGATATTATAATTTTTCTAACCTTTTCTCAACTCAGTCAAAACCTGTTTGGCGACGGCTTTTAGCGTATCGAATACGCCGACACCTTGCGAAGCGGTGGCTTCAAAAACGGGTTCACTTTTGCGGAGAAGTTCGGCGGCGATTTCTTCCGTCGGCACGACATTCGGCAAATCGCGTTTATTTAGCTGCAAAACATAAGGCATATCCATCAGGTTGTAGCCTTGCGTTTGCAGATTTTCTTCAAGGTTATAAAGCGATTCGATATTCGCGTCCATTCGTTCTTCCTGCGAATCAGCGACAAAAACAACGCCGTCAACACCTTTTAAAATCAATTTGCGCGAAGCGTCGTAATAAACTTGTCCGGGAACGGTATAAAGATGAAAGCGCGTCTTAAAACCGCGTACCGTGCCGAGTTCGAGCGGCATAAAATCGAAAAACAACGTCCGGTCGGTTTCCGTCGCCAGACTGATCAATTTGCCTTTTGCCTGCGGCGCGGTCGAATCGTAAATATATTGCAGATTAGTCGTTTTTCCGCACAAACCCGGTCCGTAATAAACAATTTTGCAATTTATTTCTCGGGAAGCGTAATTGATAAATGTCATATTTTTCAGTTATCGGTTATCAGGCAGCAGTTATCAGTTAGCAAATCATTGACCGCTAACCGTTGACTCCTAACTGAATAAGCTGTCTATGTCTTCGTCGGTAATTTCGGAGAAAAAGGAATTCTCGCTAAGTCTTTGTTTTTCCGAATCGCGGGTTATATCTTCAAAAATCGAAGCTACTTCGTGGCTGGCTCGTTTGGTTCTGATTTTAACCAAACCGAGCGTTGAACGCTCATCAAAAACCACGACCAAAAGACTGCGTCCGATGACGCTGATAAAAATACTTTCGCGTTCGCCTTCGTGGACGACGGCGGGAAAAACATCTTCGCCGATGAGTTTTGCCATGCTCGTCGTCGCGGCAACATTGCCAGCCGCCAAGGACGAAAAACTCGTCGTATCCATATCACCGATATTTCCGTGATAAGCAATCGGCTGACCATCGCGGTCAACTAAAAAGACGGCGCGTCCGGCACACTCAACGCATAGCCGCGCCAGCACGGTCTTTATTTTTTGAAATTGATGTTCGTGTATTACAATGGGCGTTTCTGCCATTATTTTTTCTCTCTCGGTAATTATTATTCGGAGGCAAGAAGTTAAAAGTTGCAATCTTTTACAGATTGTAAAAATTCTATAAAATGTAATTTTGTTATTCAGGTTAGCGCAAGCAAGTTCTGCGATGAACCGCACCTTTAATCTAGCACATCAA
Organism: Pyrinomonadales bacterium; assembly: GCA_038200505.1. Lineage (GTDB taxonomy): Bacteria > Acidobacteriota > Blastocatellia > Pyrinomonadales > Pyrinomonadaceae. The sequence continues at coordinate 13,759 of JBBPXX010000053.1, read as the reverse complement.
TTGTGGTTGCTTCAAGTAATTTTTTATGTTTAACCAAATTTAAATTAATTGTCATTAATTAAGGCTGAAAAATTATTATTGTTCAATTAAAAATAAGATGTTAGACTTTGTTCCGGCTTCTTTGAGATTGCTCATCCTACCGTTATTAATAAATAATATATCAAAAATCAAACGACCTGCCTTGTTTCTCCTGTTTATTTTCTGTAAATTTTCTTATAAGGACAATGAAACATCATTTATTTTCACAAAACTCATTCGGATTAAACATCGTAGCAATCGGCGGCGGAAACGGACTTTCGACTCTTTTATCGGGCTTAAAAAGATTTGTTAAAGCCCGCGACAGCGAACCTGTGTGGCTGCAAAATCTTTCGGGCATTGTTGCGGTTTCCGACGATGGCGGAAGTTCCGGCAGACTGCGCGACGAACTGCAAATGCTTCCGCCCGGCGATATTCGCAATTGTATGGTCGCACTATCGGAAGATTCGCATCTGTTGTCAAAACTTTTTCAATATCGTTTTCGCGGCGACGGAGAACTCGGCGGACATAGTTTCGGCAATCTTTTTCTTGCCGCCTTGTCGGAAATTACCGGCGATTTTGCCGAAGCCGTTAAACTTTCTTCTGAAATTTTGGCAAGTAAAGGTTGCATTTTTCCCGCAACCGTTTCGGACGTGCGACTCGCGGCTGAACTCGTTGACGGCTCGATTGTGCGCGGCGAAACAAATATTTCAAAAGTCGGAAATGCGATAAAAAAACTATATCTCGAACCGGAAACCTGCCATCCGATGCCCGAAGCGTTAGCCGCCATTTACGATGCCGATGTGATTACCGTCGGACCGGGTTCTCTTTTTACAAGTCTTCTGCCGCCGCTGCTTGTCAAAGGTGTCGGCGACGCGATAAATGAATCCGAGGCAGTTAAAATTTTCATCTGCAATCTGATGACGCAGCCGGGCGAAACCGATGGATTTACAGCTAAAAGACATTTGGAAATTATTCGGGAATACGCGCCGGAGATTGATTTTGATTATGTAATTGTGAACAATCATCATATCACCGAAGAGCAGATGGCGCGTTATGCCGGTGAAGGAGCGCGGCAGATCGGTCTTTCCGATTCGATTTCGCCGCAAAATGTCGAAGGAGCGCAAGTCATTTACGGAAATTTGTTGGACGGTGATAAAAAAGTGCGCCACAGTCCCGAAAAGTTGGCGCAAGTCGTTTTGTTATGTGCGCTTCAGCGGAGCGAACAATCTCGGGTAGCTTTATAAATTTATGGAACAGGAAATTTCCAACGAACAGCCGATTCTCGATGTTTTGGTTTTAGCTGCCGGACTCGGAACGAGAATGCGTTCCAATCTGGCAAAAGTTTTGCACAAAATTGACGGTCGCCCGATGGTCAATCACGTTTGCCGAACGGCAACGGCACTCGCGCCGCGCAAAATTTATGTCATTATCGGGCATCACGGTGAAGATGTTAAAAAAGCCGTTTTGGAAGAATTGGACGCTGAACACGCCGCATTTGTCTGGCAAAAAGCACAGCTCGGCACAGGCGATGCGGTCAATTCGGCGCGGGAATTTTTGGAAAATGAAGACTCGACCCTGTTAATTCTCTCCGGCGATGTTCCGATGATTCGCGTCGAAACTTTAGCCGCATTGGTTCAGCAGCACCGAAATCATCGAGGCAAAGGCGCAGCCTGTACGATTTTGACTGTAAAGTTGGATGACCCGACAGGTTACGGGCGGATAGTGCGCGATGATTCAGGCGTTTTTGAAAAGATCGTCGAACAGAAAGATGCCGCAACAGAAGAGAAAAACATCAATGAAATAAACTCCGGCATTTATTGTTTTGACACACAAAAACTTTTCGCCGCTTTGTCGAGCGTGCAGAACAATAATTCGCAGGGAGAATATTATCTGACGGACGTTCCGGCTCTTCTTCGTGCGGCGGGCGAAGATGTATCGCTCTATCATCACACGGACGCACGCGAAGTTTCCGGCATCAATAATCGCATCGAACTGTCCGATATGGAGCGTGTTTTGTGCCGCCGGACGATTTCAAAAATGATGCTGGATTACGGCGTGAGTTTTATTGATCCGAAAAATACATACATCAGCGAACAGGCAAACATCGGGCGCGACACGGTTATTTATCCGAATGTAACAATCGAAGGCGAAACGCTAATCGGCGACGGCTGCACGATTCGTTCGGGAACGCGCATCACGAATTCGCATATCGGGCGCGGTGTCGCAATTTTAGACAATTGCGTAATTACCGATTCGGAAATTTCAAACGACTGCACCGTCGGACCTTTCGCACATCTGCGCGGCAAGGCGAAAATGGAAGAAAAATCAAAAGTCGGAAACTTCGTCGAACTCAAAAAAACGATTCTCGGACGCGGTTCAAAAGCGAGTCATCTGACATATCTGGGCGACGCAACCATCGGCGAAAAAACCAACATCGGCGCGGGAACAATCACATGCAACTACGACGGCGTAAATAAACACGCGACAAACATCGGCAATAATGTAAAAATCGGTTCGGACACAATGCTCATCGCGCCCGTCAAAGTCGGCGATAATTCAATTACCGGCGCAGGTTCAGTAGTTACAAAAGATGTGCCGAATGATTCATTAGTCGTTGGTGCGCCTGCAAAGGTAAAAAGAAATTTGAAGGAAGAGGAAGAAAAAGAAACTGCCCATAACGCTCAATGAAATTTGAATGGGACATCAACAAAGCGGCATTGAACATCAAAAATCACGGAATTAGTTTTGATGAAGCGAAAGAAGCATTTTTTGATGATTTTGCATTAGATGTTTATGATGTTTCCCATTCTGATTTTACGGAACAGCGTTTTCAACTTTTAGGTTTGACTGTGAAAGACGTTTTATTGGTTGTTTATACGGTTCGATATGAAGAAATTTACCGAATCATTTCCGCCCGCAAAGCGACAAAATCCGAAGAAAAATCGTATTGGGAAGAGCGAAAAAAATATGAGTGAAGGAATTTTAACAGTAACGCAGGAAGATTATGAACAAATGCAGACAAACGGAATAACGGATGAATCATTGCTTAAACCCGGCAAATACAAACTGCGCCGCCGCACAAAAATTGCGACACGCGATGAACTTCATCAATCAAACACCAAAGTCGAATTTCAGATGAAACTGGATTTAGATATTTTAAAACATTTCGAGAAACGCGCCGAAAGTGAAGAAATCGAATCGTTACAGCTTTTATTAAATGAGAAACTTCGCGCCGTAATGGAAGATGAGCAAAAAATTGAAAACAAATTGTTGAATAATAAGGAATTTATCTCGGCACTCGCCGAAAAGATTAAAAAAGCAGCTTAAATTAAAAAGCATTCAATAAAGTATAAGGCGAAGAAAACTTTATCCTTTATTCTTATAAAAATATGTGTGGAATTGTTGGATACGTTGGAAATAAACAAGTTGTGCCGTTGATTATTGACGGTTTACGGAAATTGGAATATCGCGGTTACGATTCGGCTGGCATTGCCGTCGTTGATGAAAATCACGATTTGTCTATGCGTCGGGCGGAAGGCAAACTTCGGAATCTCGAAGAATGTATTCGGTTAAGTCCGCTTGACGGAACTTACGGCATCGGGCATACACGATGGGCGACGCACGGGCGACCAACCGAAGAAAATGCTCATCCGCACCGTGATTGTTCGGGCAGAATTGTCGTCGTTCATAACGGTATTATCGAAAATTATTTGCAGTTAAAAGAAATGCTGCGCGAAAAAGGTCATATATTTAAGACCGAAACCGATACGGAAATCGTCGCGCATCTGATTGAAGAATATCAAAAAGAAGGTTTGGAATTTGAACCGGCGGTGCGTCAAACCGTTCAGCAATTACGCGGGATTTTTGCGCTTTCAATCATTTCGGCGGACGAACCCGATAAAATTATCGCCGTCCGCGAAGGTCCGCCGGTGGTGATCGGTTTGGGCGACGGTGAATTTTTTGTGGCGAGCGATATTCCGGCGATTTTGCAGCACACGCGCGATATTTTCTATCTCGGCGAAAAGGAAATCGCCGTGCTGACAAAAGATTCGGTGCGCGTTACCGACTACGACGGAAACGTGCTTCAACCGAAACAGCAGCGCATCACTTGGGATCCGATTATGGCGGAAAAGGGCGGCTTTAAACATTTTCTGCTCAAGGAAATTTACGAACAGCCGCGAGCCGTCCGCGACACCGTGCGCGGGAGAGTTTCGCTCGACACGGGAAAAGTTTTTCTGGAGGAGATGGATATTTCCGAAGATGATTTTAAAAATATTCGTTCAATAAAAATCGCCGCTTGCGGAACGAGTTGGCACGCCGGACTTGCCGCAAAATATATGTTGGAAGAATTGGCAAGAGTTCCGGTTGAAGTTGATTACGCTTCGGAATTTCGTTATCGCAATCCGGTTTTGGACGAAAATGATTTGCTCATTGTCATTTCGCAATCGGGCGAAACCGCCGACACCATTGCCGCGATGCGCGAAGCAAAACAAGCGGGCTGTAAAGTTTTGGCAATCTGCAATGTGCAGGGTTCGATGATTACACGCGAAGCCGACGGGACGATTTTGACACACGCCGGACCTGAAATCAGCGTCGCTTCGACTAAAGCATTTACGTCGCAGATTATTGCGCTTTACATTTTCGCGCTGCATCTCGGCGAATTGCGCGGCGCGTTGACTAATGAACAAGTTACAAAACACGCCCAGGAATTGATCGAACTGCCGCTGAAAATCGAAGAAATTTTGGGCGAAGCCGACGCAATCGAAGAAATGTCGAAGGAATTTTTCCGCGCAACCGATTTTCTATATCTCGGACGCGGAATAAATTTCCCTGTTGCTCTCGAAGGCGCGTTAAAACTCAAAGAGATCAGTTACATCCACGCCGAAGGCTATCCCGCGGGCGAAATGAAACACGGTCCGAACGCGCTGATTGACGAAACTTTGCCCGTCATCATCATCAATACGAAAGAAGAAGGAAACGAGGGAAGCGAACTGCGTTATGAAAAAACACATTCAAACATAGTCGAAGTAAAAGCCCGCGACGGAATTATTTTTTCGATTCTCACGGAAGGCGATAAGATGAGTTCGCAGGAATCGAATTTCGTCGTCGAAATTCCCGCGACAACCGATTTACTCGCGCCGGTTTTGTCGGTTGTGCCGCTCCAACTTCTCGCTTATTACATTTCCGTGCGACTCGGCTGCGATGTTGACCAACCGCGTAATTTGGCGAAATCGGTAACGGTTGAGTAAAGTTTAACTTTTCTAAAACAAAGAGCCGGACAATTTTTTGTCCGGCTCTCTAAATTTTTAAATTAGTATTATTTATTCCTGCACTTTTATTGCACAAACTCAAGTTTCTTTGTAATAATTAAACGCACATAAATTTATTAAAAAAGATATGCAAAAAATAAATTACCGTTTTTTCGTCGTCATTTTACTACTTTTTTTTACATTTTCAATCACGGCGCAAACGCCCAAGCCGAGTTTTGAACCTGTCAGGACGTTTGATGTTCAGAATTACATTTTGCGGATTAGTTTTGACCGCGTTGCAAAAACCGTTTTCGGCGATACGACCGTGCAGTTCAGACCGCTCAAAAATGACTTTAAATCAATCGAATTGGACGCGGCGGGTTTGGATTTTGAATCAGTCAAACTCGAAACTGAAAATAAAGATTTAGTTTATAAAACAAGCGGCGAAAAGGTTTTTATCACGCTCGACAAAACTTATTCGCCCGAAGATTTTATTTCCTTGCGTTTTAAATATTCGACGAAACCGAAAAAAGGCGTTTATTTTGTTGATGCTTTAACGGAAGACGGCAAAATCACCCGCGCCGCGCAAGTTTGGACGCAGGGCGAACCGGAAGAAGCGCATCATTGGTTTCCGTCCTACGACTTCCCTGACGACAAAGCGACAACCGAACAATTTATCACGGCTGCAAAAGGCGAAACGGCAATCGGTAACGGTGAATTAATTGAAGTAATCGAAAACGAAAACGGCACAAAGACTTTTCATTACAAAATGCCCGTTCCGCATTCGACTTATCTCGTTTCCTTTGTCGTCGGAACTTATACGAAAGCCAGCGACACATATAAAAATATCCCGCTCGGCTTTTATGTTTATCCCGACAAAACTTCAATCGTGCAAAGTGCTTACGGTAAAACCAAAGATATGATGCGCGTTTATGAACAATTAACGGGCATTGATTTTCCGTATAATAAATACGATCAAACGATGGTCGCCGATTTTAATTTCGGCGGAATGGAAAACATCACGGCAACGACGATGGCTGACACGGAAATTCTTTTTGCCGATCTCGGTTTTGCCAAAGGCGGCGTTGAAGATTTGGTGTCGCACGAGCTGGCTCATTCGTGGTTCGGCGATCTCGTAACCTGCAAAAATTGGTCTAATCTCTGGCTAAATGAAGGATTTGCGACGTTTATGGAAGCCGCTTACCGCGAAAAAGTGTATGGACGCGCCGATTATCTGCGAAAAATAAAAGAAGATGCGCGGCAGTTTATAATTGATGACACGATCAGTAAAAACCGGCACGGACTTTTTAATACTAAAGCAAAGCCGAACGATTCGCTTTTTGATATTACAACTTATCAAAAAGGCGGCGCGGTCATTCACACGCTGCGCGAGGTCGTCGGCACGGATAATTTTTGGAAGGCAATAAATGTTTATCTCAACCGGCACAAGTTCCAAAATGTCGAAACCGCCGATTTGCAAAAAGCGATGGAAGAAACTTCGGGAATGAAATTAGATTGGTTTTTCACACAATGGGTTTACGGTGCGGGTTATCCTAAACTCAACATCAAACAGGTTTATAATCCAAAAACCAAAGTTTTGAATTTGACCGTTACGCAAACGCAGACATTAGATAAAATAACGCCGTCAGCATTTATTTTGCCGTTGGAAGTTGAAATTACAACCGCCAAAGGTACGGAAACAGAAAAAATCGAAATCAAAAAAAGGATGGAAACTTTTTCGATAAATACAGACGGAAAACCGTCGAAAATCGTATTCGATAAAGACGAAAAAATCCCGATCAAAACGATTAAAACACAGTCTTTGACTTCCCTTTCGAGCAAATAAGATGTTAGTAATGAGCAAATGTGCGATAATTAAAACGTAAATTATTTTTAAATAGTGTGTTCCGATGTTTTATCGTTTTTGGGCTGATTTTATATTAGTTTTACATCTCTGTTTCGTGATTTTTGCGATTTTCGGCGGATTGCTTGTTTTGCGGCGGCGTTCGGTAATGTGGCTGCATCTTCCCGCGTTGTTTTGGGGAATAATCGTTCAGATTTTTTCTCTGACTTGTCCGCTGACGGAATTTGAAAACAAGTTTCGCAGCTTGGGCGGAGAAGCCAATTATTCGGGCGGCTTTATTGATTATTATGTTTCAATGATTTTGTATTTTCCCGCCGGTTATTGGTTTCATTTCGCTCTCGGATTTTGTCTGTTGATGATAAATTTGTTGATTTACTCATACGTTTTTACTCATTGGCGCAGGATGAAATAGTTATTTTTTCGATTTTTTTTGCTTTTTATCATTTTCTTTTATGCCTGCCAAAATGTCCGTCAATAAAAATTCAGTTTCAATTTTAGACCACGAACTAAATCAATATATTCCCGAATTATTAAAGTTTGATTCAACGGCAGAATTTGAAAACTCGGATTTATATAAAAAGATAAAACCGGAAATCGAGCGGATTTTAAACGCCGTCGTGCAGGAAGATTTTGCACCCGAAGATACTGAAAACCAACAATGCGTGAGCGTCGTCGCTTGGAATATCGAGCGCGGAAATCGTTTTGCGGGCATTGTTGACGCGCTGAAAAATCACGCAGATTTAAAAGATAAGGATTTACTGCTTTTAACCGAACTCGATTACGGAATGGCGCGAAGTAAAAATCGGTTTGTCGCTCAGGAAATGGCGAAAGAATTGCAAATGAATTACACTTTCGCGCCCGTTTATATTGCCCTGCAAAAAGGCAGCGGCGTTGAAGAATTCGCGGAAGGCGAAAACACGAAATCACTTCACGGACTCGGAACATTATCAAAATATCCAATGAAAAACGTCCACGCCGTCGCGCTTCCGAACGGCAAAGATAAAATGTGGGGCAAGGAAAAACGGCTCGGTTATCTGCGTGCTTTGATCGCCGACATTGAACATCCGAGCGGAACTTTTCGCGCCGTTACGGTTCATCTCGACGCGCATTCTTCCAGACAACACCGGCACGTTCAGATGAAAATCATTCTCGATCACCTCGAAACTTTGCCCGAAATGCCGACGATTATCGGCGGCGACTGGAACACGACCACTTTTAACGCGCAAACCGGAAACCGCGCAATTTTAGGATATTTTCGGCGCGTGGCGATGGGTGTCAAAAATGTTACTAAAAATCATTATCCGCATCCCGACCGTTATTTTGAAAAGAATTTGTTCGGCGAAATCGAAAAGCGCGGCTTCGATTATAAAATTTTCAACGAAGTCGGCGCGGGAACGCTGCATTACGATATGGAAAATTCCGCTTACAACACAAATTTGGGCGATTGGGTTCCGCGCTGGTGTTTTCCGTTTATCTTTTGGGCGGCAAAGCGTGTCGGCGGACGAGTTTCGGCGCGGCTCGACTGGTTTGCCGGAAAAGACATTAGAATCGCCGAAAATACAAAACCGAAAACCGTCGGCAATTTGAAAGATGCGGAAAATGTTCCGCTTTCCGACCACGACGCGATCACTTTGGACTTTGTGCCGACGAAAAGTTAGAATCAAACATTCGATTTCCCGTGTCCGAGAAACTTCGGGCGTTGGATTTTAGATTTCAGACTTGGAGAAAAATATGTCAGAAGTTAGTTTTTGCCAGACGATGAGTTTTAACGCCGATGATTTTGATTACGAAACCGTCAATCACGAAAACGGCAACGCGACGATGATTACGTTTGCAGTTGACGAAAAATATTACAGTCCGGGCGATGTCGTCGTCGTTTTGGACAAGGACGAAATAATTTTTCACGGCGTTCTCGGTAAAATCGAAAACGGCAAGGCTTATGCTTATGATCCGAAAGGTTCGCTCCTTCCGGCAACCGTTCAGTGAAATTTCAGATTCCAAATTGAAATCTTGTAACTTGACAGTTTTAAAATAGGTTTTTATTATCAAAAATTGCGATGTGGGGCAGTAGCTCAGTTTGGCAGAGCGCGGCGTTCGCAATGCCGAGGTCAGGAGTTCGACCCTCCTCTGCTCCACCAAAAATAGTTTTTATTGATTCGGGCAGGCTTGACGGCTTGCTTTTTTTTATTTTCGGCAAATTTTTTTTTGAATATAAACTTTTTTGTTTTACAATGCTGAAAAACATAACGGCGTATACTTCAACGCCTCAACGTCCCGAAATTCAAAATGAATCAAAAAACATTTCATTTGAGAAAGGTTTTACTGTCTTGTTGTTTGTTATTTCTGTTTGCCTGTCCGCAATTGGCGCAAAACTATCGTTTTGACGTTTTAACGACTGATAACGGCTTGCCGCAAAACACGGTCAACGGACTTCTTCAGTCAAACGATGGTTATATCTGGTTCACGACCAACGACGGAATCGTGCGTTTTGACGGCGTTCGGTTCAAGGTTTTTAATAAATCGAATACGAAAAATCTTCCGGTTAATCGGTTCGGCTTTTCCTTTTTGGATAAATACGGTGTTTTGTGGTTCAAATCGGAAATCGAAACTCTGGTTAAATATGAAAGAGGGATTTTCACTTCTTACGATCTCGACGGCGGACTTCCGGTAAAAGTTTCAACTCCGCTTTATGACGACGGGCAGGGCAATATTTTGTTCGGTAATGTGAATGGCGAACATTTTCATTATGTCAATGGAAAATTCGAGCCGTTTGAAATTCCCGGTGCCGATGCCAAAACAATTATCGTTCACACCGACCGCGAGGGCGGAATCTGGGTTTTGGAAGGCGAAATCATTCAGCGGTTGATTAACGGGCGGAAGGAATCTTACGGATTGAAGAAAATTGATAAATCTTTTGCTTTTCCTGTTTATCAGGATCGTTCGGGAAATTTTTGGACGCAGGATGAAAAAGGCAATCTGCTTCGATTGCGCGGCGGGGAAAAACAATTATTTCCCTACGAAGTCGTCAGATTAAATCATTTTCTTGAAGATAAAGACGGCAATTTGTGGATAACAGGCAGAAAAGGTTTGCTGAGGATTTCCGCCGGGCAAATCGAAAGCGCGGAGATTTTGCCGGATGAAATAAAGAATTTTACCACTGCCGACGGACTTTCGGACAATACGACAGCTTCCGTTCTGCAGGACGGCGAAGGCGGAATTTGGGTGGGAACTTTGAAGGGCGGGTTGATTCATATTACAAAACAAGTCGTCAAAGTTTATTCCAAAGAAGACTGGAAAACCGATGACGGAAATGTTTATCCGATTCTCGAAAGCGGCGCGGGAGATATTTGGCTCGGCGTGTGGGAACAAAGCATTGTCAAGTATTCTCCGAACGGTAAGTTTGTTGCTTACAAAACCGATAAACAAACAGCCAATCCGTCTGCGCTGTTTGAAGATTCCGGCGGGCGTTTGCTGATTGCCAACCGAACCAACCTTTTTTATTTTGAAGACGGAAACTTTAGTGAAATAAAACCGCCGACGAACGTCAGATTTATCGGAATTGCCGTAATGCTCGAAGATTCCGACAAAAATCTCTGGCTCGGTTCGGATAAAGGTTTGATTCGTTATAAAAACGGCGAAGCGGTGAATTTTACGAAACAGGACGGTTTGCCGAATGACACCGTAACGTCAATGATTCATTCAAAAAACGGAGGATTTTGGATCGGCACGACGGGCGGTTTTGCTCATTTGAAAGACGGCAAATTTACTTCTTTCACCGAAAAGGACGGTTTAGTCAGCAATTACATCAGGAGTCTTTACGAAGCCGCGGACGGTGTTTTGTGGATCGGCAGTTACGACGGCGGTTTGAGCCGTTATAAAGACGGAAAGTTTTCAAATTTTACGGCGGGAGACGGAATGTTCAGCAACAATGTTTTCTGCATTTTGGAAGATGAAAAAGGCTGGTTTTGGATGAATTCCAATCAGGGAATTTACCGCATCAATAAACAGCAGCTCAATGACTTTGCCGACGGGAAAATAAATTATCTAAACAGCATCGCTTACACGAAAAACGACGGTTTATTGAGCAGCGAAGGCAATGGCGGAAAACAGCCTGCCGGAATCAAACGCTCGAACGGCGAACTTTGGTTTCCAACAATTCAGGGCGTTGCCGTTATAAATCCGAAAGATATTTCGATCAATCCGAATCCGCCGCCGGTTCTATTGGAAGAAATTTTGATTGACCGCCAAGAAATTAAAAATTACGGCGAACAAGTTGAAATTCAGCCCGGACAAGACAATTTGGAAATTAATTATACGGGTTTGAGTTTTGTCAATTCACCGCTTGTCAAATTCCGTTATCGAATGGAAGGTTTGGAAGACGATTGGAACGATGTTGGCACACGGCGCGTTGCTTATTACAATAATATTCCGCCGGGAAACTACACTTTTCACGTTCTGGCGGCAAACCGCGACGGCGTTTGGAATCAAGAAGGCGCATCTATGAAATTTGTCGTTCATCCGTATTTTTATCAAACGACGTGGTTTTATATTTCGGCGATTTTAAGTGTTATCAGCATTGCTTTTTTGATTTTTTATAATCGCTTTTCGCAGTTAAAAAAGATTGCTCTGGCGAGAACTTCATTTGCCGAACAGCTTATCGAATCGCAGGAAGCCGAACGAAAACGAGTTGCGGCGGAACTTCACGACGGGCTTGGGCAAACGCTGGCATTGATTAGAAATCGGGCGATTTTCAGTTCGGAAGATTTGGATAATTTGCAAAACGCGGAAGAGCAATTCGGAATAATTACCGAACAAACCGGACAGGCAATAGACGAAGTGCGCGAAATTGCTTACAATTTGCGCCCGTATTTGCTTGAGCGTTTGGGTTTGACGAAGGCTCTGCAATCATTGGTTAGAAAAACTGCCGAAGCGAATAAATTGAAACTTACGCAAAAGATTGATGAAATTGATAATCTTTTTCCGCCGCAAGTCGAGATGAGTATTTACCGCGTCGTGCAGGAATCTTTGAGCAATATTCTCAAACACGCGGACGCTGATGAAATTTTGGTAAAAGTTGAAAAAGACAAATCTTTTTTACGGATTTTGATCGAAGACGACGGCAAAGGATTTGATACACATAAACCGAAAAAAAGCGACGGAAAAAACGGCGGTTTCGGTCTGATCAGTTTGAACGAAAGAATCCGAATGCTCGGCGGAGAATATAAAATAGAATCCGAAATTGGAGAAGGAACGAAAATCACCGTATCTATTGAATTATCTGATTAGGATTTGGTTTTTGGTCTTTGATTATTGGTCTTTGTAAATATTCTGGCAGTGAACTAAAAGTAGTGCTGAAAGAATTTTTCACCGCCGAGGCGCAGAGATTACGCCGAGCCGTCGCTGAGTTTTCCCGGCGTTTCTCTGCGCCGGACTCTGCGTCTCGGCGGTGAAAGCATCACTTTTAGTTCACTGCCAATATTCTTTCTATTTGTTAAAAAAATGTGTGTGTCAATGTCTTACAAAAGCCAAAGACCAAAAACCAAAGACCTTAAAAATATGACTCAACAAATAAAAATAGTTTTGGCGGATGACCATCCGATTGTGCGGCAAGGTTTGCGAATGATGATTGAAACGGACGAAAATCTGCACGTCGTCGCTGAAGCGAGCGACGGTGCGGAAGCGTTTGAATTTATCAAGGAACATCAGCCCGATGTCGCCGTTCTCGATATTGATATGCCCGAAAAAGACGGTTTTACAATCGTCCGCGAAATGCAGAAAAATAATTTCAAATGCGAAGTGATTTTTCTGACGATGCACAGCGACGACGATATTTTTCTCTCGGCGATGGATTTGGGTGTCAAAGGTTATCTGCTGAAAGACAGTGCGGTGCGCGATATTGTCAAAGGCATCAAAGCCGTCGCTAAAGGAGATTTTCACGTTACGCCGTCGCTCGCTTCTCATCTTTTGAATCATCGTAAAAACAATCGGGAATTAAATGAAAAGCTGCCGCAGATCGAAGACTTAACGCCGACAGAAATGCGAATCTTAAAAATGGTCGCCGATTACAAAACGAGCAAGGAAATTGCCGAAGAATTTTTTATTCACTACCGCACGGTTGAAAATCATCGCACCAACATCTGCCAAAAACTCGGCATCAGCGGTCATAACGCGCTTTTGAAATTCGCTCTGCAACATAAAGACAGTTTGTAAATTTAAGTTTAGAGAAAAGAATTTGCCCGCGAATTCCGCGAATAAATACGAAATAAAAAAACTATTTTTGCTAATTCGTGAGATTCGCGGACAAAAATTTGCTCACGACATTGGAAAAACTCGAAAAAATTGCGATTTTATAAGCCTTTTATTTGCATAATCAGTATCAAAAATGGATAAAGTCGAGCTTAGAAACCGTTTGGAAACTCGAATTGTCTTTTTTTTGTCATCGAAGATGACGAACATTATAGCCTAGCTCATTACTGAGCGGTCTAAAAATTGCTGAGTAAAGTTGAAGTGGCGTAAAAGTATGAAAAAAGAGATGTTTAAGTGTGAACAAAAAACTCTTTACCATACTTTTACAACCAATCGAAGCGATGATTGCTTCGATGTCGTCCATTATAGACCACCAATCTCT
>JBBPXX010000052.1:0-43163 GCA_038200505.1 Pyrinomonadales bacterium | reverse complement strand
TTCACCGAGAATTTAAGCAACTGACCGGCAGCGAAAAATGTCAATGCCGCAAGGCGCGTTCGCAAAGAAATCATTTAGCGTGTTGTTACAGCGCGTGGGTGGCGGTCAAGGTTAAAGCTCAAGAAATGAAACAAACAGTTTATCAATTGAGGAACGGGCTATTTACAGAATATCTAAAATCACAACTAAGAAATCCAGCGATTCCCGCCTTGTGATTTTAGATAAGCGAAAGTCCTAACATAGAAAAACGAAAAAAGTTCCGCAAAATCATTTATTTTCTTGCGCTTCCATATAATCACGCAGAAGCTGATTGATTTTGGCGGGATAATTAAAACTTTGCGCTTTGAAAAATTCGATAATATCTTTGTCAATCGGAAAATTCTCTTGATTTTTTCGCGGAATCGGTTTGAAATTTTTTAGCAAAATGCCGTTTTCCCACATTTCTTCCGTAACTTCGGGGCTGTCAGACAAATCAATATCTTCGTCAGTCATTGCGTCAATTCTCGCCCAATCGGTTTGTGATTTCTCTAATGTATTTGTTTTGCTCATTTTTCGTGGATTTTCTGGCTGTAATAATTCGCGTTATTTCATCGGTTTCCGTATAAGTTATTGTTACGATTCTTGCCGCTAAAATTCCAATCGAAACAAAACGCAATTCGTTGTAATCAAAACGATTATCAATAAAAATAACTCTTTCGCTTTCAAAAAAACGCCAAACATCAGCAAAATCAATGCCGTGTTTTCTGATATTTGATAATCGCTTTTCTTCGTCTCATTCAAACCTCATTGTAGTTTCGATTTGTGATTACAGCAAGTTTTTTATTCCGCGAAACTACTTATTGTCGTGCGCTTCCATATACGCCCGCAGAAGCTGGTTGATTTTTGTTTGATAGCCGCGACCTTGCGATTTGAAAAATTCGATAACGTCTTGGTCAATTCGCAAAGTCAATTGCGATTTGCTTGGAACTGGTTTTAAATTTTTTCTCAAAATCCCTTTCGCCCACATTTCCGGCGTAGTTTTCGGGATGTCGGAGAAATCTATATCTTCGTCTTTCATATTTCTTAACCGTTCAATGTCAGTTCCGTATTTCTTCAAAGTATGTTTCTTGTTCATGTTTTTCAGCTTTTCGCGCAGAGATTATTCTGGTAATTTCGTCTGTTTCGCTATACGAAACGGCAATCACTTCACCAAATAAAAGACCTAAAGATAAAAATCTAATTTCGCCATAATCAAAGCGGTCGTCAACAATTGTATAAATGTCATTTTCAATAAAACGCCAAACATCGGCAAAATCAATGCCGTGTTTTCTGATATTTGATAAGCGTTTTTCTTTGTCGAATTCAAAACTCATTGTAGTTACAATTTGTAGTTACGTCAATCGTTTCCTTGTTCGGCTTTTTGTTCCTGTCGTTGCTGCTGGAGCCATTTTTGATATTCGACTTTGCCGCGTTCAAAATCGGCGGCGGAAGCGTAAAAATTGTGTGAACCGTCGTTTTTTTCGACGTTGCGGACGTAGAAAATATAATCGGTTTTGGCGGGATTGAGCGCGGCGTTGATTGCGCTTTCGGAAACGGAAGAAATCGGTCCGGGCGGAATTCCGCCGTAACGCCGCGTGTTATACGGCGAATCAACTTCCAAATCGCTTTTGTTGATTACGCCGTCCCAGCGATTTTGCATTTTGGCAATATAAACCGCCGTTTGATCAATGCCGAGCGGAATATTCTTGGCAATCCGATTGTAAATAACCGACGCGACAATCGGGCGTTCCGATTCAACGCCGGATTCGGTTTCGATTAAAGACGCAATCGTTACGATTTCGTGCGGCGTGCGTCCGAGTTGTTTGGCGCGTTCCGTGTATTCGGGTTTCCACTCTTTGAAAAACTGTTCGACCATTTTTTTGACAACTTCCTGCGGTTTCGTATCACGCGGGAAATTGTAAGTGCTTGGATATAAATAACCTTCGAGGTTTTTCGCGTTTGCGTCAAAGTCTTTTATCAAACTCACGTCGTTCATCAAAGCGAGAATCGCTTTTTCGTCCATCGGCGGATTGCCGGGAAATTTTTCGGCGATCCGTTTGGCAATATCAAAGCGCGTAAAACCTTCGGGAATCGTGATTTTCGTCGTGCGTTCTTCGCCTGATTCGAGTTCCTTTAAAACCTGCATCGGCGTAATCGGCGAACTAAACTGATATTCGCCCGCCTGCAATTTTGAAGAATCGCCCAAAGTCCGCAGATAAATCAAAGTCGGAAGTTCGCTTGATAAAATGCCTTCGGAATCGAGTTTGCCGATGATTTCATTCGGCGTTGAACCTTTCGGAATGATGATGTATTTATTGGTTTTGTCGTGCTGATGCGGCTTGTTCAACGAGCTGTAAATCCAAAACGACGAACCGACGACGGCTATCAGTAAAAGAATAAAAATGACGAAAAGAATTTTTGTGATATTCATAAAAGATAATAGGCAAAACGCGGCTGACCGAAAAGAAATTGTGATATAACCTTTGATTGCGGTTTTACCGCATTATTTTTTCTAACAGTCAAAATCAAAATACGTTACAAAGGGAAACATTTTAGCATCAATGTTGTTTGAAGCCGTAATAGTTTCGGAAGAAAAAAGGCTTATTATTTAAAAACAGTATGTCGAATTATGATGAAGTTGCTGAGGTTTCAGCCGCTATTGAAACGCAGGAATTGAAAAACGAAATTTTTGAAAAAAAAGGATTTCTCGATTATTTCGCGCTTGCTTTATCAACCTGCGGTGTCGGATATTTGCCGCTTGCGCCGGGAACTTGGGGTTCGATGGTCGGCGTGGCGGTTTATTTTTTAGTCTGGTTTGTCGAAACGCATTTTGGGATTTATCTGCTTCACGAAAACTGGAGTGCCGAACAAATTACGGCTTGGGTTCACGCGGTCAATGTCATTGTTTTTCTCGCGTTTTGTCTGGTCGGAATTTGGGCTTCGGACAGAGCAACGCATCTTTTTCAAGACAAAGACCCGCAAAAAGTTGTCATTGACGAAGTAATGGGACAACTTCTGGTCTTTATGTTTATTCCTTTTGACGTTCGTTGGCATTACGTCGTTTCGGGATTTTTATTATTCAGATTGTTTGATATTTGGAAGCCGTATCCGATTGATTCGCTGCAAAATCTCCCGTCGGGAATCGGTGTCTGTGCTGATGATTTATTGGCGGGAATTTACGGCGGTGCGTGTTTGGCGATTCTTTATGCTGTGAAAATGAGTTTTTGAAAATAAAGTCATTTAATCGGAATAGTTTATTTATCAAAAAAACAACGGGAAAAAAGCTAAAATGCTTATCTAAAAAAATAAAGAAAAGACAACATAATAGTTACGACGGCGAGAAGTCTGTTCAAAGTTTTGGGCTTATCCTTAAAATTTTTTAACGATTCCAATTCGCCATAATGAGATTTTTCTAAATTTAACATAGCTGAATAATATCAAATCTTGAAGAATTTACCTAAAAAAAACTAATTTGTAATTAAAAAAAATCATTTTTTGACATCATCATCACCTTCAAAAATCCAACCTTTGCGCCAGAAATAAAATAAAAGTATTGAAGCAAATATAATCATCGCGGCGACGATATGCCAGAAACTGTTCGGATTATTGGAATCCGGCAGCGGCGTGTTCATTCCGTAAATTCCGGCAATCACCGACAGCGGCAGCATAATTGACGAAAAAACCGCCAGAACCTTCATCACTTCGTTGGTTTTATTCGCCGTAACCGCAAAATGAATGTCGAAAAGACTGCCGACCAAATCGCGGTAATTTTCAGACAAATCGGAAATCCGCAAAAGATGATCGTGAACATCGCGGTAAAACGGCAGAACATGCTCGTCAATTTGCTGAAATTCGCCGTGTGAAAAACGATATAAAGCATCCAACTGGCGCGAACTTATGCGTTTGAGTCGCGCCACGCTGCGCCGCAAATCCATAATTTCTTCTAAAAGCAAATTGCTTCCTTGTTTCATCATAAAAACGCGGTCTTCGAGCGAATTGATGGCAACGTCGAAATCGTCAACCACCGGCACATAAAGGTCAACGAGCTGGTCGAGTATTTGATGCAGAAGATATGCCGCGCCGCGTTCGCACGCAAACGGCGTGGCGCGGATTTGTCGTTTTACGTTGTCAATGCTCGTGAAATTTTCGTTGTGAAACGTAACGACAAAGTTTTTGCCGAGATAACCGTCAAGTTCTTTGGTAACAAAATTTGCCGAATTAGTTTCATTTTTTACGCCGTGAACAATGAAATAAAGATAATTCGGAAACGATTCGACCTTCGGCTGGTTGCGCGTTTCCAGACAATCTTCAACCGTCAAATAATGAAATTTGAAAACATTGAGCAAAACATCCTGCGCTTTATTAAGGTTTTCGGATGTTTGTGCGTCAATGTCCAGCCAAACGACATTGGTTTCGTCCGCCAACAATTTCGGCAAATCTTCGAGCGGAAAACCTTCTTCAATCGAATCGGCATTGTTGCGATAGACAAAAATTTCCATAAATGATGTTTTCGTGAAAATATAATTTAAATTTAACTTCCAAAATGCAGTTGTTTATACTATTATCTTTGTGAAAAGTGCAACTGATTGTCGCGGCTTTTCATCAGAATTCACTCTCTTTTTCGTTTCCCGAATCAACGAGTTTAAATTGAGAATACTTTAATACAAAATTGGTGCTAATTCTGCTCGAATTTTTACTTTTCAAAAAACTTTTCCCATAAACTTATGAAAAACTTTAAACTTACTTATTTATTTGTGTTGTTTTTGCTTGTTCTGCTCATTTTGCCGGTTTCTGTTTCGGCAAAAGACGAATGGCTGCAAGTGCGTTCGAAAAATTTTAATCTCGTCGGCAACGCGAGCGAAAAAGATATTCGCAAAGTGGCGACCAAACTCGAACAATTCCGCGAAACTTTTCGACAGCTTTTTACTCAAACCAATCTCGATGCGTCAATTCCGACCAATGTAATTGTGTTCAAAAGCGACGGCGCATATAAACCGTTCAAGCCGAAACGCGCCGACGGGAAAACGGATAATTTTATCGCCGGATATTTTCAGCCCGGCGAAGATGTCAATTACATCACGATTTCAACCGAAGGCGACGATGCCGACACTTACGGCACGATTTTTCACGAATATGTACATTTTATTATCAACACGAATTTCGGAAAATCGGAAGTTCCGCCGTGGTTTAACGAAGGTTTAGCCGAGTATTATCAAACATTCGAGATTTCCGAAGACCAGAAAGTGAAACTCGGTCTGCCGCAGAGCAATCATCTCGCGCTGCTTCAGCAAAACAAGTTGATTCCGCTCGACACGCTCTTTAAAATCAGCAATTACGCGCTCCATCAAAACGAAAATCATTCGCGCAGTATTTTCTACGCTCAATCGTGGGCGTTGATTCATTATTTGGTGCAGGGCGGAAAATCCGACGGTCTTAATAAATTTCTGACGCTGGCGATGAAAGATGTGCCGTCCGAAAAAGCGTTTCAGGAGGCTTTTCAAATCAGCTACGCGCAGATGGAAAAGGAATTGCAAAAATACGTCGCGCAAAATAAATATAAATATTCGCTCGTAACTTTCCAAAATAAACTCATTTTTGAAAATGAAATGCAGACTTCACCTATTTCCGAAGCCGTCAGTAGCGCGTATTTGGGTGATTTGCTGTATCACACGAACCGTGCCGACGATGCCGAACCTTTTCTGCAAAAGGCAGTCGCGCTCGAACCGGATTCGAGTATGGCGAACACGACTTTCGGAATGGTCAAAATGCGGCAGAAAAAATTTGACGAAGCCAAAAACTATTTTGAAAAAGCTATTTCCGAAAATCAGAAAAACCACCTCGCGCTCTACAATTACGCATTTTTACTGAGCCGCGAAGGACGCGACGAATTTGGTTACGTTCAATCGTTTGCGCCGGAAAAAGCCGCAAAAATGCGGCAGTTATTAAAAAAAGCGATTGAGGTAAATCCATCTTTTACGGAAAGTTATGAACTTCTTGCTTTTGTGAACTACGTCAATAACGAAGAATTGGACGAAGCGATTGCATATTTGCGAAAGGCTTTGCAGTATCAGCCGGGAAATCAAAGATACGCGATTCGGATCGGCGAGATTTATATGCGGCAAAACAAATTTGACGAAGCCAAAAACATCGCCGAAAAGATTGCCTCGACAACCGACGATCCGCCGGTCAAAGCGCAAGCCGAAAATCTGATTATGCAGCTTCGTCAGAGAGAAGACATCAACGCCCGCAACGAAGAATCCCGCAAACTTTATGAACAAGCGGGCAAAAACGGCAGTCAGCCGATTCTCGTGCGGCGCGATTCAAACGAAAAACCGCTTTCGCCCGAAGAAGCCGCCAAAGAACGCGAAGAACAGGAGATTTTTGCGATGAACCAAGCCGTCAGAAAAGCTCAAAATTCTGAAAAACAGGTCGTCGGGCATATTCAAAAAATCATTTGCAAAGATAACGTAGTAACTTATTCGATCAAAACAAAAGACGAAACATTTTCGCTGACGAGCAAGGATTTTGAAAATCTGGAATTGGTCGCGCTGATCGTTGATCCGGGAAATACGCAGGTCGGCTGTGATGAAAATGTTTCCGCCGTCAATGCCGTGTTGACTTACGAACCGCGCACGGACGCGAAAAATAATCTGCGCGGCGATCTCGTTGCCGTTGATTTTGTTCCGAAGAATTTTCGTTTTATTGATGTCGAAAAATATCGAGCAGAAGCGGACAAAAAATATGCTTCGGCACCACAACCGCCGCCGCCCGCCGCAATGACCGGCGCGGATGTCGAAGCGCAGCGCAAAAGCGCGATGATGCAGGCGATCAAAGACTCGCTTCGCAAGCCGCTGGCGGATGAAAAAAGAGAACTCGGCTTTATCGAAAAGGTCGAATGCAGCAATAAAGGAATGTTTTTCGTTATAAATAGTTCAAAACAAACATTCAAATTGTTAGTTTCATCGCCGCAGGCAATTCAAATTCGCGCCTACACGCCGGAAGTCGAGCAGTTGCAGTTCGGATGTAATTTGAAAAAAGTAGATATTCCGGTAATTTTTACATTCAAAGAAGATAAAACCTTAACGGCGAAATCGGACGGAGAAATTATTTCGCTCGAATTTATGCCGAAAGGATTTCAACTGGATAAATAATGCACCGATTTTCATTGTAGCAATCCGCACGAAGTAAGCATTTTCCGCGTCCATACTTCGTGCGGATTTCTGCATTTATGCAATTGTTTTGTAGTTACTAATTCCATATACTTGGTGAAAATTTTTTGGTTTGAGAGATAATCGCCGCTTTATTTACTATTTTAATCAACAACTATGGAAAATATAAAAATATTCATCGCCGACGATGTGAACGATGAAAAGCTCGCGCCGCTTCGTGATGCCGGATTTACCGTTGAAAAAGAAACAAAATTAGATTTCGACGCGCTGGCTGAAAAAATGAAAGATGCCGACGGCGTAATTGTCAGAAGCGCGACGCGCATTACCGCCGATTTAATGGACAAAGCGGCAAAGCTGCGCGTCATCGGACGCGCCGGTGTCGGCGTTGACAATATTGATGTGAAAGCGGCGACCGAGCGCGGAATCGTCGTGATGAACGCGCCCGACGGAAACACGATTACAACCGCCGAACACACGATTGCGCTGCTCGTTTCGATGGCGCGAAATATTCCGCAGGCTCACGCCAAATTGCAAAACGGAATTTGGGATAAAAAAAGTTTTGTCGGCGTGGAATTAAACGGGAAAACTTTGGGTGTCATCGGTTTAGGCAGAATCGGCAGGCACGTTGCCAATATTGCCAAAGGTTTCGGAATGAAAATTTTAGCGTTTGATCCGTTTGTTTCAAACGAACAGGCGAAAGATTTAGGCATCGAAGTCGGAACTTTGGATGAAGTTTTGCAAAAAGCCGATTTTTTGACGATTCACACGCCGGTTACGGACGAAACGCGCAACATAATCGGGCGCGAAGCGTTTGCGAAAATGAAAAAAGGCGTTCGTCTGGTCAATTGCGCCCGCGGCGGTTTGGTTGACGAAACGGCTCTGCTCGAAGCGATTGAAAACGGCACGGTGGCGGCGGCGGCGATGGATGTTTTTGAATCTGAACCTTTAGACGAAAGTTCGCCTTTGCTCAAAAACGACAAAATTATCACGACTCCGCATCTCGGTGCTTCAACGACCGAAGCGCAGGAAGGCGTGGCGTTGACAGTCGCCGAACAAATGCGCGATTTTCTAACTTCGGGCGAATTACGAAACGCCGTCAACGCGCCTTCGCTTGCCGCGAGTGAACTCGAAGCGTTTCAGCCGTTTATAAACCTAGCGGAAAAACTCGGACGTTTTCAGGCGCAGATTATGAACGAAAATCCGATCAAGGAAGTGAAATTAGAATACGCGGGCGAACTCGCCGAAAAAGATGCCGCGCCCGTTACACGCGCATTTTTAGCGGGATTATTGCGCGATGTTTCGGCGCGTGTCAACGTCGTCAATGCTCTGCACATCGCCGAAGAACGCGGAATAAATATCACGACGAGTTACACGCAGACGCGCAAAAATGTTAATTACGACATTCGTACAAAAGTTTCGACAGCCGATGCCGAACAAACCGCGTCCGGTTTGGTTTTTGCCAACGGCGAAGGTCGCATTACCGAAATCGGAAATTTCAGTATCGAAGCTGTTCCGACGGGATTTATGCTAATCACGAAAAACAAAGACGTTCCGGGCGTAATCGGCAAAATCGGCACACTTCTGGGCGAAGCCGAAGTCAATATCAGCCGTTTTTATCTCGGCAGAGAAGCCAAAGGCGGCGAAGCCATCGCCGTTATTGAGATTGATTCTTCTTTGGATGAAAGCATTTTGTCCGATTTGCGAAATCTCGAAGCGGTCAACGTGGCGCGGCAAGTCAAGTTATAAAAGATAAAGGATGAAGGATGAAGGCGAAAGGATAAAATAAGAGCGGTTTTATCTTTTCGCCTTTAATTCGCTGAGAAATCAATTTCCGCCACATTCAAATTTCTTTTTCGCGTTACAAAATAAACTCCCGTAAAAATCATCGCCATCGCTAAAAAAATGCGTGGTTTCCATTCTTCACCGAGGACAAAAATTGCCAGCAGAGTTCCGATCAGCGGCTGCAAATAAATATAAACAGCGACAATCGAAGGTTCGACACGCGCCAACGCCCAAGTGTTCCAGTAATATGCCAGAATTGTTGGAAACAAAACAATTGCGCCGACTGCCAGCCACGCTGAAATCGTAACTTCGGAAAGATTGACCGATTGCAGAAAATACAAACCGATCGGGACGTTGATAAAAAATGCGAAGATGAAAATCCACGTAATAGATTTGAGTGCGCCGTAATGCGATATGAGTTTTTTTGAAGTGGCAACGTAGATTGCGTAAGACAAACTATTGAGAATTATCATAAAATCGCCCTGCGTCGTTTCCGATGAAAAACTCGCTTTTAACGGATTTATCAAATAAATCACGCCGCAAGCCGCGATGATTATTCCCATAATTTTGCGCCAAGTGAGTTTGTCATTGCCGATTAAAGCACTGACGGCAAAGGCGAAAACCGGAATCATTACGGCTAAAAGGGAAGTGTTGGTCGCGGTTGTTAAGGAAAGACCTTTAAAAAATAAAAGTTGATTGAAAATAACGCCGAAAAAACTGAAAATTGCGAAGTATAAATAATGAATTTTTTTGTCGAGTTTCAAATCGCCGCGAAATCTCTGCAAAAAATAGAAAGCCAACGCCGCGCCGCCGACACGGAAACCGACGATTGTATAACTGGGAAACGTCAATAATGCGGCTTTTCCCAAAACCGGCGCACAGCCGAACATTAACTGCACGGCTAAAAGCGCGATGTGCGGTGAGAGATTTGAATTTTTCGGTGAATTTTCCATTTAATGCAAATGGAAATTCTAGCAAAACCGATTGCGCTTGGCGAAGCCTAAGAAACTGTTTGGAAACTAAAAAATTAGACGCGGATGGACACGGATTAAGCGGATTTTCGCTGATATAATTTAAAAAATCCGTGCCAATCCGCCTAATCCGTAGAAATCCGCGTCTAATTTCTTCGCATTTTTCTTGTTGTCTTTACTTTCCAAACAGTTTCTAACAAAAAATTGTTATGATTTTACCGGACTTACCGCAATTGGATATGATGAAAAGATTGGCAAAATAAATTATGTTCATAATTCAAATAATTATTTATCTCATCGGACTGCTGCTGATAATTTTGACCGTCTTGCCATTGCTCAAATTAGATGCGTGGTGGATTCGCATCGGTGATTTTCCGCGTTTGCAGATTGCCTTTCTGTGCGGTTTGGCAGCGGCAATTTTTCTTGTTTCGGGTTATCCGCTCGGTTGGTTTGAAATTACTTTTCTGTGTTTATTGGCAATTTGCACACTTTATCAATTTTACTGCGTATTGCCTTATACGATTATTTACCCGAAACAAGTTGAAATCGCCGCTTCTCCGCAACCCGAAAATGTTGTAAAAATTCTGATTTCTAATGTTCTGATAGACAATAAAGAAACCGGTAAACTGTTAAAACTTATCAAAGAAGTCAGTCCCGATTTGGTTTTGTTGGCTGAACCGGATGAGCGTTGGCTCAGAGATTTGGCGGAAATTGAAAAGGATTATCCGTATAATGTGAAATATCCGCTTGATAATGCTTACGGAATGGCTCTTTATTCGCGCTTGGAACTTGAAAATCCGCAGTTAAAATTTATGGTTGAAGACGATATTCCGTCAATTCACACGGGCGTTCGGCTCGATTCGGGTGATTTGATAAAACTTTACTGCGTTCATCCGCGCCCGCCGATGCCGCCGGAAAATGACCGTTCAACCGAGCGCGATGCCGAATTGATATTGGTCGGGCGAATGGTAAAGGGAACTGAAACGCCGACGATTATTGCGGGAGATTTAAACGATGTCGCGTGGTCGCGGACGACGACACTTTTCCAAAAAATCAGCAATCTGCTCGACCCGCGCATCGGCAGAGGTCTTTACAGTTCGTTTCACGCCAAATACTTCTTTATTCGCTTTCCACTCGACCACGTTTTTCACACCAATCATTTTCGACTCGCCGACATCAAACGTCTTCCATCAATCGGCTCGGATCATTTTCCGCTTTACGTGGCTTTGAGTTATGAAAAAACGGCGGAATTATCGCAGGAAAAACCGAAAGCCGACGCGGATGAAGAAAGAGAATCAATCGAAATGATTGAAAACGCGAAAGATAAATTGTCGGAAGATTAAACTCTGCGACCGACAAAATACAACTGCGAATTAAAATCTTTTTCGTTAGATGCCGCCGACAGTTTTTCGTATTTGCCGTCGGATTTCAAAATTCGCGCATTTGTATTGTCCTTCAGATATGCGCCGAGAACTTCTTCCTTGATATACTTTTTGATTCGTTCGTCTTTGATCGGCGCAACCGCTTCGACGCGGCGGTCAAGATTGCGGTGCATCCAATCCGCGCTCCCGATGTAAATCTCTTCGTCGCCGCCGTTTGAAAAATAGAAAACGCGGCTGTGTTCGAGAAATCGTCCGACAATCGAGATAACGCGAATATTTTCCGAAAGTCCTTCGATGCCGGGACGCAAAACGCAGATTCCGCGCACGATTAAATCAATTTTTACGCCGGCTTGCGAAGCACGATACAATGCGCGAACGATTTTATCGTCGGTTAAACTGTTTATTTTAATAATTATTCGCGCCTCTTTGCCGTTTAACTTATGTTCGGTTTCGCGGTTGACCATTTCCAACATTCGTTCGCGCAAATTGATCGGCGCAATCAAAAGCTGCCGGTAATCGGTTTGATACGAATAACCTGTTAGAAAATTGAACAAATCGGTAATGTCCGCGCCAATTTCTTCATCGGCGGTCAAAAGACCTAAATCGGTATAAATGCGCGAAGTCGTCGGATTGTAATTTCCCGTCGCCAGATGAACGTAACGCTGTAATTCGTCGTTTTCACGGCGCACGACGAGCGTGATTTTCGAATGAGTTTTCAGTCCGCGCATTCCGTAAATGACGTGAACGCCTTCGTCTTCGAGCCGCCGCGCCCATTCGATATTGTTTTCTTCGTCAAAACGCGCCTTGAGTTCGACCAGTGCGGCAACCTGTTTTTCGTTGCGGCTCGCCTTTATCAAAGAATTGACAATCGGCGAATTCTTTCCCGTGCGATACAAACAAATTTTGATGGCGGTAACATTTTCGTCTTCCGCCGCCGCGTCAACAAAATCCGTTACGGTGCTGAACGCCGTGTATGGATGATGAAGCAAAACGTCTTGTTTTTTCAGGATTTCAAAAATATTTTCACCTTTACGCAAAGGAGTCGGAATCGAATAGGCAATCGGTTTGTCCTTCAAATCCGGGCGGTTAATCGAGTAAAACTGCATCAAATCGGGAATATTCAAAAAACCGTTAATCCGATAAACATCTTTGTCGGTCATTCCGATTGATTTAGTTAAATGCTGAATCATTTTTTCGGGCATCGAATCGGTAACTTCGAGGCGAACCGGAAAACTCGATTTTCGTCGGTGATGCAGTTCGATTTCCATCGTTCGCAGCAAATCTCCCGCTTCATCATCGCGCAATTCGAGGTCGGCATCGCGCGTCAGACGAAACAGATAACATTTGTTCGGCTTCATATTCGGGAAAAGATGCCGCACATTCGCCGCGACGAGTTCGCCCAAAAGTGCAAACTTAGTTTCTTCATTATTTATCGGAATCAATCGCGGAATATTCGGCGGCAGTTTGATTCGGACAAAACGGCTTTGATCGTAAAGATGTTCGATTTTCCCGTGACTGACGGTTTTATCCGGTTCGACAACCAATCCGAGATTCAAACTCAAATTTGAAACATAAGGAAACGGATGACTTATATCAACCGCCTGCGGCGTTAAAACCGGAAAGACGTTTTTTAAGAAATATTCGTCCAATTCTTTTCGATTCTCGCCGTTTATCTTTTCATAGGCGCAAATTTCGATGCCGTTTTCGGCAAGCTGCGGCAACACTTCTTCGTGCAGACACTTTATTTGCTGATTAATCATCGGCTGAACGAGTTCGCGGATTTCGCGCAGTTGTTCAGCCGCGCTCATCCCGTCGGGCGAAGGATTATTGATGCCTTCGGCGATTTGCTCCTTCAAACCCGAAACGCGAATCATAAAAAACTCGTCCAGATTGGTCGAGAAAATCGAAAGAAATTTGAGCCGTTCAAGCAGAGGCGTTTGTTCATTGAGTGCTTCTTCCAAAACGCGCCGATTAAATTCAAGCCAGCTTATTTCGCGGTTTGTCAAAAAATGCGGATTATCAACGGAAAGTAATTTTTTCTCTTTGGCGGCGGTTTTTGTCTGTTTTGCTGTCGGATTCATAATTAAAGTTAAGTAAAGTTTAAACGCTCGGAAGACGAAAGGCAATATATTTGATGTTAAATTTCATCGGATAAAAACTTTTGTTTTCCGATCCTATTAGACAGTTCGGAGTTTGCGTCGTAAAATCAAAGTTTGTGATTGGAGTAAAATGATGAACAGAGCAGGCAGAATTATCTCGATAAATCCGCAATATGCGATTCCGGGCGGCGAGATTGAAATTATTTGCGAAGGATTTCAAATTAACGGCACGGATAAATACGAATGTTATTTTGACGGAAAACCGGCACGATTAACCGGTGCGTCCGCCAACCGTATTTTGGCGATAGTTCCTGATAATTTCGATGCGACGGAAGTTGAAATTTTTCTTGAAAACGGTGGCGAAAGAAGCGAATCGAAAAACATTGTCGTCGGAAAAAAGCTGGCGGACAATCTGCATCTTGTCGCAAATCCGGCAGTTGATCCGAAGGACGATTCGATAATCGTAACGCGCTCCGGTTCGCGCGGACAGAAACTTCCCGTTACGCTTTTGAGATTGGAAAAAGACGGTTATTTGAGCGAAATGTCCGCCGACGTGATGAATCCGACGGGAATTGCGTTTGACCAAAACGGAAATCTGATAGTTACCGGACGCGCCGACGGTGAAGTTTATCGAATAAATAACGATTCGGAAGTCGTGCCGATTGCTTCGGATTTGGGAATTGCGACGGGTCTGGCTTTTGACGAAGACGGCGTGATGTTTGTCGGCGACAGAAGCGGAACAATCTATCGCGTTGCCGGTTTTGAAAGTCCCGAATCATTTGCCGTCATCGAACCTTCCGTTTCGGCTTATCATCTGGCGTTTGGAAAAGACGGAAAACTTTATGTTACCGCGCCCGGACTTTCGAGTTTTGATGCCGTCTATCGAATTGACAAGGACGGTTACGAAGAGATTTTCTTTCGCGGATTCGGTAGACCTCAAGGTTTGGCGTTTGACAGCGACGGAAATCTTTATGTCGCCGCGTGTTTACACGGCAGACACGGCATTGCGAAAATTGACTCGAAAGGCGAAACGGCGGAGATTTTTGTCGCCGGTATGAATGTTATCGGTTTGTGTTTTATGCGCAAAGGCGAACTGGTTGCGGCAACCAACGATGCGATTTACAGTTTACCAATCGGTGTTCAAGGTTTATTGCTTAACTAAAGAGTCCAAAGTCCAAAGTCCAAAGCCCAAAGCCCAAAGTCAAAGAGTAAATTGACTTTGGGCTTTGGACTCAAATTAGTTATCGGGAGTCGGAGGCGGAGTCGGCTGCGGTTCACCGCGTTTTTTCAATTGCGGCGGACCATCTTTTTTGTCGGGATTCGAACTCGAATCGCCGGAAGTGTCGCTTGAATCGGGTTCCGGTTGACGGCGTTTTAAAGTCGGCTTGCCGGGTTCGCCTTCGTCAATGTCGCTGATGACACCTGCTTTGGCATTGGAAAGTCTTAAAAGATGCGCTTTGACGCGCTGAAATTCCGAAGTGCTGATGACGTATTCTTCCTTTTCGGGAAAACGTGCGACGAGCGACAAACTTTCATCGCGGCGATCTAATGATTGCGGATGAGTCGAGAAAAGTTTGGCAACCGTGCCGGGTTTTTTCTTATTTTTTGAAGCAAGTTTTTCAAACATCGTGGACATCGCCGTCGGATCATAACCCGAAGCATAAAGATATTGAACGCCGAGAGAGTCGGCTTCTTCTTCTGCTCCGCGCGTAAATTTCAGCATCGCCAATCCGCCAAAGATTCCGCCGCCGTTTTGCAAAACCGTGCCGATAATCGGTCCGCCGAAAATCATTCCAGCCAACATCCCATAATTCATTAAAGTTCCTTTTCCTTGATTTTCCATCGCGTGTCTGGCGGCAACGTGCGCGATTTCGTGCGCCATCACGCCGGCGAGTTCGGCTTCGTTGTCGGCGGCGAGAATCAAACCTTTATTGACGTAGAAAAATCCGCCGGGAAGCGCAAAAGCGTTGACTTCATCGCTGTCAATGACTTTGATCGTGAACGGAACTTTTGCGTCGGAATGCAGAACGACGTTTTGACCGACGCGATTGATATATTCAGTAACCATCGGGTCATCAATCAATTTTGACTGCTGTTCGACCTCCAGCGCGATTTGTCTGCCGATAGCGATTTCCTTTTCCTGCGAACCGCCCAGCCAACCGGTAAATTTGTCTAATCCGCCGTTGATTTTGCGGCTGCCGATTTTTGACGGGTCTTCTTTTTCGGAAAGCGGATCGTTTTTGTTAGACTGAGTTTGCGGTGTTTTTGCAGCTTCCTGTTTCTTGTTATTGTCTTGTTTACTTTTGCTCGATTTTGTTTTATCCGTCTTTGTTTGCGCCGCAATGCTCACGGGATAAAATGCAATCGCGCTGAACCAAACTGCCAACGCCAAGAAAAACGCATTAAATTTACGAACCGAATCTCTACGCATAATTTTTCTCCTGAATAAATCTTTTTAATCTAACTTTTTAGATTATATCACCTTTTAAATTGTTAAAGTAACGAAATCTATGATGCAAAAATTTTGGGAAAAGTTGTGAAAGTTTGCGTGAAATTTTCAGAAACAGGTTTTTTTGAAAATTTTCTGTAAAAAAATGTTTTCCTTAACGAAAAAAATTGGTAAAGTAAATACACGCCGATATTTTTCGGTGTAAATTTGTTTTAACCTCATCAAATTATCAAATCTGCTGATTTCTCAAAAAAAATTGACTTGCCTGAGTAAATGAAACGTATTCAAGAAAAAGTAAAAGACTTAATAGAGGTTCGCCCGTATAAAATTTTACAAGATTTTATTGCCGACGCGGCGCAGACGCTGGCGGTTTATCATTTTACCGATGTTACGTCGGAGTTAATGGCGAAATGGCTTGACAGGATTTCCGCCGTGCAGGAAAAAAAAGGCGCGGCGTTTGCTCTGGCAGGTTATCGCGGCGTTGGCAAAAGTCATTTTCTGGCAACTATCGGTGCAATAGTTTCACACGCTGAACTGCGTTCACGCATTTCCGATCAGCACGTCACGGCAAGCGCACAAAGGCTTAAACGAACCCGTTACACGGTGGCGTATGTCAGGCGCGGAACACATACGACACTTTTTGGTGAAATAAAAGCCGCTGTCGCCGGAGCTTTCGCGGTTGACGCGGCGGAATTGAGCGATTCATTGGTTGAATTACTTAGTTTTGCCGCAGCAAAAAACGAAGATTTGCCGTTTGTTTTGAGTATTGATACGGCTTTTGAACGTGCGTCGCGGGTCGCGCGGGATGACGGCGTTTTGCTTGGCGAAATTGCTCAAATTGCCAAAACTTTGAATATGTTCGTGGCGGTCGCGCTCGATGACGACATTGCCGGCGCAGACGGAATCAATGCGGCGATTGCTCAAAATTTTTCGATTGATTATCTGGATCAGGAACATCTCTACCGCATCGTTAATTCGCACATTTTTCCGAAACATCGGCAAACGACACCGCTTTTACACGATATTTACACAAACTTCAGAGAAATTCTGCCGAGTTTTCGTTGGAGCGAACAGCGTTTTAATTCGCTTTATCCGCTGCACCCGGCGATTTTGGAAATTGCGCCGTTTGTTCGGTTATATGTGCCGGAATTTGCCCTGCTCGGTTTTGCGGCGGAAGCGGGCGGCAAAATTCTCGGTCGTCCGGCAAATTCCCTGATTGCGCTCGATGAGGTTTTTGACAGCGTTGAAAACGCACTCCGCAAAGTCGTGGATTTGAAGGAAGCCTTTGCCGCCTACGATAAAATAAATGCCGAAATCATCGGGCAAATTTCGGTGATGCAGCGTCTGCAAGCCAAATTGGTTTTAAAAGGTTTGTTTTTGTTGTCGCTGGAAGGCGACGGCACGACTGCCGGAGAAATAAGTGCTGCATTGCTGATTTTTGATGAAAATGAGCCGTCTAATTCCGCAAAACTCGTTGAAGATTTACTGGAAAAATTTGTTTCCGGTTTTCCCGACGGCATTTTGCGAATCGCCGAAAAAGACAGGGAAATCAGATATAGTTTAAAGATCAGCGATAAAGATAATCTCAACACTGCGCTGAACGAAGCCGCTAAAAATGTTTCACCGGCGGTTATTCCAAAAATATTCCGGCGTACGGCGCGTGAACGATTTGCCGATTGGATTCCGGCGGAAGGCAAAGATTCACCGCACGCCGATTGGATGGATTATCAAATAAAGTGGCGCGGCGGTTTGCGGCGCGGACGTTTGTTTTGGAATCTGGAAAATAGAATGAAACTGCCGCAGCATCTTCCGGGAAATTCGGAATTTGTTGATTGGGAAGTAATTATCGGCAGTCCGCAAAATAATTCCGAACCTTCGAGCAATTTTTCAAAAGTTTATTGGCAGCCCGCGCCGCTCAGAAAAGACGAAGCCGAAACGCTTTTTCGCTACTATGTTTTGCTGACGGATACGACTTTGCGCGAACAATTCGGCGAACAAATCCGCGCCGCCGGACACGCGCATATTCTATCTGTTGAAAAAATTTGGCATCGAATCTTTTTGGAAGATGCGAAACTCATTATTGACGGTTTTGATTATAAATTTTCCGACGCGGCAAAAACTTCGCAAACGGTGGCTGAAATGTTTTCCGTAATGCTCGAACCGCTGTTTGAAGCGCGTTATCCGAATCACCCGTATTTTTCGGAAACACTTGGAATGGCGGAAGTTACCGCGCTGGTAAAGGATTTTTTCAGCGGTGCGCGGCAATCTCTGGCAGAAGTTCAGCAACTGGCGAAAACTTACGCCGCGCCGCTCGGATTGGTCAAAAAACGCGAAAATTCGTGGTTTATCGAAACCGAAGAAAATCTCGTCAAACTGCCGTTAGCCGAAGAAATTTTGTCGTTGGTGATCGTCAATCGTGAAAAACCCGTTTCGCTGCAAACAATTTATAAACAATTAAAACAATCGCCGCACGGCTTGCCGCGTGAGGCGCAGCATCTGATTTTGACCGCGCTTGTCGCACAGCGGCAGATTGAATTTATTACCACGAAAGGTGATCGGATCAATCGCCGTTCGCTCGACTTGACGATTATTTGGGACGACATCGAAGGCGTTGCCAAACCTTCGAGCGTTTTATACGGCAAGGAAAGATTGACCGAATGGGCGAAAATTTTGACGGGTTCGGACGCTTTTCGTTCTATTGACGCGGCGGAAGATGTCAAGGAAATAAAAATTTCTCTGCAAAGCTGGCTGATGGATTGGCAAACGGCGCGGGTTTTGGAAAGATTTGATGAATTGTCCCCCGAGATTTTAAATACGAAAATCTGGCGGCTTTCGACACACGGCGAAAAAACTTTCGGCGCAGCCGCCGCAACCGTGAAATTGATTTTAGATGAATCAATTTCACTGGAAGAAGGTTTGCACCGAATAGCGGACGCTTTTTCGGATTCGGAACGGGAATTTTTCGGCTGTGCGAAAAATTTGATTGTTCTTGAAGATTTTATCAACGGCGCGGCAAAACGTGAAAAAATCTGGACTTATTTGGCGATTTGCGAAACGACGCAGGACGAAAAAATCGAATACTTCCGTGATAAACTTTTGAAAATCATTGATGAGAGTTATGCTAATCCGAGCGAAACTCTGAATCGGGAAATGGAAAATTTGTGGCAGACTTTTCACGCGAGATATGCCGAACATTTTTCCATCAAACACGATATGGTAATGAAGTCCCATCATTTGCAGGAAAAATTTGACGAGATTTTGCGGAGCGATGAATGGTGGGAATTTGAAAATCTGTCGCGTTTGCCGGTTGCCAATCAAAATTATTGGAAGCAGGCGCAGAAAATCTGTCGGCAATTTAAGGAGTTGGATTGCCGTTTTGACGTGCGGGAAATGCTCAAAACACACCCGTTTTGCGCGTGTTCTTTTAGTTTGTCAAAAATCCGCAGTTGGGAAAAACTGTCGTTGACTTTGCAGGAAATTATTGATGTTGGTCGGGAATCTTATCGAAACGCTTTGAATTCATTGTCGGAAACTTTAGTGCCGTCAATCGAACAATTTTCGGCGCAAAATAAAGATAATGAATTTGCCGAAGCATCACTACATTTAATCGGGATTCTGGAAGGACGCGAAGAGGCAAGGTTTTTTAATAATAATCAGTTGATAATTCTACGCAAAGTTTTCGAGTCGGAGCGCGAACATTCTGCCCGCCAACGCAGCGAAGCGACGTTGTTTGCCGCTGAATATGCAACTTAAATAATGAAGAATTTTCTCGCGCTCTCGCGCTCCGACTAATTATGAAAATCTCGATCATCGGAATCGGCAGAGTCGGCGGAGCTTTGGCGATAGCTTTGACGAAAAACGGGTTCGAGGTTGAAAGTTTAGTGGCGCGAAATAAAGAAGATTTCGAGAAAATTTTCGATTTAATCAAAAAGCCGAAACTTTTACTGTTTGAAGAACTCAAAGAAATTGATTCCGACGTAGTTTTCATTACAACTCAGGATTCTAAAATTTTAAATGTCGCCCGCAGTTTGGCGCAAAACTTACAAAACAAACCTTTTGTTTTTCACACAAGCGGTGCGCTCTCGTCTGAAATTTTAGAAGACGTAAAAAAAATCGGCTGTAAAATCGGTTCGATTCATCCGCTTGTTTCAATCAGTGATGCGATTTTGGGCGCAAAACGCTTTGAAGAAGCTTATTTTTGTGTCGAAGGCGATGACGAAGCAGTCAAAACCGCCGAAAAAATCGTAAAAAATCTGAAAGGCAAATCCTTTTCAATCGAAACAAAATACAAAACGCTTTATCACGCTTCGGCGGTAACGGCGTGCGGTCATCTGGTTGCGCTGATTGACACGGCGATTGAAATGCTGACGAAATGCGGATTAAAAGAAAAAGAAGCGCGGAAAATTTTACTTCCTTTGATAAAAAGCACGATTGAAAATCTTTCCACACAAACAACTGCAATGGCTTTGACCGGAACTTTTGCGCGGGCTGATGTTGAAACTTTGGAAAAACATCTCGAAATTTTGCGCGAAAATGTTTCGCCTGAAGCGTTGGAAATTTATTTACAGCTTGGCAAGCGTTCGACATATCTGGCGGAAGCGCAGGGCGCGGATGCCGAAAAACTTGAAAAAATACGCGGGAAACTTTCGTTAGCGAAAAAGAATCTCAAATGATAATATGAAGATATACAAACAGAGCGAAAAATTTGTATATTTTTAATATGGCTGGTAAGAAAAAAGAATTTCAAGAGGAAAAGCAGGTTTTTTTGGAACATATTCAAAAAGCCGGCTTGCGGCGCACCGCGCAGAGAGATTTGATTTTGGATATTTTTCTGAAAACCGAAGAACATTTGTCGAGCGAAGATTTATATTGGCTCATTCAAAAAGAAGACGACAGTATAGGACACACGACGGTTTATCGCACTTTGAAATTGCTGACCGACGCGGGTTTGGCGCGTGAAGTTCGTTTCGGCGACGGGAAAACTTATTACGAACATCATTACGATCACGAACATCACGACCATATAATCTGCACCGAATGCGGCAAAGTCGTCGAGTTTTTCTCGCCGGAAATCGAAACTCTGCAAGTTGAAATGGCGGAGAAATTCGGCTTCAAACTGACGCATCATTCGCTGAGAATTTTAGGTTTGTGCGAAAATTGTCAGAAAAAAGATTTGGAAACGGCGGCTTCGGGCGCACAGCCGCGCATTCGTGTAAAATCAGTTGTCGGGAATTAGCCGGAAAGAGGACGGAATATTCCGCGCTCAAAGTAAAATTTTATGGAACAAGTTGAAATTATAGTTGAAGGTGAAGAAAACAGAAGCGGTTTGGTTGCCGTCGGCAGTTATTTGTTTGACGCGGCGCGGCGTTTGGGCATCGAAGTCAAGGACGAATGCGGACGACAGGGCGAATGTGATTCGTGCGCTTTGAAAATTACGCGGGGAAGTGAGCTTTTATCAGCACCGACGGCGGCGGAAACTAAACAGTTGGGTGAACAAAGACTCAAAGACGGAGAACGGCTTTCGTGCCAGACAAAACTTGAGAAAGCAGGAGAAATTGTCATTATGATTACGCAGAAAAACGAAGAAAATAAGCCTGAAACGGAAGAAGAAATAGTTAATGAATTTCGTAAGGAATTTGAAGAATTGCCGTTGGAGAAAAAAATTGCATCTCTGGTCGAACTCGAAGTCATCGCGTTAAGCGATACATTCTCGTTTATAATGAATTCACCTTATCTGATTGCCGGTAAAATTATGGATGTGATGGCGGAATTCGGTATGAGACTCGAAAAAGAAGACAGAAAAGCCAAACGACCTGAAGAACATAAAGAAAAAGAAAACGGCGCGTCGGCAAAAAAATCGTCCAAACAAGAAGAGAGCGATACAAAAAACTCTGCCAAGAAAAAAATGGCTAAAAAAACGACTGCGAAAAAAACATCGGACAATAAATCGGATGAAGATGATTCCGTTGTTGATGCGGTATAAATTGAATCTTTTTGCCGGAGCGCATTATTTTTCAATTCACGACAAAGTTTTTATAAAAAGATTAATAACAAAATTAGACCTCTAAAATAATTTGCGGATAGATATTTCCGCACTCAAATATAGAACGTGAGCGATAAACTTCAAAAAAAAGCCAATGAATCACTGAAAGAAAACACGCAGTATGTGTTGGCTTTCGGTTTGATTGCCACGATGCTTTTGGTCGCCGGATTTCCGATGTTTGTAATATTCTTCTTCGGCATATTTGCCTATTTTTTGTGGAAAACATTTTCACAGCCTTCGCGCAACGACACGCGCGAGATTTTTGAGTTTTATTTGTCGGCAAATGAAGTTTTGCGCGACGACGAACGAAATTGGTTCGGCTTTGAAGTTCACGATGTGATCGGGCGCGGCGAACGGATTTTGCAAATGGTCAACGGTGCGCCGCCGCTCGTTTATTTCACGCTCGGCGCATTGTATAACAAGGTCGGCGATCATAAATCCGCCGTCAATCATCTTTCGTATATCATCGAAAATGAAAACGCCGTCGAATCAACTTATGTTTATCCGACACCTGAACTGAGAAATTACGTCAAAGTTCTGCGAAAAATCGAGAGCGAACCCGCCGAAGCACCGAAAACTTCCGCCGCCATTCGCGCACTCGAACGTGCGCGGCGCAATCGCGGCAAGTTTCTGCTTGAAAACAGCCGCGTTGAATTAAAAGAAATCAACCGGAAAAAACATCTAGCCGCGCTCGAACAGAAAAAGCAAAAGGAAATTGCCGAACAAAACGGCAGCAGCGTTACTTTGCAAAATAATTCCAACGAACCGGCGGAACAAAATGTTCATAACGTCAAATCGTTTATGGATGCAAACAATTCGACAAATCAAAATACGGAAAATAATGGCAAGGAAAAGCGAAAAAAATCGAAGGATGAACTTTTTGCCAATCGAAAACCGATCTCCGAAGTTCTCCACGACATCTATGATCGTAAATCGTGAATCGTAAATCGTGAATCGAATTTGATTTGAACATTCAAACGTAAATTGTAAATGGATTGGTTATAAAATAGCATTTTCAACAAATTTTTATCATAATAGACGACTTAATACGATTTACGATTGACGATTTACGATTCACGAAAATATGCTTTCTGCTGAAATTATTGCCATCGGTTCGGAGCTTTTAACTCCTGCAAAAACAGATACGAACAGTCTTTGGTTGACTGAAAAGCTCAACGAAATCGGGATTGAGGTCAAACTCAAAACGATTGTCGGCGACGATGAACTGCGTCTTGAGGAAACGATCAAAGACGCGCTCAAGCGTTCTGATGTCGTGATTTCAACCGGCGGGTTAGGTCCGACGGAAGACGATATCACGCGCAAAGTTTCGGCACGCGCCGTCGGACGCGAACTCGTCTTTAAGCAGGAACTCGTGGACGATTTGAAGGAAAGATTTAGCCGTTGGTCAAAAGAAATGCCGGAAATCAACAAACGGCAGGCTTTTATCATTGAAGATGCAAAAGTTTTGCCGAATCCAAACGGTTCGGCAGTCGGGATGTCGGTTGAAATCGAAGACAAACTTTTTGTCATCCTGCCCGGTCCGCCGCGTGAATTGAAACCGATGTTTGAAAATCACGTTTTGCCGAAAATGCGCGAAAAAGCGGGCGAAATTTATGTCAAACGCAAAGTTCTGCGCGTAACCGGAATGGGCGAATCAGCGGCTGACGAATTGATTGCGCCGATTTACACTGAGTATAAAAATCCGCAAACTTCGACGCTTTTTAATAAAAGCGAACTCGAAATTCATTTGACCGCACAATGCTGCACCGAAACCGAAGCCGATGCGTTAAACGAAGAACTGGCGGCAAAAATCATCGAAAAACTCGGTGTTGCGGTTTTTTCGACAAACGGCGAAACGATGGAAGAAGTCGTCGGTAAACTTTTGACCGAACAAAACAAAACCGTCGCCGTCGCGGAAAGCTGCACGGGCGGTTTGATTGGCGAAAGACTGACCGATGTCGCCGGTTCTTCGGCGTATTTTATCGAAGGCGCGATCACTTATTCCAACGAATCGAAAATAAAAACTCTCAATATTTCGCCGCAGTTGATTGAATGTTACGGCGCGGTCAGCGCGGAAGTTTGCGAAGCGATGGCGAAAGGAATGCGTGAAAAGGCACAGACCGATTATGCAATTTCAGTAACCGGAATCGCCGGACCAAGCGGCGGAAGCGAGGAAAAACCCGTCGGTTTGGTTTTTGTCGGTTTTGCCGATGAAAATGAAGTAAAATCCATAAAAATAATTCTTCCCGGCGACCGTTATTTGATTCGTTGGCGATCAAGCCAATTTGCGCTGGATTTACTCAGGAGAAAATTGAGCAAAAAGCTATCGGAGAAAGCAAATGCAAAATGAAACTCTAAGCAAATTAAAAGTTCCGGCAATCGGATTGATTATCACAGGTATTATAAATTTTCTCTGGGGAATTCTGTCGGTTGTAACGAATATTTATCTGTTTGTAACCAAGCAAAGTCATTTTGCTAATCCTTTGCAAAACAGTGCCGAGCAACTTGGTGTAATAATCGGCATTGCAATTACAGTTTTGAGTTTGGCAGTTTCTCCGATTATCATTTACGGCGCAATTCAAATGATGAAGGGAAACAAATACGGTCTTGCCAAAACGTCGGCAATTCTGGCAATTGTTCCTGTAACTTCCTGTTGTTTTCTTGCCGGAATTCCTTTAGGCATTTGGGCTTTGGTAGTTTTGAATCAGCCTGACGTGGAAATGATTTTTAAGGGAGAATCGAACAATCGAAATTTAGAACCGCCGCTGCCTCCGCAGAATTGGTAGCAGAAATTTCAATAAGATGGGATTTATTTACCGAAGAAATAAAAATGCCAGAATTGCAATCGTCATCAACAAACCGAAGGCGGCAACAACTATCAAGGTTTGATTTGATTTTGCATTTTGAATTTCAACGCTGGTCGTTCCCGAAGCGGTTTCAAATGTGCTGTTGATTTTGTATTCGCCGCCGCGTTTGTCTAAAATATTTGCATTTTCAACAACATTCCGCATTTCATCACGCGCCGCATTGCTTCGATATTCCGCCCGACGTTTTTCGACGGCGATTTTAACGACTTCATCCGCCGCCTTTTGCGTAACTTGCCGCGCTTGCGTTTCGTCAAGATTTTGCAGAGCATTATCAACAATATCGTCGGGCGTGAAAGGAAAAAGTGATCGCTTTTGCGGAACAATTTCATCGTTTTCGTCATTCATTTTCGGTTATCTCCTTTTAATTTCAAGGTTAATCGTTCCATAAGGAAATTTCAATTGGTGCGAAACTTTGCTTCTGTCCTTTGTTTTTTCGAGCAAATATTCGATGTTTTTAAATTCTTCACGAAGCATCGAAACGGCGATTTTTCCTTCTTCGACTTGCGATTTTTTCAAAATATCTTCGGCAATCTGCATATCTTCATTTGCCAGCCAAGTTAATTTTTCTTCAACCTGTTTCGGAAGATTTGCATTATAAGGTTTATCAATTAGTTTTTGAACAAGCGGTTCTAAAGTTTTTTCCCAATCATCCGTGTAAATCGTCAAATTATAATTGTCCTTCGCGCAATATTCTTCCAGCAAATGCCGCAAAACTTCGCATTTTAAATCGAAATCCATCACCTTCGGCAGATGAACGAGAAACCTTTCAAACGTCTGCGTAATCGGTTTAACTTTGCCCGATTCCCATTTTCGATAAGTTTTACGCGCATATCTCGCCGCTCCTTTTCCGAATTCCTGTTTATAGAGTTCTAAAAGTTCGTCTAGTTTTTCGTCATCAAGTCCGAGCAAAACTTTCATTATTTCTGTAGAGTGAAATTCAGAATTTTTGTTTTTGGGAATACTATAGAAAATATCAGGAAATTCTTTTGATGATTGATGAATAATAAAAACTATAATTCCGATTATAATTACGGGAATAAGATAAATCATTTAACTTCCGCATAACTTGAAACCTTTTCTTTCAACCAATTATTGACTAGCAATTCAGTAGTTGTATTTTCCTGCGCGGCAATTTCAGTGAGGGTTTTGCTGATTTCTTCGTCAATTCCGATCAGATGCGTTTTACTTTTTAAATTCACGTCAAAATGAACTTCTTTTAGTTTTTCATCGAAATCTCCAAAATCATTTTCATCAAAAAAATCAACTAATTTATCCAACGAATCAAATTCGGGTAAGTTTTTTTCTTTATTTTCTGCCATACATTTTCCTTTCTTTTTTCGCCATATTTCTGGCACTCAAAATCAATGCTTCTTTGGTAGTTTTGTAAATAAACAAAACGGTCAAATATCTGCCCGCTTCGGTTTGCCCCAAAGCCATATAAACATTTTCGTCTTTTCTGTCGCCTTTTTCAACAAATCTGAAACGCGGCTTGTTTTCTAAAACTTCTTCGACTTCATAAGTTTCGACGCGATGTTTGACGGCAAGTTTATCAATTACGTTTGTCAGCCAAACAATGCCTTCAATATTCATAACAAACCTCTTTCCTTAACTCGCAAATAAGTTTCAAGAAGTTTCGGCGCAAGTGAATTCGTCGTAACGTCCAAAGCCAAACCGCCGATTGTTTCGACAATTCTCAAAGCCGATTCGCGTTGGTGAATGACTTCTTCAGCCGCCGATTGTGTGAAAACGTCTTTTATATCCTTCGGAACTTCGCTGACCGCCGCGTTCAAATCTCTGTCGCCGATGGTAACGACGAGCGGCAAATGTCTTGGGCGCAGAAGTTTAAGTGAATTTATCAATTCTTTGGAGCTTTCTTTATCAACCAAATCCGTCAAAATTACGATGAACGAGCGTTTTTTTGAATTTGCCGAAATATATTGAAAGGCGCGTGAATAAGAAGGTTCGATCAATTCCGGTTCGAGGTCGTGCAAGGCTTCCAAAACCGCGTCAATGTGTCGGATGCCTTTTTTCGGCGGCAGAAACTTTTTGATATTGCGCCCGAAAACCAGCAAACCGCAATTGTCGCCGCCGCGCATTGCCGCCGACATCAGCGCGAGCGAAGCGTGAATCGCCGTGTCGAATTTTGTTTCGTCGCCGATTCTGCCGGTCATCAAACGTCCGGCATCGAGCGCGATGATAATCGTCTGGTCGCGTTCGATTTGATATTGCCGCGTCGTTAATTTATTGCGTTTTGCCGTCGCCATCCACGAAATATGACGCAGTTCGTCGCCGCGCACATAATCGCGCATTGATTCGAAATCGCGTCCTTCGCCGCGCAAAATCGCTCTGCGCTGCACCGCCGTCATCGAACTTGCGCCGAGTGCCGCAAGTTCCATTTCTCTGGCGCGGCGCATATTCGGATAAACTTTGACAATTTGCGTCTCGCCTAAATAAGTTTGACACCAAACGAGTCGAAATTTGGAAAGAAAACGCACGGCGGTTTTGCCGAATTCATATTTTCCTCGTCGCGTCGGCGTTAAATTATAAAAAAATTCCGCAACCGTTTGTCCTTCAACCGTAAATTTCGCTTCGCGCGTTTCGGAAAGTTTCATCTCCGGTGGAAATTCGTCTTTTATTTGAAATTTGAATGTTTGCGGTGAACGATTTTCGATAAATAATCTGACTTCGGTTTGGTCGCCGATGGCAAAGCGTTTGGAAAATTTTCGCGTAACGGTTAAATCTTCGGGAAGTTTGCGGCTGTTGAAATAATCGAAAACGGCAAGCGCAAGGAGTAAAACATCATAAATCAAAACGAAATAGCGCAGTGCGGGCAAATTCCAAGACAAAGAAAGCGGCACGAAACCGATTGCCAGCAAAATAAAAAAAAGACGCGAGAAAACAAAGGGCATATTTTCGATTAGTTAAAAAATACAGACTTGGAGCGACTGGAGCGCAAGTGGCTCGCTTGCAAGTCCGTTCGGTGCGAAGCGCGAATGGACTTACGCCACATTTTCTACAAACTTTTAAGTGAACAAACGCCATCGCCGTTCTTGCTTCGCTCAAACGGCGGCAAGCGAGCCGCTTGCGCTCCAGTCTTTAAGAAACTATTGCGGCATCAAATTCTGCACTCTTTTCGGTTCGTCGCCGAGCCAATCGGGATTGTTTGCCGTGCCGTCGAAAATCGAAGTGGTTTTGAACGGTTCAAATTTGCCTTTCGAGGCGGCATCTTTTGTTTTGGCAATCAAATTCGATTCTTCTTTTTTAGACATCGGCTTAAATGTTTTGACCGCTTCAAACGCCTGATCGAGAATCCTCATACTGTCAATTCCGGTGATGACGACGGAAGTCGGCAGATTCAGCGCGTAGTGCAGACATTCAATCGGCGTAACGGTTTTCGATTTTAATAAAATGCCGTTCGCCATTGTTTTCATCGCCAGAACGCCGATTTTTTCTTTGACTAATTCTGGAACGACGAGTTTTGAAAAACTTCTAAAGTGCGCGTCCATCACATTTATCGGCATTTGCGCAGTGTCGAATTTGAAATCGTACTGTTTGGCGACTTCGAGCATATAGAGATGAATGCGCGGGTCTTTGTGTCCGGTAAAACCGATAAAGCGAATTTTTCCGGCTTTTCGGGCTTCGAGAAGGGCAAGATTTGCGCCGTCTTTTTCGTCAAAAATTCTGTTCGGGTCTTCAAACCGCAGAATTTCGTGATGCTGAACAAGATCAATGCAATCAACTTTTAATCTTTTCAGCGATTCATCAAGTTGTTTAGCGGCGACTTTTTTTGTGCGACCGTCAATTTTAGTCATCAAAAAAACCTTTTCGCGGTAACCGTCTTTTAAAGCTTTGCCCATTCGCCGTTCACTTTCGCCGTCTTGATAATCCCAGCTATTGTCCATAAAAGTTATGCCGCGATCAATCGCTTCACGAACAATTTGGTGAGCGAGTTTCTCGCTGACATTTTTTAAACTCAAGTGCCAGCCGCCGAGACCGATTGCCGAAACCTTCTCGCCCGTGTCGCCTAAATCACGATAAATCATTGTCGTATCCGATGTTTTTGTCATAATATTCTCCTTCCCTTAATCGTTTTTTGTTTCTAAGTTTAGCACTTTGGAAACGAGTTGTGCCACAATAAGTTTTCTTTCAAGTTAGTAAAAAACTGAAATATACAAAAATGAATTTACCTTTAGTCGCCATCATCGGTCGTCCGAATGTCGGAAAATCAACGCTTTTTAATCGCCTGACGGGTTCGCGCAAATCAATTGTCGGTGATGAGCCGGGAATAACCCGCGACCGGATTTACAGCGAAGTCGAATGGAACGGGAAAACTTTCGCGCTCGTTGACACGGGCGGAATCGTGCCGGACGACGAAGCGATTATTCCGGCGAATATTTTTAAACAAGCCGGACACGCGATTGAGCAATCACAAGCGATAATTTGGGTGGTTGATTCACGCGCCGGGGTTACGCCGCTTGATGAAGAAATTTCGGTTTATTTGCGAAACATCGGTAAGCCGGTTTTTATTGCGGCAAATAAAGCCGAATCTAAAAGAATTGAAGAAGAAGCGGGAGAATTTTATCTGTTCGGTTTTGAACTCGAACCCGTTTCCGCCGAAAACGGCAACGGTGTCGGCAATCTTCTGGATCAGATTTTCGAAGTTTTGGAATTTGACGAAGAAGTCGAAGAGGAAAAACAGGAAGATATAAAACTTGCGATAATCGGTCGCCCGAATGTCGGCAAATCTTCTTTACTCAATAAAATTCTCGGCGAAGAAAGAGTGATCGTTTCGCCGATTGCCGGAACGACGCGCGATGCGATTGATACGGAATTGACGGTTGACGGGCAGAAATTTACCTTGATTGATACGGCGGGAATTCGGCGCAAAGGCAAAACGGTTGAAATGGCGGAAAAGCTCTCCGTGATAATGGCGCGAAAGGCTCTCGAACGCGCCGATGTCGTGATAATGATGATTGATGCCGTCGAAGGCGTAACGAATTTGGACGCGAATATCGCCGGTTATGCTGTCGAATCGGGTTGTTCGGTTATTATCGCCGTCAACAAATGGGACGCGCTCGAAGAAAAAGAAACGAATACGATTTACGAATTTGAGCGCGAACTGCGGCGCAATATGAAGTTTCTCGACTGGGCTCCGGTCGTGATGATTTCGGCTTTGACCGGACAGCGCGTGCCGAAAATCCTGCCGCTCGTCGTCAAAGCCAACGAAGCCAGAAATTTGCGCGTTTCGACTTCAAAATTGAATAAATTTTTTGAAGAGAACATTTCACAGCCGAAAGGCGGCGGAACGCCCGCGCCCGTCAAAGGCGGCGTTTCGCGGCTGAAAGTGCAGTATATGACACAAGCCGGATTGCGTCCGCCAATGTTTATAATTTTCACGTCCGGCGGCGGAAAAGCCGGACTTCATTTTTCATATTTGCGTTATATCGAAAACCGCCTGCGCGAAGAACTTGAATTTTTCGCCACGCCGCTTCGCTTGAAAGAAAAACATAAAATCAGAAAGATTAAGTCAAAATAGCAATGTCAAAATCTCCATTCAATTTGCCGGATTTTAATCCTTTTCAAAGTATTTTGTTATAATTTACAAATTGAGCAGAGTTCAAATAGCCGAGCAAAATGAAATGTTGATATGGAAATTATTTTGTTGATAATTAGAATTTTTCTTGCCGGAATTTTTACGTTGGCGGGAATCGGAAAACTGCTCGATCTTAAAGGTTCGGAAAAAGCGGTTAAAGATTTCGGTGTGCCGAATGATTTGGCAAAATCTTTCGCCGTTGCGTTGCCGATTGCGGAACTCATAATCGCCGTTTTGCTTTTGCCGGTTTCAACTGCGTGGTTCGGCGCGATTGGCGGATTTTTATTACTGCTTATTTTTATCGGCGGAATGCTCTGGCAGATGGCGCAGGGAAATGCGCCCGATTGTCATTGTTTCGGGCAGATTCACAGCGAACCTGTTTCAATAAAGAGTTTGATTCGCAATGCGATTTTTGCGATACTCTCATTTTTTCTCGTCATACAGGGAAGCGAAAATCAAGGGATGAGTCTTTTAGATTCATCGAATAATTCAACGGAAGGAAACGGAATGTCGCTCATTTTAAGTTTAGCAACAGTCGGACTGCTCGCCGCCGCCG
Organism: Pyrinomonadales bacterium; assembly: GCA_038200505.1. Taxonomy (GTDB): domain Bacteria; phylum Acidobacteriota; class Blastocatellia; order Pyrinomonadales; family Pyrinomonadaceae. The sequence goes on along the minus strand of JBBPXX010000052.1, from coordinate 12,234 downwards.
TCTATTTTTTAAAGATAATTTCAGATCAGCAATTGCAAATTATGCGGCGCATCGAAATTTTGGAACTGACTTCTTTTGAAGGCGTTGAAAAAATACGCGAAGACGTTTCGCAACCCAAAGAAGGTTTGATTATCGGAACGCCCGTTCCCGATTTTGAACTGCCCGACGTGAACGGCAAACAAATTTCGCCCGAACAAATTTTAGCTTTTCAAAAGCCTGTTTTATTGTTATTTGTTAGTCCGAATTGCAGTCCGTGTGCGGCTTTACTGCCGGAAATTGAAACGTGGCAGACGGAATTGAAAGGTAAATTAAATATTATCTTTATCAGCAAAGGAAAAGTTAAAGAAAATCTGGAAAAGTTTGCCGGAACTTCGCTCAAACAAATTCTTTTGCAAAATGACAAGGAAGTTGCGGAACTTTTCGGCTCACAATGGACACCGACGGCGGTTTTGATAAACGCGGACGGGAATATTGCCAGTCGGCTTGCCGTCGGAGATGAAGCGATTCGTAAATTGGTTGAAAAAATAAAAGCCGAAATTGACCAATCGAAATTATTGCTAATTGCGCCGTCTAACGGTAATGGCGCGGAAAAATCGCTGGTCGGCGCAGTTTTGCCGGAGTTTGCTTTGTCTGATTTATCTGATAAAGATATTTCGTCGAAAGATTTGCGCGGCAGAAAAACGCTGGTTACTTTTTGGAGTACGACGTGCGGATACTGCGATGAAATGTTGGAAGATTTGCGTGATTGGGACAAAACAAAAGGTGCGGACGAACCTCAGTTACTGTTATTTTCCGAAGGTGAAGCGGGAAATCATCAAAAAATGAATTTGAATTCGCCAATTTTATTAGATAATGAACGCGAAGTTTCCACAGAATTCGGAATGAATGGAACGCCGTCGGCGTTTTTGGTTAATGAAGAAGGCAAAATTGTTTCGGAAGTTGCAGTTGGCGCGGAGCAAATCTGGACGCTGTTAGGGAAAAGTCCAAAGTCCAAAGTCCAAAGATTTGAAAATAAAATCATTCGACTGACTTTGAACATCAGACTTTGGACTTTGGACTTATTTTATGAAACCGATTGAATGGAAAGTAACCGCGCAGGACGGCGAAGCACGAACGGGAATTTTGCGGACGAGGCGTTCAATTATTGAAACGCCTGTTTTTATGCCCGTCGGAACGCAAGGAACTGTTAAAGGTGTGCGTTTTGAATGGCTCGAAAACGAACTCGATGCGCGGATAATTCTTGGAAATACTTATCATTTGTGGATTCGTCCGGGCGCGGAAATTATCCGCGAACTCGGCGGACTTCATAAATTTTCGACTTGGAATCGTTCGCTTTTGACGGATTCGGGCGGATTTCAGGTTTTTTCGCTCTCGGATTTACGAAAATTAACCGAAGAAGGCGTGGAATTTCGCTCGCACGTTGACGGAACGAAAATGTTTCTCTCGCCGGAAGTTTCAATGGAAATTCAAGCGGCGTTAGGTTCGGAAATCGTGATGGTCTTTGACGAATGTGCGCCCGGAAACGCGGATATCGAAGTTACACGCAAAAGTTTGGAAATGACGGCGCGGTGGGCTTTGCGTTCAAAAAATCGGTTTGATGAATTGCAAAACCAAAAACTGGATACAGGATTTTTGGAAATTGAAAATTTAAGCGGACGGCAAGCATTATTCGGAATACTTCAAGGCGCGGGACATCTCGAATTAAGAAAAGAAAGTTTAGAAAAAACTGTCGAAATCGGTTTTGACGGTTATGCCATCGGCGGTTTGAGTGTTGGAGAAGAAAAAAGCGTGATGTATGAAGTTTTGGAATTTATCGCGCCGCAGATGCCGAAAGATGCGCCGCGTTATTTGATGGGTGTCGGAACGCCGGAAGATTTGGTCGAAGCGGTTTATCGCGGCGTTGATATGTTCGACTGCGTTTTGCCGACGCGAAATGGGCGCACGGGCGCGGCTTTTACTTCACACGGGAAATTAAATATTCGCAATGCAAAGTTTGCCAAAGATTCAGAACCGTTAGACTTTGATTGTGCGTGTTCGGTTTGTCTAAGATATTCGAGAGCATATTTGCGGCATCTTTATCAAACCGGCGAAATGCTCGCGGCAATTTTAATTTCTCATCATAATTTGGCATTCTTCCTTGACACGATGCGAAAGGTAAGAGATTCTATCAAACTTGGTAAATTCGGCGAGTTTCGACGTGATTTTTTAAATGAGATGAGTAATAATTAAGATTATGGATACGCAGACTTTACCGCAGCCGCGAAGACTCCAGAAAAAAATATCAATTCCGCCGCTGGAAAACGGCGACCGTTTGACGCAGAAGGAATTTCATCGGCGTTACGAAGCGATGCCCGAAAACGTCAAATCCGAACTGATAAAAGGAATCGTTTATATGTCATCGCCCGTCAGAGTAAAAAAACACGGAAAACCACACGCCAGAATAATGGGTTTTCTCAGCCTTTATCAATTTTCAACGCAAAGCATTGATTTAATAGACAACGTAACTTACATTGCCAATGAAGAATATGAGCCGCAGCCGGACGCGGTTTTGCGAATTGACGAAAATAAAGGCGGAAAATCTTGGATCAACGATAACGATTATTTAGAAGGTGCGCCCGAATTGGTGGTTGAAATCGCTTCGAGTAGTGCTTCTTATAATTTGCACGATAAACTCGAAATATATGAACTAAAAGGCGTTCAAGAATATATTGTCTGGCGGGTTTTAGACGAGCAGATTGATTGGTTCGGATTAAAAGACGGAAAATATAAAAAATTTACGGCTGACAAGCAGGGAATTATCGAAAGCGAAGTTTTTCCGGGCTTGAGATTAAACGTCGAAGCGATGCTCGAAGATGATTTGCAAAAGGTTTCAGCCGATTTGCAAAAAGGCTTGAAAAGCACAAAATATAAAAATTTTGTCAAACAATTAAGTAAATAAGTCTGACTTGCTTTGATAATTTAACGCTACTTTGTCATAATTGCTGTTTTTCGGTCTGCATTACAAACAATGAATATAACTTTCTTACTTTTTCAAGGCGGCGGCAGTCTTATTTGGACACTTTTGCCATTCGTATTTATCTTCGGAATTTTCTATTTTCTGGTCATAATGCCGCAGAAAAAACAGGCGCAGGAATTTAAAACAATGATCGTCGAATTAAAAATGAATGACGAAGTTGTAACCAACGGCGGCGTTATCGGCAGAATCAAAGAAGTCAGAGATACGAGTTTTATTATTCAAAGCGCGGACAAATCGTTTATCGAAATTGCAAAAACAGCAGTTGTCGGCAGAAGACCTGAAACTGACAAATAACAATGAAAAATAGTAACTTATGGATTAGAACGGCAATTATTGTTGTCATTACCCTGATTGGAGTTTATCTTGTTTTCGGACCTCGCGGTTCGATTGCGGCGAAGGATTTTACCTGGACGGGCATCAAGCAAAATCTTTCTCAAAATATCAATCTCGGATTGGATTTAAAAGGCGGTTCGCATCTGGTGATGCGCGTCAAAATGGAAGAATACTTGAAGCAATTGACTGTTGACAGTAAAGATGCCGCTTTGAAAATCGCTCAAGATGCTCAATTGCCTGTCGGTGAAGCCACAACCGTTGCGGAAAATAATAATTTTCAAGTTACGCTCAATGTAACCGATCCTTCAAAAACACAGGAAATTATTGATGAAATAAATAAGAAAAATATTTTTCTTCCGACTGTTTGGACGGAAAGCAATAACGGAAGCAATATTACCTGGACATTGCCTTTGCAGGCGCAATCGGTGTTGAAGGAACAAGCTACCGATCAAGCGTTAAGGATTATCGAAAGCCGCATCAATTCTTTCGGCGTTAAAGAGCCGACTTTGCAAAAACAGGGCAAAGCCGATTCTGGACAAATTCTTCTGCAAATGCCCGGACTTGATGACCCGGAGCGCGTCAAAATCTTGATCGGTCAAACTTCGCGGCTTGAGTTGATGAAACTTGTTACTCCGCCGAGTCCTGCGCCCGTGCAGACATATCCGACGGAAGAAGCGGCAAAACAGTCAACAGCCGGTGCGCCGAATCGTCGGGTTTTGGTTTATGCCGACCGTGATGAAGTGCCGGCGGCTAATCAGCAAAATCCGCAGGATAAACCGAAACAGTTTGTAGTTGTCGAAACTCCGGCAGTTGTTGACGGCAGCGAATTGCGCGACGCGGCGGCAGTGCAAGGCAGAGGCGGCGGCGATTATCAAATTTCGTTTTCATTCAAACCGAGCGGAGCGCAAAAATTCGGCGAATGGACAGGCGCGAACATCAACAATTATATGGCGGTTGTTTTAAATGGCGAGGTAAAATCCGCCGCTTATATTAAATCGCAAATTTTTGATTCTGGTGAAATCTCGGGTCGTTTTACAAAACAGACTGCCGAAGATTTAGCATTGACATTAAAATCCGGTGCGCTTCCGGCGGAACTGGAATATCAGGAAGAACGCACGGTTGGACCGAGTTTGGGTGCGGATTCCATCAGAGCCGGTGTCGAAGCATCGCTCGGCGGATTGGCTTTGGTAATTTTATTTATGCTGTTCTATTATCGCGGCTCCGGCGTAAATGCCGTTATCGCTTTAGTATTGAATATGCTTCTGACAATGGCGGCACTTGTCGTTTTGGGTTCGACGCTGACATTGCCCGGAATTGCCGGTTTGATCTTGGGAATCGGGATGGCGGTTGATTCAAACGTGCTGATATTCGAGCGCATCCGTGAAGAATTGCGTCTCGGATTTTCAGTTCCCGAATCTATCAGTATCGGTTTTGACCGTGCATTTGTAACGATTATTGATACGCACATTACAACGATTATTTCGTCAATTATCCTTTATTTATACGGTTCAGGTCCGATCAAAGGCTTTGCCGTTACGTTGATTCTCGGATTGTTGATAAATTTGTTCACGGCGGTTTTTGTATCACGCACCATTTTCAAATGGATTCTGAACCGAAACCCGAATATGCAGAAACTCAGTATTTAATTTAATGTTGAACGGTGAATGGTGAACGGCAAGTCAAAAACTTTCCTACATTCACCATTCACCATTCACCATTCGCCATTATAAAAAATGTTTAATTTATTTCAGGATATTCATATTGATTGGCTTGGAAAGCGGCAGATTTTTATTGCGTTTTCTATTTTTATTATGTTGGCGGGATTAGCTTCGGCAATCGGTCGCCAATATACGCCCGGCGGAACAGACGCTTTTAATCTCGGCGTGGATTTTAAAGGCGGAACTGTAGTAACCGCGAAATTCAGACAAAAACCGTCTGATGATGAAATTCGTGGTGCGTTAAATAATACCGGAGTCGGCGATCCGGTCATTCAGGCTTCAACCGACAAACCGGACGAAGTTTTAATAAAAATTCCGCTGATTGAAAATACGGAAGCCGTGCAAACACCGACGGATACGGCAGGCAATGAAGGAGATAAATCCGCGCAGGTTCAGCAGGGTCGTCAAACGGTAAAAACTGCTCTCAATACTTTCGGTAAAGAGGCTGAAGGCGACAACACTCTGGCTGATACGCCTGATGCCGCCTACAAAATTATCGGGACGGATTCGGTTGGCGCGATTGCCGGTTCGCAGCTTAGAAACCAAGCCGTCGCTGCAACTCTTTTAGGTTTAGTCGGGATTTTGCTTTTTATCGCTTTTCGCTATGATTGGACTTATGCGGCAGGTGCCGTTATTGCAGTTTTCCACGATGTAATAATGGTTTTGGCATTCTTTTCAATTTTTCAGTGGGAAATAAATTTGACCGTTATCGCGGCTATTTTAACCATTGTCGGTTTTTCGGTGAACGATTCAATTGTTATTTTTGACCGAATTCGAGAGAATTTACCTCTCAACCGCACGGATTCGCTTTTCAAAATTACCAACGATTCGATCAATCAGACACTTTCGCGGACGGTTATCACGGCAGGTTTGGTGCTGTTGTCAGTACTTGCGCTCGTCATATTCGGCGGTGAAGTTTTGAGAAGTTTTTCGCTGGCATTGCTGGTCGGCATAATTTTGGGAACTTATTCAACCGTTGCCATTGCCAGTCCGATTGCTATCTGGTGGCAGGACAAACTAGGCGCGGCTAAAATGAAGCGGGCAGAAGTTGGAAAATCGGATAAATTAGCTTCCGCTTCGCGCCGTTCCGTAACACGACGACCAATTGCCAGATAGTTGATTATAAAAAGTATTATTTTTAGTGGTATTTACCTTTATAACTACCAAAATCAATGAGCTTAGATAAAAATCAGAAGATTTACCAAAATTGAGAAAACTTTTCTTGACTTTTTTTTAATAACGAATTAGACTTCAAGACGTTGCTGGTCAATTAAATAATTTCTTTATCTGCTTTTTTTCTTTTATTGAAATAGAGGTGGCTATAATTGTAGAGTTTTGTTTGTAAGACCGGCAAAATTCCGACAGACCCCGCATTTTTTAGAAGTTTATTAAAAAAGTTGGTTGGTGTTCAGGTAGAATCGTTGAAAGACATTTTATGCGGTTGTAACTTGAATTTTAATTTACGTTTTAGGCAATAGTAAGGTGTAGTAAACCCTTGACCTTAATTGGCACCGGAAAATAGGGAGGAAAATAAAATGTTAGATCAATTGGTTGAATCAAAAAGTAACGCAAAAGAGAATACTAGAAGGAGCGGTTTTTTATTAACCACTTTTGTTGTTCTGGCAACCGTTTTACTTAGCGGTTGGGTATATAGCTTATTTGCTTTGGATTATGGACTCGGAGCCGGAGATTTGGAACTTTCCACTTTAGTTGCGCCGGTTCAAATTGCTGAAGAAGCACCACCGCCGCCGGAGCCGGAAAAACCGCAGGAAAAACAGGAACAGGTTCAAAAGCCGCAGGAAAATGTGGCAATGAGAACGGAAAACGTGATGAGACTCGATGAGTCGCCGTCAGAACCGCCGAAAGTCAGTACGGTTCAAAGTTCGGTTCCGCCGCGTCCGAAAGGAGCATTTGTGCTTGGCGATAGAAATGTTGACGTTTCAGCCCCATCTTCCGGTCCCGTGAGAGATACAGGCGGATCTTCGGGAACAACATTGGCAAAAGCCGCTCCCCCCGATCCTGTAGAGAGGGAAGCCGCGCCGCCGCCGCCGCCGCCGCCGCCGGCACCCCCGAAACCGACACCGAAACCCGTGCCGAAAACTATTTCGGGCGGCGTAATCAACGGTAAGGCGAGAAATTTGGTACAGCCGCCGTATCCGGCTGCTGCTAGAGCCGTTCGCGCCAGCGGAGAAGTTAAAGTTCAAGTAACGATTGACGAAGACGGAAATGTTATTTCGGCAAGTGCCGTCAGCGGACATCCATTACTTAAACAAGCGGCTGTGAACGCGGCACGAGCATCCAAATTTACTCCAACGCAACTTTCAGGTCAGCCTGTTAAAGTGACGGGAGTAATTATTTATAATTTTACGCAATAACGTAGCTTGACTAATTAGGAGAAATGCGGAATCATTTCTCCTAAACAAAATCTGCAATAATTTAATAAATTAAAATTTTGATTTCTTTGGAGGAAAAATCATGACTTTTTTAGGCAGCCTATTAGTAACTAAGGTTCTAGGCTTTTTCTTTTTATTCGCAAACGAAGCAGCACCTTCATTCGGCATTTATGAAATTGCTCAGAGTTTAACAATTCCGGGTTGGGTTGTTATCGGCACACTTTTGCTAATGTCGGTTTATATGATTGCAGTCGGAATCGAGCGTTATCTGACATACAGCAAAGCAAAACAGCAATCCCGGCAATACGCCCCGAAAGTGGCGCAAGCATTAAAAAACAGCAACATTGATGAAGCCATTAACATCAGCGACAAACACAAAGATTCGCATTTGGCAATGGTTGTTTCATCGGGCTTAAAGGAATTTGCCGCGCATCAGGGCAACACGGATATTTCGGGCGAAGAAATGGAAGCCTCGAAACGTGCCTTGCAGCGTGCAATTGCTGTTAAGACAGCTGAATTAAAACGCGGTCTTTCGGGATTGGCAACTGTCGGTTCAACTGCTCCGTTTGTTGGTTTATTTGGCACGGTAGTTGGAATTATCGGTGCGTTTAATGCTCTGAGAGCGAACGAAACAGCCGGTATCGGTGCAGTCGGTGGGTCAATCGCCGAAGCGTTGGTAGCGACGGCTTTCGGTATTGCGGTAGCTGTTCCGGCGGTTTGGTTGTTTAATTATTTTACAAATAAAGTAACAAGCTTCAGTGTCGAAATGGAGAATTCCGCTTCCGAACTGGTTGATTATTTTATTAAACAACGCACAAAACAATTAAACGGTTAAGTATAGGGGGAAATTTACTATGGCAATGCAAGTTGGCGGAGCCGATGAGTATAATTCGGAAATTAACGTAACTCCGATGGTGGATGTTATGTTGGTGCTGCTCATTATTTTTATGATTGTTACGCCGTTACTTCAACAAGGAGTTTCGGTTAACCTTCCCAAAAATATGATAAGTCCCGAAGAAGATGCTGATATTGCGAAGGATACAGCCGTAGTCGTTGCGATTCCTGATAACAGCAGTTTCTACATCGGAAAAGATCAATATCCTTTGACTGAGTTGGGAGATAAAATCAAAAGATTGATGGAAAATAAAACTCCCGAAAAGCGAATTGTTTATATCAAGAGCAGTGTTGAAGTTGATTACGGAAAAGTGGTCGAAGCAATTGATACCATTCGTAAACAGGATGTTGATAGGGTTGGTTTGGTCGCCGATAAGAAAAAAGGCGATGCCAAAGAACAGTAATTTATCTGAAGAATAATTTTTAATCTTCAGGACAGGAGTATAACAATATGGGAATGTCTGGAGGCGGCTCCGGGGGAGCTACGCCGAATATCAATGTTACACCGCTGATTGACGTTTTGTTGGTGCTTTTGATTATTTTTATGGTTATCTCGCCTTTAAAACCCAGTCGTTTTGAAGCGAAGGTTCCGGCAGAACCCAAGCCGGAAGATCAACAGCAAAATCCGAGACCCAATCCTTTAACCTTGGTTGTAGGTGTCGATAAAGCTGATATGAAATTAACCTTGAATAAAGAACCTTTTGGAGATGTTTCAAATCCGGAAGCTTTGACAAGCAGACTGAATGAGATTTTTAAAGATAGGGAAAACAACGGCGTTTTTCGTGAAGGAACAAATGAAGTTGAAAAGACCGTTTTTATAAAATCGCCGCGCTCCATAAAATATGGGGATGTGGTTTCAGTGATAGATGCGGTTAAACAAGCAGGGGCGCAGCCGATTGGTCTGCAAATTGATGATTTAGCACAATAATTTTAGCTTATCAAAGCGGAAGCATAAATCAATGTTTATAGTTTCTGCTTTGATAAGTGGTAAATGGAGTTGAAGAATGAGATTTTCTCGTTTAGGGATATTAGTCTTAATTTTATTTTCAGTTTTAATTGGAGCAAATTGCTCCTACTATAATCGCATTATTGCGAGAAAAAATTTGGTTGATGGCGGAAAAGCCTACAAAAATAGGAAATTCCCGGAAGCCGAACAGCTTTTTCGTGATGCTATTGCGCGTGCGCCTGACAAAGATTCCGTTGAAGGAAAGACGGCACAATTATTTTTAGCTCGAACACTGCATTCGGAGTATATTGCTAATCGTCAGAATCCGGCACTAGCTGAAGAGGCGATTCAGGAATATAAAAAAGTATTAGCTGTAGATGTTAAAGATCAAAGTTCATTCAAAGCAATCGCCAATCTTTTGGAAAATCTTGGAAAAAGTGATGAAGCGATTTCTTGGTTGACCGAACGCGCTAATAATGAACAAGTTCCGAATGATCAGCGTGCAGAAGCATTCACTTCTTTGGCAGCCAAAAAATATAGCTGTGCCAATGACATAAGTGATGTCGAGCCGGTCAAGAAAACAGTTATCAAAGACGGAAAGCCGGCTTTTGAATTTGTTAAACCCGAAAATCCCGAAGACTACGCAACATTACAAAAGTGCGTTGAAGAAGGGACGGTTTTAATCAATAAATCTGTTGAATTAGATCCGAACAGCGATTCGGCTTGGTCATACAAAGCTAACTTTTTAGTGCAGCAAGGTCGTATTGCCGAAATGGAAGGCAATTCCGAACTAAAAGAGCAACTAAAAGCCGAAGCTGAAAAAGCCAAAGATAAATTTACCGAACTTGCCACCGAAAAGAAACGCATAGCTGACGAAGCGGAAGCGAAGAAAAAAGCGGAAGAAGAAGCGGCTAACAAGAAAAAGTAAAATTTTCTTTTTAGCTTTTAACAAAGGTGATACTCAATTACAATTATGGTTGAGTATCACCTTTTTCAGTCAACAATTTCCAATTGTTAGTCATCAAAACTAAAAAGTGTTGTTGACTGCTGATTGTTTATGATTCGGATTGAAGACATAATCGAAAAAGTCGAACATAACCGTCCCGAATCAAATATTGATTTAATTCGGCGGGCGTATCTATTTTCGGCTTTACATCACAAAGGACAAAAACGCGCCTCCGGTGAGCCTTATCTTATTCATCCGTTGGAAGTTGCTGAAATTTTAGCGGAAATGCGTCTTGATGAAGTCAGTGTTTCCACCGGACTTCTTCACGATGTTGTCGAAGATACTTTGGTTGATCTCGACACGATAAAAGAATATTTCGGTGAGGAAATTACACGACTTGTTGACGGTTTGACCAAAATCGCCCACATCAGCAATCTGTCAAAAGAAAAACAGCAAGCCGAAAATGTTCGCAAGATGGTTTTGGCGATGATAACCGATGTTCGCGTCGTTTTGATAAAACTTGCCGACCGTCTGCACAATATGCGGACGATGCAATTTTTAAAACCCGAAAAACGCGCCCGCATTTCACAGGAAACCCTAGACATTTACGCGCCGATTGCTCACCGATTGGGAATGGGTAAACTTCGGGGCGAACTCGAAGATTTATCTTTTCAAAATCTCCATCCGCAGGAATATAAAAGACTTTCCGAAGAAGTTGAAATTCGCCGCCCGGAACTCGAAGATGCACTTGAGAAAATAAAAAATACGATTATCAAGAATCTAAACGAAGCGGAAGTTCCTTTTGTTGAAATTCAAAGTCGCGTTAAGCGTCTTTTTTCGCTTTGGAAAAAGCTAAAAAAACGCAAACTGACGATTGATCAAGTATATGATTTAATTGCCGTCAGAATTATTACGCCGAACGAAAGAAAAAATTGTTATTTGGCGTTGAGCGTCATTCACGATATTTGGACACCCGTGCCGGAAAGATTTAAGGATTGGATTGCCATTCCGCGTGATAATCTTTATCAATCTCTGCACACATCGGTCATCGGCGAAAGCGGACAATCTTTTGAAGTGCAAATCAGAACAGAAGAAATGCACCATATCGCCGAAGAAGGCGTGGCGGCGCATTGGAAATATAAAGAAAGTAAATTAGGCAAACGCGGAGAAGATGAAAGTCTTGACGAACTTCGCAAAACGGTTGAAAAACTGCTGCTTCCGCTGGTCGAGTCAACTAATGAAACGCAGGATTCGGAAGATTTTATCGAATCATTAAAATTAGACCTTTATCCAAAAGATGTCTATGCTTTTACGCCGATGGGAAAAGTTATTCAACTGCCGCGCGGCGCAACGCCTCTGGATTTTGCTTATGCAATTCATTCAGAAGTCGGCGACACCTGCACCGGCGCAAAGGTAAAAGGTCGGATTGTTCCGTTGAGAACAGAACTGCAAAACGGCGATGTGGTTGAAATTTTAACTACGCCGAACTCAAAACCATCACGCGATTGGCTCAACTATGCAGTAACTTCACGCGCCCGCAACCGCATCAGACATTGGATTTCCGAACAACAGCGAACCGAATCTATTGAAATGGGACGAAAGCTGCTTGAAAAAGAAGCCGATAAATTTCGAATTTCGCCGAAAAAATTATTGAATAATGATGTTGAAATGAAACGTATCGCCAACGAATACGGTTTGGGCAGACCGGAAGATTTACTGGCTTCGATAGGTTACGGAAAAACTCTGCCGCGAAATGTTATTGCTAAATTTTTAGGCAGCGAAAAATTTGCCGAACTCGACCCGGAAAAGAAAAAAGAAACTCGTCTGGAAAGCGGAATGAAAGCCGTCAAAAAGTTTATCGGCTTGAGCGAAGACGCAATTGTTGTAAAAGGCATTGACAATCTTTTGACGACACGCGCCCGCTGCTGCAATCCTTTGCCGGGTGAAAGCATCATCGGCTATATTTCATTGGGAAAAGGCATTGTCGT
>JBBPXX010000051.1:0-8114 GCA_038200505.1 Pyrinomonadales bacterium | reverse complement strand
TTTGGCTTTTTTGATAATCGTGCCGAGATTTTCCTTCATTTTGGCAACGGGAAGACCGCGCAAAAGATCGTTTGCGCCGAGTTCGAGAATTAGAACCTGCACATTATCCTGTTCCAAAACCCAATCAATTCTTTCCAAACCGCCGAGCGAAGTTTCGCCCGAAACGCCCGCGTTGACGACTTCATAATCAAAACCGTCGGCTTCGAGTTTTTTCTGCAAAAGATACGGATAAGATTCCTTTTCCGCCAAACCGAAACCCGCCGTTAAACTGTCGCCGAACGCGACAATTTTCGGTTTATCAGAATTCATCTGAATTGACGGACGCGGTTTGGCGAGGTTTTCTTTAACTTGCTGTTCCGCCGTCGAAACTCCGCACGCTGAAAATATAATTGCCGAATAAATGAAACTTAAAACTGCCGCAAATCGAATTAACTTTGTCATAGTATTTTAAAAGGTTTGAAATAAAATCAATTTTTATGATGCAAAAATTAGCAAACTTGTTCGCGCCTTTTTCACAAGCAAAAACGATTCGTAAATCATAAATCGTCAATCGTCAATTGAAAAGGATAAACACAGAGTCGTAAATTATTAAATGAAAGGCGATAATTTAGACTACACGATTCACGATTCACGATTCACGATTCATGATTTATGATAATTCTCCAAAATGTAACCAAAATCGTCCAGTCCGGCACGGAAGATTTAACTATTTTAGACGATGTTTCGCTGGAAATCCCGGACGGCGAATTTGTTGCCGTAACGGGTGTTTCGGGCAGCGGAAAATCAACGCTTTTGGGTTTGATTGCCGGATTAGACGCGCCGAGTTCGGGAGAAATTTTAATTGACGGCGCAAATGTAACGACGATGAGCGAAGACGAACTCGCTGAACTTCGGAGCAAAAAAATCGGCTTTATTTTTCAATCTTTTCATTTGATTCCGAGCCTTACGGCGTTTGAAAATATTTTGATTCCGATGGAAATTTTGGGTTTGAAGGATGCAAAAGACCGCGCCGAACAACTTCTTTCGGATGTTGATTTAGCTAATCGCGGACATCATTATCCAACCGAACTTTCCGGCGGCGAACAGCAGCGCATTGCCATCGCCCGTGCTTTTGCAAATCAGCCGAAAATTCTGCTCGCTGACGAACCGACGGGAAATTTGGACTCAAAAAACGGCAATCATATTTTCGATTTGATGACGGAATTGCACAATCAAAACAATATTTCGCTCGTTCTCGTTACTCACGACCAGAGTTTAGCGAGCAGAGCCGAACGGCAAGTCGTCTTGAAAGACGGGCGCATTTTGAGCGATGATATTATTCAGAAGGAGAAAATTTAATGCAGGAAATAATTAGCGCAAGTCAGGCGAAGGACAAAATTCAAAGTTTAATAGACGAAACGGCGGAATCACATCGTCCGATTTTGATCACCGCCGAACCGCATAACGCTGTTTTGCTTTCGGAAGATGATTGGAAAGCGTTGCAGGAAACGCTTCATTTACTTTCAGTTACAGGAATGCGCGAGTCAATTGTCGAGCAGCTTAATTCATCGGACGACGAATTTTTAAGCGAAAAAGAATTTATGGCTGAACTTGAAAAGGAGAATGACAATTGAATTGGACATTGTTATTTTCAAAACAATCTTTGAAAGACACAAAAAAATTAAAAAGCGCGAATTTATGGAAAAATGTCGAGAAGTTATTAGACATTTTGCGTCAAAATCCGTTTCAAAATCCGCCGTCTTTTGAAAAACTCGTCGGCGATTTGGAAGGCGCATATTCCCGTCGCATCAATATTCAACATCGCCTTGTTTATCAAGTAAAAAAAGAGGAAAAAGTTGTTCGTATTCTGCGAATGTGGACACATTACGAATGAATTTTATCTTCAATTTAACTTTTCGGGAAATCCGCTCTTCGTGGCGCAGACTTTTATTTTTCTTTCTGTGCATCGCCATCGGTGTCGGTTCGATAGTCGCGCTGCGTTCGCTGATTCAAAATTTCAGCCGTTCAGTCGGCGGCGATGCGCGTGCGCTTTTGACGGCGGATTTTGTTATCAATTCGACCAACGATTTTTCGCCGACCGATGTTTCCAAAATTGAAAATGTCATCGGAAACTCAAGTATTGTCGAAGCGCGAAACGAAGTGATTGAAACTTCGGCAATGTCGCGTCCGATTGATAAAGCTAATCAAAATTTCAGTTTTGTCGAATTAAAAGGCATCGAACCGCCGTTTCCGCTCGTCGGAAATTTCACGCTTTCCGGCGGCAAACCGTTTGATTTTAGCTTGCTCGAAAATAACGGCGCAGTTGTCGCGCCCATTTTGCTGGACGATTTAAATGTCAAAATCGGTGACAAAATCCGCATCGGCGAATCGGAATTTCAAATTCGCGCCACCTTTGACGAAGAACCCGGCGGAACGGGCGGCTTTCGGCTCGGCGCACGAGTATTTGTAAGTAAAAATGCTTTTGAAACAGCTGGAATCACGCAAAACAGAAGCCGCGTCCGCCGCCGAATTCTTTATCGCACATCGGACAATCCGACTGAACTTGTCAAACAACTTCGTGAAGCGTTAAAAGGCACGACGATTACCGCGCAATCTTACCGCGAAACACAGGAAAGGCTTGGCGAACAATTTGAGCGGACGGAAAATTATTTATCTTTGACAGGACTTCTAATTCTCGTTCTCGGCGGTGTCGGCGTGTGGAATGTCGCCCGCGTTTTTGTTGAACAAAAGCGCAAATCCGTCGCTGTTTTGAAATGTTTGGGTGCGAGCGGAAACCGGATTATCACGGTTTATCTTTTGCAGATTTTAACGCTCGGATTTCTCGGAAGTTTATTCGGCGTTCTGCTCGCGCAACTCGGATTGTGGCTTGCCGAATGGCGTTATCACGACGTTTTGCCCGCAAAAATGAGTTACGCCGTGCATTTCTCAATCGCGTGGCAGGGAATTCTGCTCGGTGTTTTAATTTCTATGCTTTTTTCCGCGCTGCCGCTTCTCCAAGTTCGCAACATCAAACCGCGTCTGCTTTTGCACGATGCGACGGGCGAAAAAACGCGCCGTTTGGATTTGACGAAAACAATTTTCGGCGCGATTTCGCTCGCCGGTTTATTAGCTCTGGCGGTTTGGCAAGCCGGTTCGGTCAAAGTCGGCGCGTTTTTTCTCGTCGGTTTGGGTTTTACTTCATTGTTTTTGTATCTGGCGGCGGTCGTTTTGACGGTTTTGCTCAAAAAAATCAAAAACTTCGGCTCGTTTTCAGTCCGGCAAGCGATAAATTCGCTTTATCGTCCGGGAAATCAAACAAGAATTATTCTGCTCGCCGTCGGTTTGGGCGCGTTTGTCGTGCTTGCAGTGCAGTCTTTGCAGTTAAATCTCGTGCGCGAATTCGACTTTACGCGCAACGCAAAATTGCCGAGTTTGTTTTTTATAGACATTCAAAAAAGTCAGATTGACGAACTACAAAACATCGTTCAAAACGCAACAAACGAAGCCGTTCAAGTCGTTCCGACGATTCGCGCCCGCATCGCTTTTGTCAACGGCGAACCGTTTGATTTTCAAAACCGCGAAACGCGCCAACAGCAAGGTGTCATCGGGCGCGAATTTGCCGTAACTTATCGCCCGGAAATGGACGAAAATGAAACACTTCTTGCCGGAAATTGGTGGAACGGCGCGGCGCAAACTATTGATGACGCGCAAGTTTCGGTTGAAGAAGGAATGAGCAAAACGCTCGGTGTAGGTGTCGGCGACTGGATAACTTTTGACATTTCAGGCAGAAAAATTCAAGCGCAGATCGCCAGCATTCGCAAACTGGATTTGCGAAACACGCGAACGGCGTTCGTTTTCGTTTTCCGTCCCGGCGTTTTGGAAGCCGCACCGCAAACTTTCGTCGCCACGGTTTTGAAAAAGATTCCCGCTGTCGAACGCGCCAAATTGCAGCGCGAGATAATTGATAAATTTCCAAACGTGCAAATTTTCGATGTTGCCGATATTGTCGCCGCTGTGCAAAAACTCGTCAACAATTTTGTGCTGGCAATATCTTTCGTCGGCAGTTTCGTCATTTTGAGCGGCATTTTAATTCTGATCGGCTCAATCGCGCTGACCAAATCGCAGCGAATTTACGAAAACGCGATTTTAAAAACGCTCGGCGCGAAACGTCCGACTTTAGCCGCTATTTTGCTCGCCGAATACGGACTTTTAGGACTTTTAGCCGGGATTATCGGCACGGTTTTCGCCACCGCGCTTTCGTTCGGCGTTTCCAGATTTCTTTTCGATATTGATTGGGAATTCGATTTTACGCTAACTATTCTCGGCATTTTGATCACGACAGTCTTAGTAATGATCGTCGGCGCGATTGCGAGTTTCGATGTTCTTTTCAGAAAACCGCTGACAACTTTGCGTTTGCAATGAGCGCGGACGGGAAGCATCCGCCGCTATTCGTTTTCCCGCGTTATTCGGATTAGAAATTTTTATGCGCCGAAACTAAACGCGCTCCAAAAACTTTCCCAATCGGCTCCGCTGCAATCCTTCGCGCATCTTTGCATATAAACAAGACGCACGAGCCACAAGCCGCTTTTCTCGATTTTGATTGAGAATTTGCCGTCTTTGTCGGTCATCATTTTTTGCGTCTCGCTGTCAAGGTTGTCGGCAAAAACGGTTTTATCGGTAAGCGGTTTGCTGTCGAACAAAACCTGAAAATTCATCGTGTCGCCGATTTTTTTGAATACGGATTTTCAAGCGGCATAATTTCGAGTTTCATTCCGAGTTTCTTTTTATAAACGTCGGTGCGCTTATCGCCGACCTGCAAAAGCGTCTTGATGTAGCGACTGTAACGCTCGCGTCCCTGTTTGTCGGTTTCGCCGAGTTTTTCGCGCTCTTTGCTGATATATTCCATTCCGTCTTCGACTAGATAATCCTCAAATTTTTGCGGTTCGAGCGTGATATACGACCAATTTCGTTCCATCGCCAGCAAATAATTTCCCGATTTATCGGCGGAAAATTCGTAAATCGGCATTTGTCCTTCGGTCAAGGAAGTCTTTAAATTCCAAGTTTTTGAAGTTGAAAAAAGACTGAACACATCGGGTTTTTCCGGCTGATGAACTCTTTCCTCACGGTCTTTGATTAAACCTTCGCCGTTAAAAAAATTGTAAAAAAGATTGCAGATAAGATTTTTGTTTTCATAATTTGTCCTTCGTGTGTTTTAGAACTTTTGTCCTTTACAGCAGCTAAAATCCGCGCTAATTTTTCTTGTCGGTCGTGTCGAGAACTTTCAAAACTTCCGCAAACGATCTCAAAATTTTTGTCCGAAAGTCTTTGGCTGTTCTGTGTCGCCGTCGTGTATGCCGAGCAAAACGTGAATTACTTTGACCGCCGAAAGAACCGTCTGGTCAACATCTTTCGTCGAATACCAAGGACTTATGCCGAGATGAACTTTGTGTTCCGCGCCGCGCTTCAATGTTTTTCATATCAATCGCCCACGCGATTTTTTCCGTGTCCGTGTTTGCGGGAAGTTCCAAAACCATTGAACAGCGTCGTCGTTACTTGAAAAACTGCTGTCCACGCCCACCGTTTCGAGCAAACCACCGCGAATATCTTCGGCAACCGCTTCGAGTGCCGCCCGCGCCGCCCGCATCAAATCTTCCTGTTTTCGCACGACCCGCGAATTTTCGGGAACGCTCAATACATTTTTTTGCAAATCATTCCAAATAGGCGAAATTCGATGTGTTAAAGATATTGAAACCATCGGCGCGAAGTTGCAGATTTACTCTTTCGGTCAGATTAAATTGGCGGCGAAGTGATAAATCGAGTTGCCGCGCCGGAAATCCGCGCAAAACATTTCTGCCCAAAGTTCCTTGCCGTCCTTGCGCGAGCGGTGTGGCGCGGTCAAATGCCAATGGATTAAAACGTCTGCCGCCGGGTGCGGTTTTGTCGTCAATATAAGGCGGTTGACCTTCAATATAATCGGGGCGCAAAATCGTCGTTACGCCCAAACCCAATGAGTTTGCGCCGGAAACGAGATTGACGGGCGTTGCCGTGCGGGCGCGGAAAATCGCGTCAATGCCGAAACCGCCGAAAACCTTTTTAGCAATTCCGCTCGAAAAAGGCGACGGAATTTCGTAACTGACCGCGCCGTTAAATGCGTGGCGCACGTCGAAAGACGAAGGCGCGTAATCTAAATCGGGATCAAAACGTCCGGTCGGCGATTGCAGATTGTTTTGCGTTTCTTCGGAAACATTGTCCAAAGATTTGCCGAATGTGTAGGAACTAAAGCCTGAAATCCGCGCGTCAAACGGCGTTGATACTGCACCTGAAGCGCATCGTAATTTGAATAACCGCCGTTCGTTACCAAATCCAGACGGCGAAAATTTCCCGTCGAACTTCGCAAAGTTTCAACTCGTCCGAGTCTTTCGCCCTGTGCGCCGACATACGAAACGGAAATCGTGTTATTTGCGCCGAATCCCTGCTCGACCGAAAAGTTATATTGCAGAGAATATGGCAATTGGAAATCCGGCTGATACGCAAAAACACGCGAATACGGCGGATTCAAATTTACCGGCGGAACTTGCTGTTGAAACTGCGGTGATATGTATGTAACACTCGGCAAGGTCAAAGTGTTGGAAAACGGCAGAATTCCTGTGCTGAATGCCGAACCCGTGAAACCGTAGCCGAGATCGTAAAATACGCCGAAACCGCCGCGCACGACCGTGTTTTCAAACAGACGATACGCCGCGCCGACACGCGGGGCGAAGTTGTTGTAAGTCGTTTCGTAAAACTTTTGGCGCGTCGGCGAAAGCGACAAATTCGCCAGATTGTATGAATCTTTCTGCAAACCGAGAACAGTCAGCGGCAAATTCCCGTTTTCTTCATCCGGCGCGGGAACGACTTCGTAACGCAAACCGTAAGTCAATGTCAGACGCGGATTTATACGCCAAGTGTCTTGGGCGAACAGCGAAAAATTTTCGTAAATCGGGCGCAAAGTAACTTGCGGCGCGATGATCTGCGCGAACGTCGGGACGTTGTTGATAACATCCTGAATATTGTCGGGCAGAAAAGCGCGTTTGTAAGTCCCACTGAACGAAACGGGCGTTAAACGCCGGTAATCAACGCCGAGTTTTACGGCGTGTCCGCCGAATGTAACCGATGTCGAATTGACGATGTTGAACTGCCGCTGTTTGTTGTCGGAAAAAAGACCGTCGCTCAGAGTATTCGAGCCGGTCGGATTTACTTCAAAGTAGAAATAACCGTTGTTGCGGTTTGTAAATGAAGGATAAAGACTCGACTGCGGCGGGATGATTGCGCCGCCGAAATCGTCTATAAAATATGTTTGATTGACTTTAGACTTCGAGAAATTGACGCGCAAATCGTTGGTGATGGCGGGCGAAAAAATCTGAGTTGAACCGACCGTGAAAGTCTGCGTTTTATAAGTCAAATCCGCCGCACAACTCGCGGCACAAAATCGCGCCCGCTGCTGATCTTCGGACGGCGCGTAATTGTATCTGCCGAAAATCGAAACCCGCGAATTAAACGTATGGTCAACGCGCAAACTAATCGCGTCGAGTCTTGACGGATTCGTGAAATTTGAAAAATAAGGTACAACGCCGTCCGCTTCTTCGGCGGCTGAAAATTGGCGGTTCGGCAGAGGAAACGCGTTCAAAATATCCTTCAAAACTCCCGTCGCATTATTTCGCGCCGCAAACGTCGGAACTTCGAGATCGTTGTCCGTTCGTCCCGGCGAACGAAGGCGCAAACCTTCATACGAGAAAAAGAAAAACGTGCGGTCGCGTCCCGAATTAAATACCGGAACGCCTTCGCCGAAATTCAAAAACGGAAGCGGTCCGCCGAATGTCCCGCCGAAATCGTTCTGACGCAAAGGCTGACGGTCAAAACCGTTGGCGTTATCGAAAAAGTTGTTCGCATCGAAAATATCGTTGCGGACATAATCGAAAACCGAACCGTGATATTGGTTTGTTCCCGAACGAGTTACTAATACGGAATGGACTTGAAGAATATGCAATAAATCTTTAAGCTAAGGAAATGAATAAAGCCTTACCCGAGATAAAAGAAAGCGTAGAAGATTTGCGACAGAAAATCAAAGCCGAAAAGGACAAGCAAAAGAACAGTCG
>JBBPXX010000050.1:0-22485 GCA_038200505.1 Pyrinomonadales bacterium | reverse complement strand
GCGCGGATTTTGCCGCGATGTTCGGAAACTATTCTTTGGACAATCGCCAAACCCAAACCCGTGCCGCGTCCTTTGGTGGAAAAATACGGCTGGAAAAGTTTTTGCAAATCCACGGGCGCGATGCCTTTGCCGTTGTCGGCGATTTCCGCGCAGATCAAATCACGCGCTTTGTCGTAAAAGGTTTTGATGGAAATTTGTTTGTCCGTTTGGTTTTCGTCAAACGCTTCAAACGCGTTTTCGATCAGATTGACGAACACGCGCTTTAATTGTTCTTCATCAACCATTGTCAACGGCAGATTTTCGGCTAGATTTCGCTCGATTTTTACGTCCATAAAACGGTCTTCGTATAAATCCGCCGCTTGCGTGATAATTTCATTTAAATCGCCGCTTTCAAGCCGCACATTCGGCAGACGCGCAAATCTTGAAAACTCATCAACCATTGATTTTAACGAATTAACTTCGCGCAAAATCGTTTCCGTTCCTTCTTTGATGACTTTCGCCGTTTGGTCTTCGGGCGTTTGATCTTCGATTTTCGGTTTAAAAAATCCCAAAAGACTTTGGACTTTGGACTTTGGACTTTGGACTAAAGCGAAGCGTTTAGCAATGCGTTCGGCTGAAAGTTGAATCGGAGTCAGTGGATTTTTGATTTCGTGCGCCATTCGCCTTGCGACTTCCGCCCACGCTGAAGCTCGCTGCGCCGAGATAAGTTCACTTAAATCTTCAATTACAAGGACCACGCCGCCCGCTTCGCCGAAATTTCGCGGTAACGAAGTTGCAGTCAAAGCGACGGGCAAAGTTTCGTTCGCCGACGTGCTTCCGTCGGCGCGTTCGCGTTGGAGAATCGTCTGTTCGCTGGCTTGTCCGATGCGTTTGGCGCGGTTTAAAAGTCTTTCCAAAATCGCGCGATTTTCTTCATTGACAAGCTGTTTTAATTCAAACTCGGCAAAATCCGCCGTTTCTAATTTGAAAATTTCAATCGCGGCTTTATTGATTGTCGTTATGCGATTTTCGCCGTCGAAAGAAATTACGCCGGTTGAAAGCGATTGCAAAATCGTTTCGATATAACGGCGGCGTTCGCTCAATTCGGCGGAATTTTCTTCGAGCTTTGTCGACATTTCATTAAACGTCGAAACAAGGAGCGCGAGTTCGTCTTCGGCGAAAACTTCGACGCGATGCGTCAAATTTCCCCGCGCGATTTCGTCCGCGCCTTCGGCTAAAGCCTTGAGCGGCACGGTCAAACCTCGCGCGATGTAAAACGCCGTCCACGACGACGCGAAAATTAACAGAAACGTCAAAACGCCGAGCGTCGAGAGTCCGATTTGCCGCACGATTACTTGCTGCTGTTTTAATTTGTCGAATTCGCCGCGCGATTTTTCGATTAGTTGATTGACGTTTGTTTCGGGACGCAAATCGGGAACGAGAACGAGTTTTCTGCCGTCGGCAAATTTTGCAACGGCGGCATCAAAACCTCTGCCGTCCGACAACGAAGCGTCGTCGAGTTTATTTTGCCGAACAAGATTAAGAATATTTCCGAGTTCGATTTTCTGTTCGGGCGTGATATTTTTACTGATTTGTGCGAGAATTTCGTTATTTGAAGAAAGAATTTCCAGATGCGTCAAACTTCCGCGTTGAATAATTTCCGATAGATTTTGATCGGAAATTTCGCGCCCGTCCAAAATTACTGCCAACATCTTCGCCGTTTCATTTGTTTTTTTATTTTGATTCTTTACTGCTTGATCCTGCATTTGAAGCGTTTCCTGAATAATGCTTTCGGGAATTTGCGCGAAAGATTTTTCGAGAAAACGATTCATAAATAAATATGAAAAAAACGCCATCGCAATAATCGGCAAAAGGCTGACGGCGAAAAAGTATTTCAGCAGACGCGATTTTATCTTTGAACCGAGAATCAGAGCGCGGCGTTCCTGTTGGAGTTTCAGAAGACTGCGGGCAAAAATGAAGGCGAAAATGATAAACGCGATAAAATTTATCGAAAGTAATGAGTAAAGCGCGAGCGTGTCGCTCGCCGATTCGATGGTGAAACTTTTCCAGAGATTTGACGACTGCAAAACGACTAAAGCCGTCAAGAGCAGAAAAACCAAACCGCCGAGAATCCACGGCGGCGAGCGTTTTTTTATTTTAGCTGTTTTTTCGCCCGACATTTTTGCAATTTTAGCATTTTATTTGCAACCGTGAAGAAAATTAGACGCGGATGAACGCGGATTTAACGGATTTTCACGGATTTTTTTTATTGTTTTGTTGATAATTTTTAAAATCTGCGTTTATCCGCTTAATCCGCGTTCATCCGCGTTTAATTCCCGTTTAATGTTCATTCAACATCATTTTGCTCGGCAATTTTCTTCAGTCTTTTTTGGAGAGATATTTCTTATTTTTTAGCTTTGTCGGCAGCAAATTTTCTTTCGTGTAAAGTTCGTAATCTTTGCCGTAATCCAAATCCTTCATCAATTTCGTAGGCGCGTTTCGCAAAATATTCGGCACAGGCAGATTGCCGTATTTTTTCGCGTCTTCGAGCGCGGATTTGTAAGCGTTATATGCACTTCGGTCTTTTTTACAGTTTGCTAAATAAGCAACGCCGTGCGCGAGATTAATGCCGCATTCGGGTAAGCCGATGGTTTCGACGGCGCGAAAAACGGCGTTGGCGACGACCAGAGCCGTCGGCTGCGCGAGTCCGATGTCTTCGGAAGCGAAAATTACCATTCGCCGCGCGATGAATTTTGGGTCTTCGCCGCCGGAAACCATTCGCGCCAAATAATAAAGCGCGGCATCCGGCTGGCTTGCCCGCATTGATTTGATAAATGCGCTGATGACGTTGTAATGTTCTTCGCCCTGTTTATCGTAGCGCAAAAATTTCGATTGCAGCGTGTTTTTCAAATTTTCGACGGTTACTTTCCCGTCATACAAACGCGCCGTATTTTCAATCATCGTAATCGCCTGCCGCGCATCGCCGTTCGCCATCGAAATCATCCAATCCTTCGCCTCGTCTTCCAATTTGTGTCCGGTGCGGTCAATGATTTCCGACATTTCTTCGTTTGATAATTGTTCTAAAACAAACACGCGAAGCCGCGAAAGCAGCGCGAGAATGATTTCAAAACTCGGATTTTCCGTCGTCGCGCCGATCAAGACGAGTTCGCCGCTTTCGACAAACGGCAGCAGAAAATCCTGCTGCGCTTTATTAAAACGGTGAATTTCGTCGAGAAACAAAATGCGCGGACGATTTTCGAGATCAGGACTTTTGATGATTTTGCGAATGTCGTCTTTTCCGGCTGAAACCGCTGAAAGTTCATACAAATCCGCGCCGATAGAATTGGCGTAAATCCGCGCCAGAGTCGTTTTCCCGATTCCGGGCGTTCCCCACAAAACGAACGAAAATATATGTTTTTGCTCAATCGCCAAGCGCAACGGTTTGCCCGCGCCGACGAGATGTTTTTGCCCGACGTAATCTTCCAATGTTTGCGGTCGGATTTTATTTGCTAAAGGCTCCATAAGAATGTGAATCGTGAATCGTAAATCGTTTTAAGAATTACCGATAAATATCACTTTATAGACAGTTTATCAACAAAGTACGCTTAATACTCCACAGCAAATATCTATTTACGATTTACGATTCACGATTCACGATAAATCGGTAGCCGACACCGCGCACGGTTTGCAGAATTTGCGGATTGTTCGGTTCGTCTTCCAAATATCGCCGCAGACGCACGATAAAATTGTCAATCGCCCGCGTGTCGGTGTCTTCGTGCAAATCCCAAACTTCGTCCAAAATCGTCTTGCGCGAAACCGCATTTCCGGCGTTTTCAATCAGATGGCGCAACAGTTTGGCTTCCATCAAAGTCAGGTGAATCGTTTCCGTTTCGGTGCTGATTTCCAGATTCGGAAAATTGATAATTTTATTGTTGACGACAAAAGTTTCTTTTGAAATCGGCGAACTTTGCGCGGAATTATTTTCGCGTTTGAGCCATTCGCGTCTTCGCAGAAGACCGTTCAGACGCGCCATAAAAATCGAAAGTTCAAAAGGTTTCGGCAAATAATCGTCCGTTCCGGCTTCAAATCCCTGCAAAACATCTTCGGGATGATTTCGCGCCGTGAGCATCAGAATCGGCGTGAAATTTTCGGCTTCACGCAAAGTTTTGGCAACCGTAAAACCGCTCAATTCCGGCAGCATCACGTCTAAAACAATCGCGTCAAACTCTTTGTCTTCAACCAATAAAATTTCCAAAGCCTGTTTGCCGTCGCCCGCGATTTCGACCTCAAAACCTTCCGCTTCGAGATTAAATCGCAAGCCTTCCGCAATGTGCTGTTCATCCTCAACAATTAGAATATTCATCTTTCTTAATCGTCAATCATCAATCATAAATCGTAAATTGCTCTTTCTATTGACGATTCACGATTGACGATTGACGATTTTGGGAAACTGCACAATAAACGTGCTTCCCGCTTCTCCTGTGCTTTCCGCCCAAATTTTTCCTTTGTGTTTCTTAACGATGACACGAACTATGTAAAGTCCCAAACCTGTACCTTTAGCTTTCTGCGTCGAAACGTCTGAAATGCGGTAGAACCTTTTAAATATCCGTTTCAATTCGTTCGGCGCAATTCCGACACCGGAATCTTTAATGTGAATTTCCACATTTTTGTCGTCTTGATTTTTTAAGCGAATTAAAATTTTTATATTATCCTTTGAATATTTTACGGCATTATCAATCAAATTCGTAAAAACCGTCTGCAATTCCGCCGCGTCGCCTAAAACTTTTATATTATTTTCGGCATTGGCAAATTCGATTATATTTTCATTCAGATTATAACGACTGCGGATTATTTCGATTGATTCTTCAAGAAGTTTTTCGAGATTGATTTCGGAAATATTTAATAAGTTTTTTCGCTCGCGCGTTTGTCCGGCTTGCAAAACCTGTTCGACGGTATTTAGCAGACGATTGCTGTCGGAAATCATTATATCGTAAAATTCGCGGCGTTTTTCTTCCGCAACTTCGCGCGTTTTCAAGGTTTCAAGATAAAGCCGGATTGACGCAATCGGCGTTTTGAGTTCGTGCGTAACGGCATTTAAAAATGCGTCCTGCTGTTCATTGCGGCGGATTTCGCGGAGCAGAAAAGTCGTATTCAAAACCAAGCCCGTGATTATTAAAGCAAAAAAGATAACACCGAAAACGAGCAACGCAACCTCGCGCAGACTGAGCAGAATCCAACCGACGTTTAAGGCAACCGCCAAAACAACAAGGCAAATTCCCAACACGAGAAAAGCAACCGCAGTTTTTCGCCTTCCGACAACGCGCATATCTTAAAGGATAAAGGATAAAGGATAAAGGATAAAGTTAAGAGAAAAAGAAGGGCGAAAGTTTCCGAATTATCTTCCGAAACTTTCG
The DNA here is from genome assembly GCA_038200505.1 of Pyrinomonadales bacterium. Lineage (GTDB taxonomy): Bacteria > Acidobacteriota > Blastocatellia > Pyrinomonadales > Pyrinomonadaceae. The sequence goes on along the minus strand of JBBPXX010000050.1, from coordinate 17,092 downwards.
CCTTTCGCCTTTCGCCTTTTGCCTTTAGATTACGCTGCTTCTTGAATTGGTTCGGCTTCCAAGGTTTTGGAATTCTTTTCGATTTCGTAGCTGTAAACGTCGCTGACCAAACCTAATTTTTCCAGAAATTTGATTTGCACCCAATTGACATCGAATTCATACCACGTCAAGCCGTGTCTTGCCGAACGCGGTTGCGCGTGATGATTGTTGTGCCAGCCTTCGCCGAATGTTAAGGCGGCAATCAACCCGTTATTGCGCGAATCGTCGCGTGTTTCAAAACGTCTTGAACCCCACAAATGCGTCGCCGAATTGACCAGCCACGTCGAATGCCAGCCGATCACCTGACGCAGGAAAACTCCCCACAAAACCATCGAAAATCCGCCGATTGCGTATAAAATCACGGCGGCGATAACCGGCGTAACCCAATAATAATTCGACATAAAGCGGTGAACCTTGTCCTTCATCAAATCCGGTGCGTAACGCCACTGTGTTTCTTCGGTTTGATTTTGCGCCGTGCCTTGAAAAATCCAGCCCATGTGCGACCAAAATGTTCCGCCGAGCGGCGAATGCGGGTCTTTTTCGGTTTCGGTAAAAGCGTGATGAATGCGGTGCGTCGCCACCCAATTTATCGCGCCGGATTGCAGTCCGAGCGTTCCGCAGAAAGTTAAAAAATACTCGACAAACTTCGGTGCTTTAAAACCGCGATGTGTCAAAAGACGATGATAACCCATTCCGATTCCCCAACTTCCGGCAATCCACCACGTAACGGCGGCGGCTAATAAATTTGTCCAGCTAAATGTAAATAAAGCGGCAATTGCCAAAATATGAAAAAGAGTAACCACCGAAATGGTTACCCATTGTAATTTGTCCGATTCTGTGTGTTGAAATTTTGATACGTTCTGCATTTTATGAAAATCCCTTTTATGATTTATGATTGAAAAACTGTTATCCAACCGCCTTTTGCGTAGGTTAGATGTCAATCTTAACAGGTTTTATTCAGTGCAATTGTAAGAGTTTTGTAAAAGTTGTTTTTTAGTTTTTTTTGAAGTCCAATAAATTAGCCTTTTTCCCGTCTTTTTCGCTTTTTTTTCCGGCGCGTGTGGCGTTCCTGTGGTTAATATGCTGTTCAAAGGGTTCTAAACTCGCTTTTAAAGTTTCTTTCTTCGGGTGGGTGTAACGCGCCGTCATTGACAGTTTGGAATGTCCGAGTAAATCTTTTTGAGCGAACGCGGCAACTTTGAATTCATCGGCTCTTGTGCTGAATGTATGACGTAACGAATGAACGGTCAAATTTTTGAATCCTAACTCTAAGCAAGTGCGGCGAAACTTGGCTGAAAATTCGGTTGGCTGTGAAGAAATGCCTTTGAAAACTTTATCAGTTTCGGCAATGTTTCCGGCTTCAAATCGAAGACTTTCAAAAATTACTTTTACATTGGAAAGCATCGGCATATCTCGCGCTTTAGTTGCCTTCGTAGTTTCTTTTCTAAGATGTATGTAGCCTTCGTTTAAGTCAACGTCGCGCCATTCCAGTTTAAAGAGTTCGCCGCGCCGAAATCCCGTGTAAAGCAAAATTTCAATCTGACGACTGAATTTTATATCGTCGCGGATGTAGTCAAACAAAATAATTTCTTCTTCATCGGATAAAACGCGGTCGCGTGAATTAAGATTCTTGAAAAACTTTATATTGCTGACCGGATTGTTTTTTACTTCGCCAAAGTCTTTGGCAAGATTGAAGACGGCAGACAAAACGGCAAGATCACGATTGACCGTTGATTTTTCTCTTTCCGTTCCGCGTGTCGTGGTTTCAGACGCTCTGGCACGTTTGAATTTTTCGACGGCTACCGGCGTTATCTCGCAAAGCCGCAGCTTGCCGAATCTTTCGATCAAAACTTTCAAAAGTGAAAGTTCGACTTTGTAGCCACGCTTTTCTTTTTCTGCATAAGGTTTATAGGTTGTTTCGACAAATTCGGCAAAATTTCTTTGCCCGCCGTTGCCATAACGATTTTCAAAGATTTCATCTCTTAAAACTCGCTCGGCTCTTTCGGCTTGTCGCCTATTTCGCGCCTCTGGAATTGCCTTTCTGATGCGTTTTCCGTTATTTCCAATGTATAGATACCAATTGCCGCTTCCTTTCGGTCTTTCGTAAACTGACATTTTTGCGCCTCACAATTTAGAATTTGCCGTTGCTAAGTGGTTTTGCGCGTGATTATGATACAACACGCAGTTTAGTTTTTCCACGTCCTTTCGGTCTTCCGTCTTTTATCCAAGTCAAAACTTTCTCACAATCAAATAAAACTCGCCCTTGACCAACTGATTCGGTCGGCAAGCCTTCATTTATCAAATTTCCGATGTGCCGAACGGAAACGCCCAAACGATCTGCAATTTCCTTTCTGTTCAAAAATCTATTTTCAGAAAGTTCTACTCGATGCGATTGAGTAGCATTTGAAACTTGATCTTCTTTTTCGACTTCGACAAAAGCCGTCAAAGTATCGCTGGCAAGTTCAGCAACTTGGCGAAAAAAATGCTTCAAAATTTCGGCTTGTTCGGCGTTCATAACGAAAAAAATTTACTGTTTTGCTTTCTCTCTCTCTTATAAAAGTGAGTAGGACAGTAGGACAAGTAGGACAGGCAGCACTTAAACTCTGCTTTTACAATTATTTATAGGTGTCCTAATTTTTTATTTTGGTGTCCTACTCGAAAAAAGTAGGACAAAAAACGCTCAAAATGCTCAAAAGTGTCCTACTTTTGAATTACAAAAAAAGTAGGACACCAAAGTAGGACACCTTCAAACGCCCGTATTTATTGGTTAAAAACGTCAAGTGTCCTACTTGTCCTACTGTCCTACTCGTTTTTTCGTTCCGCTAGATTTTCACAATTTTCACTTTCTTCGCTAAGTTCTTCATAAACAACGATATAGACTCTTATTCGTCCGAGTTCCGGTAAAGTAATTTTAGCTTGAACGTAATTCTTTTCACTGCCACGCTTTAAATGTCCAAGTTTTTCAAGTTCTCTTGCAACGGCAATTTGTGAAAATCCTCGACAAATTTCGCCTTCAAAAATTTCCGGTAAAATTAAAAATTCGGTTTGTCCGTCGTAATTTTCGCGCTTGAATCCGGCGCGATTTTGAATTTTTGTCGTCGTGTCGTTTGTAGATTGAAATCGGCTCGCGCCGTGTTGAGCGATGAAAGACAAAACTTGTTTCACGCCTTGCGCCGTGTCGAAATTTCCGGTTGTTCCTCGCTTTGTGATCCATTCATCGAAAATCTTTTCGCTGCAAGCTAAAACGTCTTCGACTTTCCAATTTGTTACACCAAATTGACTGGCTAAAATTCCGGCAACGGTTACGAGCGCGAAACGTGAAGCTACATAATAAACATCGCCGCTCGTGTCTTGAAAATGAATTTTCGATTGAAAATTGGTTTTTACTTCTTTTATTTTGGCTTCGACAAAGTTCCGATTGTCGCAAACTTGCTGTAAAAATTCGCGGATTGCCGCGCCGTAAAATCTTTTACTTGCTGATGAAAGAAATCGGCTAAATCACTGGAAGACTCAAAGCCGTGCAAATTTTCAAATAATCCAAGTCCGGCATTGGCATCGGCTTCGATATTTATAAAACGTCGTTGTTGACCGCCAAAAAGTCTTTGACCGATTTCTTGCATAATATTTTCAAGTGTCTTTTCTCCACTAGACAAAAAAAGTAAATTCCACTCGGTTTTACGCCGTGCGGATATATTTTTGTTCATTCGTGATTTCCCATAATTGTTAGCTAAATTGTAAATGACTTTGCCGACTTCGTGCGGATTAACTTGTCCAATTTCATCAAGTAAAAGTAAAGAATGATTGTGAGCTTCGGCAACAGCTTCCATTCCGTTACTGGTTGCCAGCCAAGTTTCAAGAAAGCCTTTTCGTTTATCGCCGCCCCAAACACTTCCGGCAACAAGTAAAGCTGTCGTCTTTCCGGTCGCAGATGTGCCGTGCAGATGAAAGCCGCCGCTTGTTTCTTCGGCAATCGGCAAAATTGCCGCCGCAAAAGCCGTGCAGACGGCAAACATCAAACGCGAATTTCCGACACACAGACGAGCAATATTTTCCTGCCAATCGGTTAGAGTTCCGCTCGGTTTGAATTTGTTAGCCGTCCGATCAACATTTTGTAATAGAAAATCCTGCTCGGCTTTGTTGTCCGTTTTATTTGATGAAATTGTTTCGTCAGGCAAAACGAAAGCGTCATTGTGCCAGCCTAATTGATTGACACAAAGGACGTGCTTTTTCGGGTTCGCATTTAAGATGTATTTCAAAAGAAGTTGGCGGGCGCGTTTTTCCGGCTCAAGCTTCAATCCGCAATTCATTAAACGCGACCAACATTCTGCGCCATCGCCGCTCAAAGAAGACATTGGAACTGAAAGACTGTGGGTAAAATTCTTTCTGTCTTCAAATTCTAATAGTCTTCCCCATTGCTCATTGTCATCGTCGCAAGTGTCCGCAATCACTCGTAAAGGCGAACAAACTAATGTCCATTTATCGTCCTTATACCAAACGCCTTTATGGTTTAAAATAAAGTTTTCCGGTATCTCCGGCTCTGGCTCTACCGTCGCTGCGTTGCTTTCTAGAACTATGCCTTTTTTTCTTTTGGGTCGCGTCTTCGGTTTGATTCCGGTTATCGGAAGATTCAACATCTTCGGCGTGATATTTTCCTTGACGTTTGGCGTTGTTTCGGTTAAATTTTCATTCATATTTGTTTTCTCTGAACGTCGTTCCTGCGACGTTTTTCTTTTTGGGTTTCCTCTCTGATTTATTAGTTTTCAATTTGTGATTCGCCGTCCGCAAAAATTCAAAGCTCCGTCACACTTTAACTGTGATTCCGCACTGTAAATTTTCGCCGACAATTCACATTTCATCTGCAAATTACTGGTTGTCGGTCTGTGATTCGTTCCGACGCAATTTTCATCACCGGCGCATCACAGTTTTTAACTTCCGGCAAACATCGGTATTTCTGCCGTTGCATCCGGTTCAATGACAATTTTTCTGCTCGATCATTCACACTTGCGCTGAAGTATCGGCATTTCTGCCGTTGTGCGATCAAAAAGCATTTCTTTTGATATTTTGTTTCACCTACTTTCGTTTTAAGCAGCTTTTTTCAAGTAAGGCTTACCGTAATAGGTCCTTTTCGGTCGCCTCAAAGATTCAAGCTCTTTTCGCTGTCTATCAACTTCGTTTGAAAGACTTTCGTTGTTCATTTCAAATCCTTTTATTCTTTTCTCCAAAACTGCATTCTTTTCTTCGGACTTAGCCAAAAGATCATATAAATTTGCCTGTTCCATCTGATTAACTCCATTTCGTAAAATTTCCATCATTCCAATAAAAAAAACACCAGCTTTTTTCTAGCTGATGCGTCCGGTTTTGTGATATAGTTTTACTACATCGCCGGTCGAATCGGCTTTGTGTCCGAATCAAATCGGACAAGTTCAAAGCACTTTTGCAAAGTGCTTTTTTCTTTAGCAGGCTTGCCGCGTTCACGTTCGCCAAAACATCACGCGGCAAGCCGACTTTCAACTCAATTAACTCACTTTTTAAGCATCACCAATAAAAACACTCCGCCGACGACAACGGCTGTAATTGTTGCTGTCCCGGCTACCAAACCTAAACTTTTCGCCAAACTGTCTAAACCCAAACCATTGCCAATAGTTTCCAGTAATTTTTCCGTCGAACCTGATGCAATGTTTGGAAGATCAGGCAACTTTAAATTAGAAAAATCAGGCAATCCATAACTTATTCCCGGAATGTGTAAAGTATTTATCGGGGCTGTATAGTTTTTGTCGTTATAAACAAAACTGGTGTTGACCGGCGGCGTTAATGTCGCGCCCGATTGCAATTCCTGAATCGTACGCTGACTGAAAATTATGTTTGAAGAAATCGGAATATTGGCGTTTCGCAGTAAATTAAGAATGACGGTTTTCGTTATTTCCGGTGTTGCTCTGGTATCTCCAACAGCGTGAATTTGACTTTCTCCGCCGATTGAAGCAATACCGATTGGCTCTGTAAAAGACGTTGACGGATTCGTATAAAGCAGCTTCGGAAAGGCTTTAACAAACGCCTGATTAAATTGAGCGTGTCTTGCACTCAATTGAGAACCGACTCCGATCATCTGAAAAGCGAATGTCGAAGTATCTCTTACTGCTGGCGAAGTTATCACCGAATTTGCCGCCGCGCCTGCAAAACTTGCCGTGATGTCATCTTTGCCTAAAGGCAGAATCGAAGTCATTACAGCATTTACTTGCTGCTTTATTTTCTCCAATTCGGCAACCGTATTTGTTTGGGCATTGATAACAATACTGATGTAAGTAATGCCAGTTGACGAAGACTTACTTACAGAAACTGAATAGACGTTCAAGCCGTATTTTTTGAGCAAGAATATAATGCTGTTCTTATTTGCATTACTGCCTAAATCCTTACTGGTATAGCCTTTAACGTCAACATTCACACGCAAAGGTTGTAATCTGTAAGTTGATGTTGCCATATTTAAAATTTGCTCCCTTTAATTTTTTGCAAAACGACTATGACGAAGCTCAGGATTGTTTTTAACATCGTCAATCGCATCTTTTTCACTCTCTTGATCTTTTTCGATTATCAGCTTTACGTTCGGTGCATAGAGGGAAATTAGTTCAAGTTCATCGTGAAATTCGCTTTCATCAGCATCTTTCCATTGCACAATCAATTTATTATCTTCGATCTGACCGATGACTACTCCCTTTTCATTTGTTTTGTGGTCAACTACGATTACTAAACCGCCTTTGCTGGTCGAATCAATCACCGTCAAATCCGATTCCAAGTTTTCGTTTATTTCCATAGAAGATAAAACATTGCCATTACTCCAATCGTATTTTCCAATAAAAAAAGTTTCTTTCTGAGAAGGAATAAAAATTTCCCTGCTGAATTGAAGAGTGTCGCCATAAGTAAATCTCACAAGATTATTACCGGGTATGCTGACTTCAAACTTTCCGTTGTCATCAATCTTTCCATTATAAAGAAAATCTCCAATCCAAACGCGCCCCATTTCGTTCCCAATCGGCTCAGAATCAAATATGAACTTGGCTACAACTAAAGTTTTTATCTGCTCATTCATTGAATTAAATTTGTCATTTTCTTTCACGTCTGCGAAAAAAACTGTAAAAACCTTAGCGATATAATTATTTAGCCAAGCGATAAACTTAAATTTCATAAAATTTTTTTAATCAATTAACAAAACAAGTATTAAAACTCCGATTAAAATTACGCCGGTTGAAATAGTTTCAGGCTCATCAGGTTGCTCAAAACTCGAACTTTCCAGCAAATTATTCGGCAAAGTGTAATTACTCGGTAAAATGCTCGGTAAGTTCGGCAACTTATAGTTACTCGGCATTTCAATGTGCCGGTAGTCTTTTAATGTTTTCCAATTGCCGCCCCAAACTAAACCGACCTTTGCCGAAAGTTCGCCAATCAAATTCCAGTTATTGCCCAAATCATTGCTTTGAATACCATTGACGACAAAATCAAAATCAACTGCTTCCCCAAAGTTATGTTTCGACTTTCCGCCCTTTAAGTGAGTAATAATCTTTCCCGGCTTAGTTCGACCTTGCGCGTAATAATCGTTTTGAGTTTGAACTGAACGAAAACCTTCTGCGACCACAAGAATGTTGCCACGTTGCCGCGCCGCTTCGATCATCCAAGCTGCTGCTTCTGCCAATATCGGCTTTACTCCAGATAATCTTTGCTGATTTACTTGTTTTACTTGCTCATCAGTCATTTCATTAGTCTTTCAACACCAATATCAATAACAAACCACCCATTATCATCAAACCAACAGGAACGGATGCGGACGGAGTTTGACTTGAATCAATGGTCAAATCTAAATTTTTAGAATCCGAGTTTACGGAAACAACGCCATATCTTGCCAAAGCTGACTGATAAACGCGCAGAGTATCCGCATAACTTCGCATCTTTTGACGACAACCGGCTAACGGCAAAGCCGCCCAAGCACAACGACCTTTCGCCCCTAGTTCTTGCAACGCGCCCTGTAAATCACCATCCAGAACTTTAGACAGTGCGCCTTTAGCTTCAATTTCAGCCAAAGCGTGTAAATCCTGTGTATGCGGCGAAAAATCGCTTGTTCCCAGTGTTCTACTATGTAAATCGAAAGTAGATTTCAATTCTTGATAACGACCAGCCGCCGTCGAAGTGTAGCCGCCCGCCGTAACTCGCCGGTTCGGATGTGTATTAAAACCGGAAAACGAACCGCCGCCGTAAAGCGTTTGATAACTTATTCCACCTTCCGCCCACGCGATTGTGTCAAGAAAGGCTGAAACTTGCGGAAGTTGTAAATACTGCTCAAATTTTTGTCCTTTCGGTGTCATAAAACACTTGTATTGATTAGATACCGGCTTGATTAACTTGACCGTTTGACAAGTTAATTAAGCCTTTTTACTTAGGTTGAAAAAATAGAAATCAATTATTTTAATCTTCGTCGTCCTCATCAATTTCCCCGTCAACTGTGTCTAAACCTAAGAACTCATTTACATCATCGGATAATGAGTCGCCGTAAGCGTCGGCAAGGGTTTCTCGGACAGTATCTAAAGTATTTTGCAATCCAATACGGCTTCCGTCCGTCTGGTCAATCTCTGCAACCGCAGATACAATTGCTTCTTCAAATTCCAAAACTTTATCGTTTAATTCATTTACTCTTGATTTCTTTGCTTGTGTTGCCATTGTAAAAATCTCCATTTTCTAAAATATAAGTTGCGAGTTGTTCGCTACCATAAAAATTATCAAACAAAAAAATGAAGATTGGCATTTATTTTTTTAGTGCTAAATCTCTGTGGTTTTGACATATTACAATCACTTTGACGAACCTTGCGCGTCTTGATCTTTTTTTAATTTGCGGACTTCATCATTTACTTTTTTTTGATATTTCTTAGTAAATATGGGTATTCTTTCTCCAAATAGTTTGAATATAAACTCACTCCACTGGTTATTAGTTATATTGGTGCGAGAACGGGAACGCTGGTCATTTGACTCTTTTTTAGCATCATTTTTTTTTCGAGTTTCGACAACCCAATTCACACCCTCTTTAACTTGTTCATTTGTAAAGCCTTTAGGCTTCTTTGGAAATTCCTTTTTTATGCGCGGATAGACGAAACGAACTAATTCGGAAGGTTTTTTGTATTTTTTTTCAGCTATTATTTTTTGTAGTGCTACTTTTAATAATTCTTCGCCGCTCGGCTCTGGCGTAGGGAAAAACAATCCTACTTCCTTCCAACCGGAAATTTTCCATTGTATTGATGCCAACAATGAATTTTTATTATTTGCTTTCTTGTCGAAACGACTTTGAACAAGAATGTTTATTTCTTCATCTGTAAATTTGATGTTTTCTAAAATCCCTTGTCGTTCCGCGCTTTCTAATTTCAAAAATTCAGATGTTCCTACCTGTCCATTCTCAGCAAGGTAAAAAACTTTTTCTTGACTTAAAGATAAAATTTTTCTTCCGATTCTTATTTTTTCTTCGGATGTCATTGTAGCCAAAACATTTTCAAACAATAATTTTTCTTCTTGGTTAGAAATGTTTAGTCTATACATCAAATTAAGCCATTCCGATTCGTTTGCAGTTGTAGAGAATTGAACAAGCGTATTTATAAATTGTTCCGGTTTGACTTCACGAAGACTTTTTAGTTTGTTAAGAAATTCCTCAAACAAACCAACCTTAATGAATGATTCAACAAATTTTAACGGTTCATCTTTATTCATAACTTTTAGTTTCTCCGTGTGTTTTCTGTGCATTCTCGGTGGTTTTCGGCGCAGTTTCGGTGCGATGTCGGCGTTGGCTCGGTGCGGTTCTCGGTGGCTTTTTTGGCTTTTTCCGCATCAATAGCCGCCCGTGAAATGCCTTTGTTGTAAAGCGTTCTCAGAGATACATTTAGTTGTAAAGCAACTTCCGTTAAAGATTTTCTCTGAGCAAGTTTTTTTGCCAGTTCGATAATATCTTTGTCTATCGGTTTCGCACCCGGTTGTTTTTTCGGCATCGCTCGTCTTTGCGCTTTGATTAGTTCGCGCCGTTCTTCTCTGATCTGCGCTAAAAATTTTTTGGTTCGTCTGATTAAAGCATCAAGTTCGGCTAATGTTCTTTTGGGTTTTGTCATAATTACCATTGAACATTAAGTCGAATTTTTAATCAATAAACTTTAGTTTTTTAGCCACGCTGAAATAAATTTTTCTTGCATAGTAACGACGTTTTTTTATGAGTTTATTGAAAAACGATTTTCTTCGATATGGATTATGTTCTAAACAAACATAATGCTTTGGTTGTCCGCACTCTTTACAGCAAGATTTTTTAATAATTTTTCGATTTGCTCTTTTTACGAGTTTTCTTTCTTTTCTTCTTTGTTCAATTATTTCTCTGGAAAGTTTTTTTGTTTCAAACATATTTTTTGATCCTGATTAGTTTTTTCAACAGATTATTTAAAACGAAAAGCTACGAACAAATGCGAAATTATTTACTTCGTAGTTCTTCGCTTTTGAAACTTTTTATCAACATTTTTTTCGCTTGGGGCTTTTTTGTGGCAATGCAATGCACTGCGTAGAGATGCAATGCGATGCAAAACACACTTAACAACGGCATATTTAGTAAGTAATTTCTGCTTTGTGCATCTCTACGCATTACAGCGAAAGTATGGCTTATTGTAAGAGTTTTGTAATAGCGTTATTAAGTGTAATTTTGCGGTTAACAACGTATAATTAAAACATTGTGAAATTTTGTCAAAGATAAAATATAAAAGTGTTCAGGAGAAAAAAATGAGAGAAACCGATTCGACGACAGTTGCAAAACCGCAGAGCAATTTAACCCGTTGGAGCATTTACGCATTGATATTGTTGGTTGTTTTTTTGTTAGGATTGATTCCGATGTGGCTGCAAAAGCGGGAGGTTTCAAGAGAACTTGACGCGACGCAAAAACAGCTTCGTAAATCTGAAATAAAGGGATTGCTGACAACTTCGATTGTCGAAGCAAAGCGCGGCGAATATGAACCGGCGCGAAAAGATACGAGCGATTTTTTCACGCGGCTTGACGCTGAAATTAAAAAAGAAGAAGAAGGTGCGTTGACAAACGAAGAACGCGGCAAACTGAAAACGATTTTTGACAACCGCGACAGCACAATTACGATGCTCGCTCAACGCGATCAAGCGTCGGTCGAACGATTGACCGATATTTATGTAAATTATCAAAAGGCACTCGGACGAACATCAACCGTTCCGCCGGTTTCGCCGCCAACCGCCGCTTCGCCAGCCGTTTCTCCCGTTTTAACTCCGGCGACGCAGCCAACACAATAGAATCAGCCAATAAAATAACCGAGTTTTATAAAAATAAACTGCCTTGCAGCATTGCCGTTAAATTTTTCCGGTGAATTTAACGGCAATGCCGCGTTTTAAAATTTCGGAAAAATGATTATACTTTCACTTTGCTCAAAAACCCTCAAAGGATTTTGATGCAGCAAAATTTTTATAAAATCAAATATCGAGTTTGAACGTATTTGACTGATTAAAAAAGATCACCGATCTTCTAAATAATGATGACAGGTAAAGATTTAAAGAGCATTTTAGTTACAGGCGGCGCGGGCTTTATCGGTTCGCATCTTGTTGAACGATTACTTGGCGAAGGCGATTGGCAAGTAACCGTTGTTGACAATTTTAACGACTTCTATTCGCCTGAATTTAAACGCTCCAATATATCTTCTTTTTTAGAAAATCCACGCTTTTCGCTGTCTGAAATTGACATTTGCGATGCGGAAAAATTACGCGATGTCTTTGCGGAGAAGAATTTTGACACAATCGTTCATCTGGCGGCGCGTGCCGGCGTACGACCTTCTCTTTCGCAGCCGGAACTTTATGCACAAACAAATATCAACGGCACACTCAATTTACTCGAATTATCCAAAGAATACGGCGTTGAGCAATTTGTTTTCGGTTCTTCAAGTTCGGTCTACGGAATAAACCGCAAAATTCCGTTTGCGGAAGCAGATCAAATTCAGCAGCCGATTTCGCCGTATGCGGCGACCAAAGCGGCGGGCGAACTTTTGTGTCATACATATTCGCATTTATACCCGATTCGCACGGTTTGTCTACGTTTTTTTACAGTTTACGGAGCGCGTCAGCGACCTGATCTGGCGATTCGCAAATTTTCGCGTTTGATATTGGAAGACAAACCGATTCCGCTTTTCGGCGACGGCACGACGCGGCGCGATTACACATATATTGACGATATTATTCAGGGAGTTCGCGCCGCGATTGATTACACTCAGACGAATCACGAAGTGTTTAATTTGGGCGAATCGCAGACGGTTGAATTGAAAGAACTAATCAGACTTTTAGAAGAAAATCTCGACAAAAAAGCGACTATTGATTACCAGCCGATGCAGCCGGGTGACGTGCCGCAAACATTCGCGGATATTAATAAATCCCGCAAACTCCTCGGTTATAATCCGCAGACAAAAATCGAAGACGGCATCAAAAAATTTACCGATTGGATTAAATCAAATTAAAAAACGAGAGAAGACATAAGTCGGATGATTTTATGAAAACATTGGAAGGCAAAAGGATTTTAGTTACGGGCGGCACTGGTTCTCTCGGACAAACTCTGGTCAAGCGTCTGCTCGGCGGAGAACTCGGCAAACCGGAAATATCACCGTCTATTCGCGCGACGAAGCCAAACAGCATTATATGCGGCTCGATTTTATGCACAAAAAGACGGCAACCGATGATGTTATTTATGAAAACTCTCAAAGTTTGTTAAATTTCCGCATCGGCGACGTGCGCGATTATCCGGCGTTGGTTTCGGCAATGCGAAACGCCGACGTTGTTTTTCACGCCGCCGCGCTCAAACAAGTTCCGTCGTGCGAATACTTTCCTTTTGAAGCCGTCCAAACCAACATTTTCGGAGCGCAAAACGTCGCGCGGGCAATTCGTGAAAACAATCTGCAAGTCGAAACGGTGGTCGGAATTTCAACCGATAAGGCGTGCAAACCGATCAATGTGATGGGAATGACGAAGGCTTTGCAGGAACGGGTTTTGATCGAAGCCAACCGCGATTGTCCGAACACGAAATTTATGTGCGTTCGATACGGAAATGTGATTGCCTCGCGTGGTTCGATTGTGCCGCTTTTTGTCGAACAAATTAGAAATAATCAGAATTTGACCGTTACATTAGAAGAAATGACACGGTTTTTGTTAAGTTTAAATAAAGCGGTTGACACGGTTTTCGCGGCAATCGCCGACGGCAGACGCGGCGAAACTTTTGTGCCGAAGGTTGCGGCGGCGAAAATAGTTGATGTGGCAAAAGCATTGATGGGCGAAAAGGATTTGCCGATTATTTACACCGGAATTCGTCCGGGCGAAAAGGTTCACGAAATAATGGTTTCCGAAGAAGAATGTTTCCGCACAACCGAGCGCGGCGATTATTACGTCATTTTGCCGGTTCTGCCCGAACTGCGCGAAGAAGCGGATTTTACGCCCGCTTTGACGGGCGAATATTCTTCAAAAGATAAAAACATTGCCATTCCGCAATTGCGCGAGTTGTTGGCAGAGGCGAGTTCGGAAATAGCGGCTTTTTTATAAAATTGATTACAGCGGCAGGTTTAATGATCGGTATTTTTTCAATTGAGGGTAATTTGTGGAATTAAAAGGTAAAAAGGTTTTAGTAACGGGCGCGGACGGTTTTATCGGCAGCCATCTTGTCGAAAGATTGCTTGAAGAAGGCTGTAATGTCAAAGCATTCGTCTATTATAATTCGTTCGGTTCGTGGGGTTGGCTCGATAAAATAAATTCCGAATTACAACAGGAAATCGAGATATTTCAGGGCGATGTGCGCGATCCGAACGGTGTCAGATCAGCAGTCAAAGATTGTGATGTGATATTTCATCTCGCCGCTCTGATTGCGATTCCTTATAGTTATTATCGCCCGACAGCTACGTTGACACGAATATCAAAGGAACTTTGAATATTTTGCAAGCCGCCAGAGATTTGAAGGTTGAAAAAACTTTGGTTACTTCGACTTCGGAAGTTTACGGCACGGCGATCTACGCGCCGATTGATGAAAAACATCCGAAACAAGGTCAATCGCCATATTCGGCGACGAAAATCGGCGCGGATCATTTGGCGGAATCTTACTTTCGCAGTTTCGATCTGCCCGTTACAATCGTCAGACCTTTCAACACTTATGGACCGCGACAATCGGCGCGGGCAGTTATTCCAACGATTATTACACAGCTTTTAAATGACAAAACCGAATTAAATAAAACTGTATCTCCACTCCGTTTTCAGAGTGATTCAACAGATGCAAGCCGTTTAATGTTCGCTTCAGATACTTGAAAAACAATTCGATCTGCCAGCGATAAGCATACAAGATGATGATCTTTAACGTCGGTAAATCCGTCCGATTAGTCGCTATCCGAAAATAACTGCCCGCTACACGAAACTGAATCAGTCGCACAGCTGTTTGCCTTTTGTCGCTTTTGAAAACAATCACCTCATCAAGCACTTCCCGAAAACACTTTGGAAATTGCCCATCGGCTATTTCCAATCTTGAACGCACTTCATAAAGCAGATTATCTTTGACCCGAAAAACGAAATATGCTTCCGCTTTGATGACTTTTGCGATGATCTCGAAACTCGCGTAACCTCTGTCGGCAATATATGTTACGCCCGCTTCCAAGACCTTCTCCAGAAACGCCCGCCCGCTCGATTTGCCGCTGCCAACCGGAAATTCTGTCGCAATCATTCAATTTAGTTCAAAACTCAGGTGCAGCTTAAACGCATTCTTTGCCTTGCGATATTCACTCCAACTCATCTGAATCAAAGTCGGAAACAGGCTGCCGTCAATTACTTGAAATAACCCGATTTCGTCTAAACCCTTGATTCGTTTTAGCTCCAATGAACCCAAAGCGGTTTCAAAAAGTTGTTTGAAATGCTTGCTGTCAAAACGAGAAAACCCATCTTTGAGAGTAGAAAACGGTGTGTAAAAAAGTCCCAACTCACGACATTTCGCGTTAGTTTTCAATTCTACCGGCAAACTTCTCAAAGAACCGACATGTTCGATATAGACGAAAAGCAGCTTCCGCACAAAATCAGCAAAAAACAACTTTTGCGAAAGAGATTCGTGGTCTATAATAGGCGACATCGAAGCGATAATCGCTTCGATTGGTTGTAAAAGTATGGTAAAGAGTTTTTTGTTCACACTTAAATATCTCTTTTTTCATACTTTTCCACCAATTCAACTTTACTCAGCAATTCTTAGACCGCTCAGTAATGAGAAAAACTCGAAATTATGAAAATATATGAATCGGAAGCGCAGGATGTGCCGCTGCCGAGAAGTATAGAGAATATGAAGGCGTTAACCCGTTATCGCGGCTCATCCATTGCCGTAAAATATGCCGAATCTTTTATGCTTGTCAGAGAAGTATTTTAGGGTTGTGTGTAATGTCTTTATAACTAAATATAACAGACTTTTACATATTTCTCAGCAAATTGAGTATCAATTTTTCACATAATTTTAATCGAACGGATGTTGTAAATCATCAAACGGTTCAATAATACAAAGTTGTAGATTCAAGTAGTAAGTGCAACTTTTGTATCTTTATATTTGATAACAAGTTAGAGAAAGCACAAGCGGATCAATCTCTATAATTGTTGCAAAGAAATTATTTACCTTTATTAACTAACTTTTCAAGCGGTTCATTTTCAATAAATGAAGAGTTGCACTTACTACTTGAATTCAGGAAATGGAATCCGAACATTTCCACGAGTTATGCAACAAATTCCGATCACCGCATTCGTGGGCGAATGTCGGAGACGAATGGAGATTGCGCCACACCGTCAATAAAACCGGCGTGAATGATTAGATTTATCGGATGCGGACGCAAATAAATTTTGCGTTCGCATCCGAATTTTATTTGAAATGCCGAAATCTCAGAATTTACAGCCGAAAAAAATTTTAGCTGTCGCCCAAATCTCTGCCGAACTGCAATGGTTTTATAAACAAACCGAAGATGGAACAAACGACGAATATTATATTTTGCTCGTCGGAGATGCGTTCACCGAATATCATTTATCAAAAAGTAATGTCCGGCAAAACGTAAATGTCTTGTTTCTGCACGATCTCGATATTGATAATGAGGAAGTTTGACGGCAGTTTCACGAAGTCAAAGACGAATTTAACGCCGATATCGGACGAAATATCGAAGATCAACTGCATCTCGTTTCGCAGGCACATTACAGACTGAGTTTTTCCGACACAGCCTATATGCAGGCGGCAATCGAAGCGGTTCTAAATAAAGTTGAACCCGATGAAGTAATCATCCCGCACATTTCAGCCAAAAAAACTACAATTGAATTTTCTTTTGTCAGAAATTTCCAAAATTTATTTTTTGAAGCCGTCCGAAACCGCCGGATAAAATGCCGGATTCCCTTTTCCTCGCGTTTATATTTCCTTGCAAATCCTATTATCGCTTCATTACGTCAAATTTCGGTAAGTTTGTTTTTGATTTTTGGGGACATCAGACGGTTTATAAAATATTCACTTTCAAAACCAATAGATTTGAAAGATTGGCAAAATGCCGTTTTAATCGTCAATGCCACTTATGATTTACCCAGACAATTTAATTTGTCCGCCTTTCTCGCCGAATGCGAAGAAAAATGTCTGGTTTGGAATTGGGAAACGGGCAATATTGAAACTTTGGAAAATTTTCTTGCCAAACGTGAAACCGGCAGGTTAAATGACGAAACGGCGGCGCGTCAAACTTCGCCTATCTCAGCATTCAAACTAATAAAAAAGTATTTTGCCAAGTCTTATTGTTCGCCCCTTTCAACACAGCCTGACAAAAAATTGAAAAAAACTTTTGAGATGATGAAACCGCGCGGTTTGGCGGATGAAAAACTACTCATACGGAATGGACTTGAAGAATATGCAATAAATCTTTAAGCTAAGGAAATGAATAAAGCCTTACCCGAGATAAAAGAAAGCGTAGAAGATTTGCGACAGAAAATCAAAGCCGAAAAGGACAAGCAAAAGAACAGTCGT
>JBBPXX010000049.1:0-11103 GCA_038200505.1 Pyrinomonadales bacterium | reverse complement strand
GACTGACTTTCTCCAAATGCTCTGATAAATTGGAACAAGTATAATTGATTGGAGTACTTAACAGATATTCAACGTATTGATTTTTTGTTATCATTAGAACATCTGTTTAATCACATTTTGTCAAAAAGCGAAAGTCCTATTCTATAACATTTCTCCGAGGTCTTGATCAGCCGTGTCGTGAATGTTCCCAAAATCAAGTACTTGCAAATCAATCTCACCATCGTTTGCTTCCGGCAGATCGTCGCCCGTTAATTTTACCAATATTAAGGTGATATTATCTTCGCCGCCATTTTCGTTGGCTAGCTTAACGAGTTGAGCCGCCGCCATTTCCAATCTGTCAGGATATTGCGAAATAATATTCTGCATATCCGTGCTGCTGATTTTGTTGGATAAGCCATCACTGCAAAGCAACAAAATATCACCACGCTGCGGCATCAGGCGCGAAGCAACCGGATAAATTTCATTTTGTGCGCCGAGAGCTTGCAGTATGACATTTTTGAGTGTGTGGGTTTCAGCTTCTTCCGGCTGAATCTGTCCTGCATCAATCAATTGTTGAACAAGCGATTGATCTTTTGTCAACTGCTCGATTCGATTATTGCGAATAAGATACGCACGGCTATCGCCAACCTGAACAAAATCCACAGCTTCGCTAGTAATGCTGAGTCCCGTAAAGGTCGCGCCCATTCCATTATATTGCGGGTCGGAACGTCCCTGCTGGTGAATTAAATGATTGGCGTAGATTGTGGCATTGTAAAGTTTTCCAACCAAAGAATCATTATCATTGTCGGGCGAAATCGTTTTTTCCGGGTCTTCATCCAAAAAAATCCGGCTGACCGTTTCAACCGCCATCTGACTGGCAACTTCGCCTGCCAAAGCACCGCCCATTCCGTCCGAAACGGCACAAACCACGCCGTTGTCATCAATTTCGAATTTTTGAGTTTCGATAATAAAATCGCCGGGGTCTTGTGTGCCTGTCCAATTTTTCGAGTCCGTAATATGCAAAAGAAGATAATTGTCTTCGTTCCCTTTGCGGACGCGCCCGATGTGCGATGTAGCATGTGTTTCAGCAATCAACATAATTAAGTAAGTCTGGGAAGTCTGGGAAGTCTGGGAAGTCTAGGAAAAAGATTAACTTTCCAGACTTTCCAGACTTCCCAGACTAACTAAGTGCTTGGTCTAAGTCAGAAATAATATCTTCAATATCTTCAATTCCTACAGATACGCGCACTAAACCGTCCGTAATACCGAGTTCTTGGCGTTTTTCCGCCGGAACGGAAGCGTGTGTCATTGTTGCAGGATGGGAAATCAAACTTTCGACACCGCCTAAACTTTCGGCTAATGTGCAAAGTTTGACGTTTTCTAAAACTTTTTTTGCGTTTTCGAGCGAACCCGTTTCAAAGGCGACCATTCCGCCGAAGCCTGTTTGCTGGCGTTTTGCCAATTCGTGCTGCGGATGATCGGGCAATCCGGGATAATAAACTTTTTGCACTTTCGGATGTTCGGCTAAAAAACTTGCAACGGCGCGTCCGTTTTTATCGTGTGCTTCCATTCTGACGGCTAAAGTTTTCGTGCCGCGCAAAACCAAAAATGAATCAAAAGGCGACAAAATCGCGCCGATTCCGTTTTGGACAAATTTTATCCATTCGGAATCTTCTTCGTTATTCAGTGCGACGAATCCGCCGATGCTGTCGGAATGTCCGTTTAAGTATTTCGTCGTCGAATGGACGACAATATCAACGTCGAAATTTATCGGTTGCTGAAAATAAGGCGACATAAACGTATTGTCGCAAACAACCCGTGCGCCGTGCGCGTGTGCCAAATCGGAAACCGCCTGTAAATCCGTTACGGTCATTACGGGATTTGTCGGAGTTTCAACGAAAACTATTTTCGTATTCGGCTTAAAAGCGTTTTCCAAATTTGAAATGTCTGAAGTATCAATAAAATCAAACTCGATGCCGTAATTTGACAAAACCTTGTCGAAAAGACGATAAGTTCCGCCGTAAGTATTGTCGCCGCAAATAACGTGATCGCCTGCTTTGACGAGTTTCAAAACGGCATCAATCGCCGACATTCCCGAAGCAAATGCGTAACCGTAATCTGCATTTTCAAGCGCGGCGATGTTTTTTTCTAAAGCAAGCCGCGTCGGATTTTGAGTTCTTGCATATTCAAAACCTTTGTGTTTTCCCAGTTCTTCCTGCGCGTAAGTCGAGGTTTGATAAATCGGAACACTGACCGCGCCGGTTGCGCTGTCGGGTTCATTTCCGGCGTGAATTGCTATTGTTGAAAATCCCATAGAAAACTGTTGAATGATTGAAATAAAAAGCCTTATAAATTCTAACTTATTTTGGTGGAATAGGCTAATAAAAGACTTGTCTTAATGAGGCAATATGGTAACTTGCCGAAAAGGAAATTGCAAATTAGAAAACTCGGAACACTAAATACAAATTATTTCACAAAACCGTTTCCGTAAAGCGGCTGTCCCGACATTTTTCCGGTCATTTTTTGCCCGTCAAAAACGACTTCGCCGTTGACTATAATAGCTGAAAAACCTGTTGCGTATTGATGCGGATTTTCAAAAGTCGCTTTGTCGGCAACCGTATTTTCATCGAAAATCACCAAATCAGCAGCGAAACCTTCACGAATCAAACCTCGGTCGCGCAAGCCGAATGTTTGCGCCGGAAGTGATGTCATCTTGCGAATCGCGTCTTCGAGAGTAATAATTTTCATTTCGCGCACATATTTGCCCAAAACTCTGGCGTTATTGCCGTAACCGCGCGGATGCGGAACGCCTTCGCCAAATTTTCTGACGCTCGAATCGGCGGCAATCATCGTGAACGGCTGGCGCATAATATTTTCAACGTCTTTTTCGTCCATCACGCGATAGACCATTCCCGCACCGCCTTTTTCATACATCTCGAAAATCTGTTTGATTTGTGCGTCGAGTTTCTTTGTGTCTCTGATCATCTGCGTAATTTCGGCGATATTTTTGCCGTTAAATTCGGGATTCGGCTCGTAACCGGTGACATACGCGAAACTGTAATCTTTAAATTTCTTTTTCTTGAGGTCTTCCTTCATTTCCTTGACAATTTTTTCGCGTGTCGCTTTATCGGCAAGCCGTTTTTTGCCTTCTTCGCGTCCGCCGGCAACCGCCCAACTCGGCAGACGCACATCAAGCGATGTCGAAGAAGCCGTGTAAGCATATTGGTCAACCGTTACGGTCAAGCCGCGTTTTCGGGCATCTTCAACTAATCCGATAGTTGTCGGGGTTTGTCCCCAAAGTGCTTTGCTGGAAATTTTGAAATGTGAAATTTCGACGGGCATTTTCGCCTGTTCGCCAATGTTAATTGCTTCTTTAACCGCTTCGACCACGCCGTTGCCTTCGTCGCGGATGTGGCTGGCGTAAACGCCGTCGTATTTTGCGGCGACTTTTGCCAGTTCGACAACTTCTTCGGTTTTGGCAAACGTGCCGGGAACATAAATTAATCCGGTGGAAAGTCCGAGTGCGCCGTCCTTCATTGCCTGTTCGACGATTTCATCCATTTTTGCCTGTTCTTCGGCAGTCGGAGCGCGATTGTCTAAACCCATTGCTTTTGAACGCACCGAACCGTGCGCGATTAAAGTTCCGAGATTAACGGTAACCGGCGTTTCATACATCCGATTGAGAAATTTACTCACATCCGTCGTCGAGCCGCCGCAGTTTCCGGTAACGAGCGAAGTAACGCCCATCCTGATAAAATTTTCCGCCGACGGAATATTGTAAATTTCTTCGACGTGCGCGTGAACATCAATAAAACCGGGCGCAACGATTTTGTTTTGGGCATCAATCGTCTGTTTAGCAGTTCCCGCCTCAATACGTCCGATTTTTACGATTCGTCCGTCTTTAATACCGATTGCGCCGCGAAACCAAGGATTTCCCGTGCCGTCAATAATTCGTGCGTTGACAATCGCTAAATCATAAAGCGGTTCTGTCGGATTTGATGCAAGTGTGCCGATTGGCAAAAGTAATGCCGTAATCAAGATTGATGTGAATAGTTTTATTAACATTAAGTTCTCCGGTTTATTTTTTAACCATAATAGTTTCTAACAGTTTTCTGGCATCCGGTATTTCTTCAATTGCTTTTAAAACCTGCGGATCGGTTTCGAGCAAAACCTGCTGACCGGCTTCAGTCGAATTATTGGCGGTGGCAAGTTCGTCGCGCAGACGTGATTTGGCGTAATCAATCTGGCTGTTGATATTCGCCGCCGTTAAACCGTTGTCTTTTTGTTTAGCTGTGTAAGCGCGAAAAGCCTCAAAAAGTTTATCGTTGATTTGAAAATCTTCGGGTAGAACAGTCGGTTTGAAATTTTGTCTGTCGGCTTTGTAATTTTCAAAACCTTTGATTTGTCCCGCGACCAATTGGCGAACGAAGAAAAACGCCGCTTCGTTGAGTCGTCCGCGCAAAGGCGTAAAAGCAAGTGCGGGAGATTTGATGTCAGGTTCGATACCGCGTCCGCCGTAAAAAACTCTGCCGCCCGCCGTCGTTACAGGACTTCCCGCAGGTTTCGGTTTTACGTCCGTCGGCGTTGTCGAATCACTTTCGCCGTCTTCGGAATGATGCGTGTAATAATCGTAAATTGAACCGTTAGAATAATCTCTCTGCAAAGAGCGTCCGAACGGCGTATAATAACGCGCCGTCGTCAATGTCAAACCCGTTCCGTAATTAAGCGGAAAAACTCTCTGGACAAGACCTTTGCCGAAACTGTCGCTGCCGACAATCAAACCGCGCCCGTAATCCTGAATCGCGCCGGCGACGATTTCCGAAGCCGAAGCCGAACCGCCGTTTATCATTACGACCAGCGGAAAGTCCTGCGTATTGCCGCTGGTCGTGCGTAATTCCTGCGTTTGAGAATATTTCGAGCGACCTTTGACGGAAACGACGGTTTGACCGCGCGGAATAAAGCGGCTGACAACTTCAATCGCCTGCGGAAGCAATCCGCCCGGATTTCCGCGCAAATCAAGCACAAGACTCTGCATTCCCTGTTTTTTCAAATCGCCAATCGCTTGATCCATTTCGTCGGCGGAAGTTTCCTGAAAACCACCCGTAAAACCGATGTAGCCGACATTGTTGTTGAGCATAAAATAATTACGAATCGAAGGAAGCGGAACGCCGCCGCGCACGATTGTAAAATCTATCGGTTTATCAACTCCGGCGCGTTCAACTTTTACATTGACGGGAGTTCCGCGCTCGCCTCGGACGTTTTTTGAAACTTCGGCACTCGAATAAGTCTTCGCGTCTTTGCCCTCGATTTCGACAAATCTGTCGCCGTAACGAAGTCCGGCTTTGTCGGCGGGCGTGCCGGGAATTATTGATTGAATATAAACGCCGTCGCGGTGCTGCAAAATCGAAACGCCGATGCCGTAAAACTGCGAAGACTGATCTTCATAAAGTTTGCGGAATTCGTCGCGCGTAAAAAACGACGAATGCGGGTCGAGTGTGAACAGCATTCCTTGCACCGAACTTTCCGTAACTTTTTCGTGGTCAATTTCTCCGACGTAATTTTCATCAATGACTTCGAGAGCCTGACGATAATCGGCGACAATTTTGTCGGGTGTCAATGAAGTATCAGCCGAAGTGATCAACGGCAGCTTACCGAAAATACCGCCGACCAACGCGCCGACGGCAATTAACAAAATCGCAATTATTCCTAATTTTTTGCTCATTATATGTTCTCCGAATCGTTTAAAACTATATCATATATTGGTTGAAAAAAGTCAGGCTGCGGTTGTCATTTTTTACAAAACCCGCACAATCATTCGCTAAAGATTTACAAAATATGCCGGACAATTTACTATTTAGTTTTTCATAAAATGCACACAAATCTTTCAATTATCGTTCCGGCATACAACGAACAAATCAGACTCGGCAAATCGGTCGGGAAAATTCTCGATTATATTAAAAAGGAAAATTTATCTGCGGAACTTATTGTCGTGGATGACGGTTCGAGTGATTCGACAGCAGAAATTGCTGAAAAAGCCTGCGCCGAATTTCCCGACATCGAAACAAAAGTTATTCGTTATAAAGATAACCGCGGCAAAGGTTTTGCAGTTAAAACGGGTTTGCTTGAAGGGAAAAGTAAAATTGCATTATTCAGCGATGCCGACCTTTCGACACCGATTTCCGAGCTGCCAAAACTCATCGAACCGATTGAAAACGGTGAATTTGACGTAACCTTCGGCTCACGTGCTTTGGACAGAAACTTAATCGGGATTCGTCAACCGTGGCGGCGCGAACAAGGCGGCAAAGTTTTTAATTTAATTGTCAGAACGCTGACGGGTTTGCCTTTTTGGGACACGCAATGCGGTTTCAAAGCATTTAATATGAACAAGTTCCGTCCGCTGCTTGACGTAATGACGATTGACCGTTTCGGTTTCGATGTCGAATTTCTTTACGTCGCCGATTATCACGGATTGCAATTACAAGAAATTCCGGTGCGCTGGGATCATTGCGAAGGCACGACCGTCAGCGTTTTCCGCGACAGCCAGCGAATGTTTAACGAAGTTCGGCAAATTCGCAAAAATGCAAAGCGCGGCGTTTATGATAAAATTAAACCTTAATCGAAATTTGCATTAAAAATAATTATGACCGCAAAATTAAACGTCAATATAGATCACGTCGCAACCGTCAGAGAAGCGCGAAAAACCATCGAGCCGAGTATTATCGCCGCCGCCGTCATCTGCGAACAATCGGGCGCGGACGGTATCACCGTTCATCTGCGCCAAGACCGGCGGCATATTCAGGACAAAGATATTGAAATACTGCGCTCGGTTGTAACGACATATTTGAACGTCGAAATGGCAGCGACTGATGAAATGATAAATATCGCCGTCAACACAAAGCCTGATGCCGTTTCGCTCGTGCCTGAAAGTCAAAATGAAATCACGACGGAAGGCGGTTTAGATGTTATTAACAATTTTCCCGTCGTTCAAACGGCGGTCAAACGTCTGCGCGACGCGGGAATTTTCGCCAGCATTTTTATTGATCCCGATAAACAGCAAATCGAAGCCGCGCATAATGCCGGAGCGCAGCAAGTCGAACTTTGCACCGCCGAATACGCCGAGTTGACGCTCGGCGCAAAATCGTCGCACGGCGAAGGCGCACTTCGTGCCGCGCAGGAAATAAAGAGAATTGACGACGCGGCAACTTTCGCCGGACAGTTCGGTTTGGTCGTCGCCGCCGGACACGGTTTGACTTACAGAAATATCCGCGCCCTCGCTCAAATGAATGAAATAACCGAATTCAATATCGGACATAATATAATCTCGCGTTCGATTTTCGTCGGTCTGAGTCAAGCCGTCAAAGAAATGATCGAAGCAATCCGCTAATGTCGTCAATCGTTAATCGTAAATCATTAATGGAAAGAAGTTAACCTCCGATGCAAAAATTTTTAATAGAATGATGAAATCACCGCAAACACGATTGACGATTTAAGCCGGTGCAACCTTTTTCGGCTTTCAAATCTCTATTTGACATAACCGATTCCGAAAACAGGAGATAAATCTATGATTGCCCGTTCCCTCTTTTGTCTGCTTCTTTTAACTTTACCGTTTTACGTTTTTGCTCAGGAAACCGACGATGCCGCCAAGGAAAAACAGCGTCGGCAAGTTGTTCTGGTCAATCAGCTTCTGGGCGACATTCCGCAGTTAAAGCTCGGCGAAAACCGCGCACTCGTTTATGCCAAAGTCGGCAATCTGATATGGAAAAACGACGAAAAACTCGCCCGCACACTTTTTCAAAACGCCGTCGGTGAACTTATCAACGCACAGAATCTGGCGGAAGCCGACACCAAAAATGCGGCTTATCAAAATAGTTTGCTGACCGGACAAAATCCGCGCCCGCAGATTTTAAACTTGATCGCCGCCCGCGATGCCGAATCAGCTCTGGATTATCTCGTCAAATCGCGTCCGGCAAAAATCTCAAAAGCAATGCTGATTTCGCCGGACAAAAGTTCCAAAATCAGCAATTCAAACAACAATTACGCCTATCTCGTTCAAAACGAAACAAATCTCGAACAAAATTTTATTCGACTCGCCGCCGACCAAAACCCGGAGCGCGCCGTCAAACTTCTCAAAGATTCGCTGAAAAAAGATTTGACACCGCAAACACTAAATTTGCTCCAAAAGCTGCACACAAAAGATGCCGATGCCGCCAATGAATTCGCTTCCGAAATCATTGGCAAATTGATTGACGGCAGTTTTGATACTTCTAACAGCGGTTATCCTCAAAACGCCAATGTCGCTTTAACTTTTTTGACCGAACACATCCGCAAAAAAAATGAAAATGAAAAATTTATCAATTTTGACAACTCACAAATGCGAAATCTCGCCAACAAGCTGATTTCCTCTGCTTTGCGGCAAGCAAACCGTTACGGAAACGCTTACGCTTATTCGATGCTGCCGATTGCCGAAAAACTTTTGCCCGGCAGTGTCGCCAAACTAAAACAGATGCAGAATAATGCCGCACGCAGCTCAGGTTGGGGCAATTTTATACTCCTAAAATCAGCAAAATGTTGAGCAGCGGCGACACGACGGCGGAAACAATCCTCGGGGCAGCCGACAAAGTGCCGACCAAAGCGCGCCGCCAAATTTATCAAATGGCGGCAAATAAATTCGCCCAGCAAGGAAATATGAACCGCGCGGCGGAAGTATTAAGGGAAAATTTTGCCGACGACGCTTTAGATGAAGCACTTCGCAACCTGAACTGGCAGTATTCATACACTTTGATTTCCACCGGAAAATTTGCCGAAGCCGAGAGAATTATTGACGGATTTCCCGAAAACACGCGGTTCAATGCGCTGATAAATCTCGCCAACGCAATTTATCAAAAAAACCCCGAAGAAAATAAATCCCACGCCGCCTCGATTTTAGGAAAAACCCGCGCCGCGATTCCGTATAAACCGGAGAATTCAAACGAAATGTCCGTCTTGATGCAGATAATATCGGCGTATGCGATGATCGAACCGGCTGAATCATTCAGAATGTTTGAATCTTTAATCCCGCAAATAAACGAGTTATCTGATGCCGCCGCCATAACTTACAGCTTTCAGGGAAATTCAAACGTCAAACAGGGCGAATTTTTGCTGACCAACGGCAGTTCTCTGGGCTTTGTTTCGTTTGATAGCTCGATCTTAAAAAAACTCGCCGAAAAAGATTTTGACCGCACAATGAATTTAATAAACATCTTCAGCCGACGCGACAGCCAGATTATTTTGAAAATGCAATTGGCGGAAGGTATTTTCAATTAAACTTGTTAGAACGATTGTTGCCTGATATTTCTTTACGAAGACTTGCGGAAATATTTTCCTGATTCGCAATCCGTTAATAATGCTTTGCGCGGGTTGATTACGCTTGTGCCTGAAAGATAAATCTTAATCACGATGTTTGAATTTGCTTGAAAACATCTAAAACATCCCGTGAGATAAATTCAGGAATGTTATCGATATATTTATCTATTATTTCTTTTTTGAGTCCTTGTTCTTGATTGAATTTTCTTAGTTTCGGAAAGGTTTGCTTCAAACACTCTTCCAAATGATGTCCGTTATGATGCAAATACCATATTGGAAGTTGAATTTCCTTCCCATTGAGATATTGAACGGTTATTATTTCTTCGTTTGTTAGGTTAAGTTTTTCGGCTACTTTGTGTGTTAAAACATCAGAAATTATTTGTAATTGTTCTGAGGTTAAATGCCTAAAGTCAGAATAACTTTGGTTTTTCTCAAGTTTCAAACTTTCTCTTGTAAAGTCATCTGCTTGTTCTTGAAAAAGTAAAGCGGAAACAAAAATCGGATCAAAAATATAATTCTCGATATTATATCTTTTATTTTCTCCGAGAACTTTTACATAATCATTGCTTGAATTATCTGTATCCCAATCAATTACTCCAAAAATAAATTTATTACCTGAATTTCTTAAAATTGTTGTTATTTTGGTGACTTGTTCACAATTAGAAACTGGTTGACCGTTTTTATCTGTTCTGCTTTCCCCGGAAGATATAAAACTT
Organism: Pyrinomonadales bacterium; assembly: GCA_038200505.1. Lineage (GTDB taxonomy): Bacteria > Acidobacteriota > Blastocatellia > Pyrinomonadales > Pyrinomonadaceae. The sequence continues at coordinate 1,066 of JBBPXX010000049.1, read as the reverse complement.
AAAGAAATTTCAGGTTCTAAATAGCCTGATAACTTTTCATACATTTTCTCATAAAAATAAACATCATTAGCACTTTCGACGAAAACTTGTCTTCTATTCTCATAGTTTATGCTGAATGACGGAACGCCAGTGGTCAAAATTTTAAGTGCTTCATCTTTTGTTGCTTTCTCAATTCTTTCTCCCGCTTTATTTACGATAAAAATTGCCTCTTCCGGCGCAAGTGCAACTGTCGAAGGTGAGTGAGTTGTCATAATCACTTTTACGCCTTTTTCTTTGACAAAAACATTTTGAATTACATCAAGAAACTGCTTTGACATTGACGGATGTAATGAAGCATCTGGCTCATCCATCAATAGGACTTCTGGAAATTCAACATCATATTGAGAATTGTAGAGAGCGAGTGCTAAAGACATTAAAACTTTTTCGCCCGATGAAAGATCACTGAATTTAATCTCATCATCGTTGAAATTACTTATCAGTTTAAATTCGTAAACAGCATCCCGATGTAAATCAACAGGTGAATTGGTGTGATAATCAAGTTTCGCCTCACCAATTACCCGATTTACCAGTTTCCAAGGCGGCTCACCAAATGATTCCACAAAGTTTTCCGAAGAGAATTTCTTAACTTCTTCGTTATTATTATTCTTAAAATGAATGTATTCCGCATCATCCAACTTGTCATAATAACGTTTAAATAAAATCGAAAAATTCTGATTAAAGACATCTTTGACTCCAATATTATCTATCAGTAAATCGTTACTTAAAAAATCACTACTTGTAAGATCAAATAATGATTTGCCTGATTTCTCGGCAATTTTTTTGTAAATATTTCTTTGACTTTCATCTTGGACACCACCTAGAAAACTTTGGATAGTAGGATTTTGTCTGTAATGCTTACTTAAGTGCATGCCGTTTCGATGTGAATTATATTAGACATTATTTGAAATAAGAAAAATCAGATAAACTGTGTAAATGTTAAAATATGATGAATTAAAAGGAAAGCCGAGAGAATTTCTTTCTGTCACGAGTTTAACGGACGAAGAATTTCAAGTCTTACTGCCAATGT
>JBBPXX010000048.1:0-8934 GCA_038200505.1 Pyrinomonadales bacterium | reverse complement strand
CGAAAGAGAATATCTCGGACGTAATAATGGAGATTGCCTGTGGATTGCACAATCTGCGAGTTACATTTCGCCAGCCAATGCAAACGATTGATCTTACAAATGTTGAGGAATTATCTTATTTCAAATAATGTCTAATGATTTTACGCGCTTGACAGATGAATTTCATAAACATATATTTTTTGTTTGCTCTTTTGATAAGTTAGAATTCGATATGCTGACAAAATCAGATGCAGTTTGGATGCAAACGGCGATTGAAGCTGCCGAAGCTGTTCAAAATTTTGGTGAAATTCCAATCGGCGCGTGTTTGATTGACAAAAACGGCGAACTTTTAGCCGTCGCCGGGAATCGCACGATTACCGATTGCGATCCGACGGCACACGCCGAAATTTTGGTTTTGCGCGAAGCCGCCGCCAAAATCGGCAATTATCGGTTGACTGAAACGACTGTTTATACGACTATTGAACCTTGCGCGATGTGCGCCGGTGCGCTCGTCAATGCCAGAATCAAACGATTAGTATTCGGAGCGCACGACGAAAGATTCGGCGCGGTCGAAAGCGTTTTCAGGCTTTGCGACACAAGTTCTTTGAATCATAGAATCGAAATAATTTCAGGTGTTTCGGCAGATAAATGCCGAAATCTGATGCAAATTTTTTTCAAAGGGAAAAGGCAAAAGGATAAAATTAAATCTTAACTTTATCCTTCCGCCTTTCCCCTTTCGCCTTTCGGAGAGGTGCGAGAGTGGTTGAATCGGGCAGTCTCGAAAATTGTTGTACCTTTGCGGGTACCGTGGGTTCGAATCCCACCCTCTCCGCCATTCTTAAAGGGTGAAGGCTGAGGGACAAAGGCGAAAGGTTAAGAAAAGAAGAAGGCGAAATTATGGATAATTCCGATTTGAAAGTTAGGACGAAAGATTTTGCCATTCGGATTGTCAGACTTTTTGCGGCTTTGCCGAAAACTACTGAGTCGCAGGTTTTGGGAAAACAGGTTTTGCGTTGCGGGACATCGGTTGGAGCGCAATACCGTGAAGCGCAACACGCTAAATCTGATGCTGATTTTATCAGCAAAATTGAAGGTTCTTTGCAGGAATTAGAAGAAACCGCTTATTGGTTGGAACTTATTGAAGAATTGAATTTATTCAATTCTGATAAATTACAACTAATACGTCAGGAAACAAAGGAATTAATGGCAATCTTTATTACAATTGCCAAAAAGGTTAAAGAGCGAAAAAAATAACTTTCGCCTTTCGCCTTTATCCTTTACCCTTTAGGAAAGGTGCAAGAGCGGTTGAATTGGCTACATTGGAAATGTAGTGAACCTCAAAAGGGTTCCGTGGGTTCGAATCCCACCCTTTCCGCCAGCTTAAAGGCTGAAGGCGAAAGGATAAAGGATAAAGTTAGGATTTAACTTTCGCCTTTATCCTTCAGCCTTTACCCTTTAGATACGGCTTCAGGCTCCGCACAAGGTTTGAGTTGTGAACTCCGCTAGACTGGGAACAGAGCAACGGCAGCAATTTCAGCTTGTGTTGCGGTTAAGTCTGAAGCCTCCAATTATTAAAAAACTCGGAATTGAAACGATAAATTCGTTTCAATTCCGAGTTTTTTTATTGCGCTTTTGATTACTTGGCAACCGCCTGCTTAAATTGCGATTCAAGGAAGGTCGCAAAGTTCATAAATTGCGGTTGATCTTTAAATTTTGCTTTCAACAAATCAAAGGCTTCCTGTCCGCGCGGATCTGCAATTTTGACGAGAGATTGTGCGCCGGAGAAAATTCCCTGAAAGTTATTTTCGTCGAGTGCTTGCTTAAAAGCATTGAAAATGAGCGGATAAGCACGAGCATCACCTTTGCCCGTCGCCGCGATCACGCCAAGAGCGGCGTTGCGAGCGTTGAGCCGCTGTGTTTTATCGGCGACTGTTTTGAACGAAAAATCCAGCGCGCGTTTGTCCTCCAACGCGCCGAGTCCGCGAAAACCGGCGGTAGCGATGCGACCTTTCCACGACGGCGTATTCGCCAGTTTGACGAGCGCGTCAAAAGCCTTCGCATTTTTTGTTTTGGCTAAAGCAACCGCCGCATTGTCAATTACCGTATAACTCCTGTCGTTCACAGCCGATAAATAAACATCCGTATATTTTGCGTCCTGCGTCATTCCCAAAAGTTCGACGGCATCGGCACGAACCAGTGCATTCGGGTCACGAACAGCTTTTAACAGTGTCTGCACCGTTGCGTCGTCGAGCTTGGCTGCCGTTGCCGGAGCAAGCGGATTCGGGGATCGCGGCGAACTTATTTGACTGATTTCCGAGATTGCCGCGCGACGAATCAGATAATTTGCGTCATTTGTTACCGAACCGGATAGAGCCGATATAATTTGTGTTTTGTCAGCCGCATTTTTTGCCTTTTTGCCAAGTTCGTCAATTGCCCAGCGTCTGCCTAAAATATCTTTGTCGTTCTGCATTTGATAAACGAGTTCGGCGACGGGTTTGTCAAATTTCAATTCTTTTAATAAAGTGCCTTCGTAATCAAAATTAACGAGTTTCGGTTCGGCTGCCGATGCAAATGTAAACGTATTTTCAGCTTGCGGTTTTATCCAAACTCTCTGCACATTGCCGTCAATTTCGACATCAACAAAGGCGCGGAAAAATTCCGTCTGCGGAAATTCGTTTTTCGGGTCAACTTTCTGCGTTTGTTTGACATTCAAAGTCAACTGTTTTTTCGCCGCGTCATAACTTTTCGTTACTTCAAAAATCGGATGTCCCATTTTGTAAAGCCATTGATCGAAAAACCAATCCATTGTTTGTCCGGTCGTCTGTTCGATAGCGATGCGAAGCTGTTCGGTCTGCACTGGTTGATGCGCGTTATCGGTCAAATAACGATTGAGCGATTTAAAAAATAACTCGTCGCCGAGATGTTTTCGCAATATATGCAGAACCGAACCGCCGCCCGGATAAGCGTAACTGTCAAACATCGCGTCTTTGTTCGCGTAGTTTTTCGTTACAATCGGACGGCGATTGCCTTGATTCCACGTCGCTAAAACTTGATTTTGATTGGAGCGGACATCGTTCATCAAAAAGTAATCCTTGCCTTTCGATTCTTCGTCCCAAAGTGCCTGAAAATATGTGGCAAACGATTCATTAAGCCAAATCTGACTCCAATCGCGGCACGTTACATAATCGCCGAACCATTGATGCGCGAGTTCGTGCGATTGCAGTGAATCGGAATCTTCGTCAAGCAATTCGCGCTCGTCGTGAATCATTTCTTCGATCTGCGTCGTCGCCGAAATATTTTCCATTCCGCCGCCGAAGTCTTCGACCATCGTTTGCGAATATTTCGGATAAGCGTATTTCACGCCTGTTTTTTCCGAGAAAAATTTGACCATCGCCGGAACTCTTTTCGTCGTTTCAGCCACTTCCTTCGCTTCGGACGGATAACCGTAAGCGACAACCGGAATGCCCGAATAATCGCCGTTTTTTATTTCCGTAAATTCACCGACGACAATCGAAGTCAGATAATTCGCATACGGCGTGTCCATTTTCCAGTAAAATGTTCGCGTGTTGTCGCCGTTGTCTTTAACATCAAGCAGTTTGCCGTTGGAAATCACCGTGTAAGGTTTTTCGACGGTTGCTTTTAGTTCCGAAGTGCGAAAATCATTCGGCGAATCGTAAGAAGGAAACCAGTAACGGTTAAATTCCGTTTCGCCCTGCGACCAGATTTGACGCGGTTTATTCGGCTCGTTCGCCGTCGGTTTGATAAATCGTAACCCGCGCCCGAAACTGCCGATTGCCGTATCAGCATCGGCTGTGTTGACGTAATTTGTTCTATAATCAATTTTGACGCGAACATCCTCGCCGCGTTTATATTGGCGGTCAAGCATAATTTCAAGATTATCTTGTTCTTTTTCTTTGTCGTAATTAAATTTTAAAGGCGTTCCGTTCGCCAAAGTTACGGAATTTATCGTCATCGAAGCCGCGTCAAGACTAAATTTTTGTAAATCTTTGAACGGCGCAAGCATCACGACTGTCGAACCGTAAGCCTGTTCTTTGTCCCAATCGAAACGCAGGTCAATCGAAACATTTTTCACATCAATTTCCCGGCTGCGATAATAATTGACCGGCGGAAGTTTTTTAACTTTTTCATCGTCGTCCTGCCGATTTTGAAATTCCGGCATCGGACGGGCATTGGCGATTTGTGCAAATGTCAATAAAAATAATAAAAAGAAAGTCGAAACTTTCAAACTCAACGATTTTGGATTCATATATTTTTTCTAAATTGTAAATTTTCCCAAAAGATTTTTTATCGAATTTAATACGTTGATTTGAGAATTGTTGTTTCAATCAGGTTGGCTCTAAAATATTGTATTTTCACAAAGCAGATGTCGGGAATAGATGACAGATGTTAAATTCGTCAATCGTTAATCGTTTTCAGAATTTGAAATCTGGAATGTGGAATCTGAAATTGCAGCTTATTCACCATCGTTTTGCCAAACGATCAACGGACATTGAAACTTCGGATGTTTGATAACACTGACATTTACATTAAAAGTTTCAGCGATAATTTCCGTCGTAAAAACTTTTTCGGGAACGCCCGATGCGGAAATTTTTCCGTCTTTCAAAAGCAAAATTTTATCGGCATACTGTGCCGCCAAACTTAAATCGTGAAGAATTACTAAAACGGCGGCATTTTCTCCGGCAAAACGCCGCGCGATCTTTAAAGTGCCGTGCTGATGCGCGATGTCGAGATTGAAGTCGGTTCGTCCAGCAGCAAATAACGCGGCGTTTCGATTTGTTCCCAAATTTGCGCCAAAACTCTGGCAAGCTGTACGCGCTGTCGCTCGCCGCCGGAAAGCGTCGGGTAAATTCGCTCTTCCAATTTTTGCTCATCAACCGCTGCAAGTGCTTTTCGCGCAATTTCGTAATCTTTCGCCGTTTCCGCGCCATTGATGTAAGGTGCGCGTCCCATCAAAACGACTTCGAGAATGGAAAACTGAAAATTGAGCGATGAATCCATCGTCGCATTCGGCATATTCGGTCCGCGCCCGACGAACATTACTTTCGGTTTTTCCTCCAAATTTGCCAGCATTTTATTGACTTCATTCATTTCATTGTCAATCGAACTATTAATTTCCGCCGCTTTCGCATCCGCGCCGACGGCTTTGGCAATCGTCGAAACTTTTGATTTGACGGTTTTAATCGTGTAATTCGGCGTTAAAGTCAAAACGGCGATTCCGGCACTGCGAAGTTGTTCAAAAATCTGCGGCGGCGCGGAATCCGCACCCAAAATGACGAGCGTCGGTTTCAATGACAAAATTCCTTCGGCATTCAAAGCATTGCGTGCGCCGACGGTCGGCAAATTTTTCGATTCGGGAATACATTCACGGCTCGAATTGTCCACGCCGACTATTCTATCACCCGCACCGAGCGCGTAAACGGTTTCAGTGATCGCCGTTCCGATGGCGACGATGCGCGAATTATCGTTTATTAAAACGGTTTATTTTCCGCGTCGGTTACACTAATTCCGCTTTTATTGGTGTTATTTGTCGCTGATTGCTGACAACCGCTCAAGCCAAAAACTAAGCCGAGCAGAAGTGTATTTATCAAGAAAAGTTTCATTGGACAAGTCAGAACCATTTGCGGTAGCGAACAGTTGAAGCTGACATTTAGAAAAGTTTGCTTAGGTTCAAAACGCGATGTTCAACCGCCCGCTACCGCAAGCGGTTTTTATCTTTAATAACGAAATCTGATTTGAAATTGAATTTCGCGGTTCGGATCAACATTAGCAATGCCGCCGATTGGATTGCCGAGCGACGGCGATGGTGTTCCGAGCAAAGCATTTCCGTAATTTCCGACGCGCCCGTAAACATTTAAATGATTAAAAACATTAAAAACTTCAGCGCGAAATTCCAGACTCATCCTTTCCTTAAAAAGAAACGATTTTTGCGCGAATAAATCCGTTGAATAAGTCGGTGTGCCGCGCCCCGAATTGCGTTCCAGATAAGTTCCGCTTTGTAGATCAAACGGACGATCAGCCGTCGAACCGTCGCCGTTTGAATCGCTTCCGGTGGTAATCGAGTAAGGTCTGCCGGATGCAAGCGTCGTTACGCCGCCGACGGTAAATTTATACGGCAGTTGATAATAACCGCTGAAAACAAAACGGTGGCGTTGATCTAAAAGACTCAAACCGCGCTCGAACTCGCCGAGTTGATTGACATCGAGCGGATCGCCGTTTCCGGCATCTGGTTCAACCGTGTTCGTCGTTTTGGAGAGCGTGTAACTTGCCAAAAATGAAAGATTGCGGCTGAATCGTTTTTCAAAATTAACCTGCAAACCATTGTAATCGCTCACGCCTTCGTTGGTTACGACTTGAATTCTGCGGAAACCGTTGATTGTCGGCGTAATCGGTCTGGTCAAGTCCGCCGCCGCCGTGCGGGTTGACAGCGCGGTTGTGCTGCCCGTCGGCGTAAATGTCGCGGGCGCGTTCAAATCGAGTGAACGGTCAATGTCGGCGGTATGCGAATAAACGTAATCAACTTTCAGGAAAAAATTGTTTCCCAAATCGCGTTCGACTCCGATTGTCGCTTGCTGCGTGTATGGATTAAGAAGTTTGGCGGGATAACCGCGCAGTTTTGAAACGTCGAAAAATTGGTTGTAAAAATCGGCGCGTCCGGGACGAATGACGATGTTTCGCGCCGGCAGATTTGCGCCCACCGGAAATGCCGGAAGCGCGTTAAACGATGTCGGAAAACCGAATTGTCCGGGCTGGACGGAAAATGTAAAAATGCCGTTCGGACCGCCCAAACCGAATTGCGCTCCGAGATTAGCGCGAAGCTGCGAATAATAAACGCCGTAACTCCCCCGCACGACGGTTTTATTATCGCCCAAAACATTGTAGGCAAAACCGAGTCGCGGCGCGAAATTATTCGTGTCGTCGGTAAAAGTTTGCCGATCATAACGCAAACCCAAATTTAAGGTTAAATCCTGCCGCACACGAAAATCGTCCTGCGCGAACAGCGACCATAAATATTCGCGGACGTTGTAATTAGCGTTGCCGAAACTTTGTGTGAAAGATGCGACATCGCTGAAACTCAAAGCGGATGTCGGAATATTCGGATTATTGGTTGCAGCGTTGTTTTTAAATCGAAATTGTCCTAAAACAAAACCCGTGCCGAATTCCTGACCGTTGCCGCCAGACGAAGAAAATTCGATGTCGCCGCCTAATTTAATTGACTGTTTGCCGTAAATCAGCGAAAGCGTGTCAGCAAATTGATATTGATGATTGAGCAAAAATGCGCCGCGTGATTCGCCTTCAGTTGAAATCGGGCGAATAAACTGTGTCGAAGGATTGTTCGGTGTGAACTGTGTGATCGGCGAACCGAGTTGAAATTCAAAACGCGCTTCGTTGACTATTTTTTCGCTCAAAACGGCTGATTCGGAAAGTTGCGCCGAATAAGTATTGCGTTCAAAAACTCGTCCCGCGCTCGGCAGATTCAAACCGCCGACGGCATCGTTGGCGTTGCTGTCGGTAAATCTTTCGAGATTAAAACGTCCGGTCAAAGTGTTGTTTTCGCTAATTTGATGGTCGAGTCGGGCGAAAAATAACGATTGTTTATATTTGCCGTCGAAAATTGAACCGAAGGCAAGCGGCGATGAAATAACCGTCGAACGACGCTGACGATTAACTTCCGCGCCGAGCAAAAAATGTGTTTTATCTTCAATAACAGGACCGGAAAAAATCCCGCTGAACTGCAAAAGCTCGTCGCGTGTGCGTTGATTGGCAAGCGGTTGTCCGGCTTGCAAACCGCTCGGGCGACCCATAAAAAGCAAATCGGTATGAAAAGCGTTTGTGCCGGATTTCGTAACGATGTTGACGACGTTTCCGGCTGTGCGCCCGAATTCCGCCGAAATCGGATTGGTCAAAACCGTAAATTCCTGAATCGTCGCTAAAGGAATATTCGTAAAAATCGTCTGTCTGCCCCAATCGTCATTGCCCGTGCTTCCATCCAAACTGAAATTTGTCTGACGGCGACCGTTGCCGTTGACGACAAACAGGAAATTGTTCAAAAACAAATCACCCGTGCCGCGTGCCGGACGAACAGCCGAATTTAACTGAACTAAATTCGTCAACTTGCGCCCGACAATCGGCGTGTTATCAATTTTCTGCAAATCAAGCCGTGTTTCGAGTCTTGCCGAATCGGTTTGCAAACTTTCGGTCGTTCCCGTTACGGTAACTTCGTTTTTCGTTCCTTGCGGAAACAGCGTAACATCAACGGACGCGGTTTCGTTGGCGCGAAGTTCGATGTCGCTTTTTTCTTCGTCGGCAAAACCCGCGCCTGAAACCGTGATTTTATATTTTCCGGTCAATGGTAGATTTGCAATCGTATAATTGCCGTTTTCATCAGTAACAACGTCGCGCCGCAATCCGGTTGACTCATTGATGACGGCAATTTTTGCACCGACAATCGCGGCATTGTTCTGATCTAAAATTTTTCCGCGAACCGACGCTTTATCAATGGTTTGCGATAGCACGGCAAGTGGTAAAATCAACATTATCAAAGAAAGTTTTAAAAATTTGCTTAAATTCATATTAACTTCACCAAAACTTAAAATCATTCTCATCGAAGATTGATTTTTAATCATAATTTTTCCTTGTTATTAAATTATAGAATTGAAAAAAGTAATAATAACGCAGCGGAAAAACTATTACCAGAGTTCGTATTAAAAATCGTAAGGAAAATAAATTTTTGTTAGAAGCTGTTTGAAAACAATTTTTGTTGCCCACGAAAGACACGAAAAAGACTAAAAAAAGGTAACAATTCAGGTTCTCAAAAAGACAAACTGAATTGTCGAAATGAGTTCAACTTGGTATCTTAAATTATTGACTGAATCAGATCACATTGCAATTTTAGAAGCTGAAAATGCCGAACTTCGCCGGCGGATTAGCTCGTTG
>JBBPXX010000047.1:0-21699 GCA_038200505.1 Pyrinomonadales bacterium | reverse complement strand
GGAGAAAGAAAGGAGCGGAAAACTACGCCCGCATCCAAGGCTTCATCGGGACGGTCAGAAAACATAATCAAAATGTCTATGAACAACTGACAAATATCTTTGAAGGTGTGCCAATCACCTTTCAAACGTCCAAGTAATTACTAAAAAGGAAACTTTTAGCAAAGATTTATACATAACTTCAAGAAATTACAGAACAATTATTCGGAAATTGCATTGCTCGATTTTTCGGTTGGAGATTTTTGTAGATAAAATAACCTACAAATCTTTTTTGAGCAAGTTTTTTTGAGGTATCAAAGCCCCTGATTTTATAAAAGCGTAAAGAAGAGTTTTTTCTAGTTTTTATTACTTTTTTGTTTAGCCAACTGTGGCGGAACAATTGACTGCGGAAATAAATGCGACCATTTTTCGGAAAAAAGTTTGTGAACCAAGTTCTCCGTTTCCAGATGAGTTTTGCAAGTTTCCAGTTTTTTGACAATTTCGTGCGCTTCTTCAAAAGCAATGCCCGAAATTATTTTATTGACACGCGAAACAGAATTGATATTCATACTTAATTCGGTAACGCCAAGTCCGATCAAAATCGGCACATAAAGCGGTGAACCTGCCATTTCGCCGCAGACAATCACGGGAATTTCCGCTTTTTCGCCAGCCGCAACGACCATTTTTATTGCACGCAAAATGGACGGATGCAGAGTACGAAACCAATCCGCAACTTTTTCGTTATCGCGGTCAACTGCCAGCAGATACTGCACCAAATCGTTCGTTCCCAAACACAAAAAATCACATTCGGCGGCAATATCGTCAATTGTCAAAATCGCCGAAGGAACTTCTATCATCGCTCCCAAAGGTAATTCGTCGAATTCAATTCCCTTTTTCTTTAAATTTTGTTTTTCGCGTTCCAGAATCTTTTTTGCTTGCCTAATTTCAGCAACATCTGAAATCATCGGCAAAACGATGCTGATATTTTTTTTAATCGCGGCAGCCTGTAAAAGCGAGCGAAGCTGGGTTTTGAACTCCTTTAAATGAGTAAAACTAAGGCGAATCGCCCGCAAACCGAGAGCAGGATTTTTTTCGCGTTCTTGAGATTCGTCAGCCAATTGTTCGACGCTCAAATCAAAAGTACGGATATTAACGCCTTCGCTGCCGACCATTTCGGAAATTTTTCGATAGGCTTCGATTTGTTTATTTTCAGATGGAAATCCTTTGTATTGGTTAAATAAAAATTCCGAGCGATAAAGCCCGATGCCGTCGACTCCAAACTTTTTCGCCTTCGCATAATCTCTTTCAATATCCAGATTGGCGCGTAACTTTATTATTTTCCCGTCTAATGTTTTAGCTTCCCCGGATTCGATTTTTTCAACATCTTTTTGTTCAAATTCGTAAGCGGCATCTTTGTAAACTTGCAGAGTATTTTCACTCGGATTCAAAACGATCTGTCCGCTGAAAGCGTCAACTATAACTTTATCACCTGTTTGAACGCGCCGTAAAATCCGGTTGACACCTGTAACCGAAGGCAAATTCAATTCCCTCGCCAAAATAAAAGTGTGCGAAGTCCAGCCGCCGTTTTCCGTAACAATTGCCTGCGGATTGCTCTCGACCAGTTCGATCAGCGTTGACGGTTTAACTTCCTTTGCAACAATTATCGAATTTTCTTCGAGTCGAACACTCGATTTTTCACCGCCGCCCAAAGCAGTTTGCAAACGCTCTGCAATATCTTCCAAATCAATATAACGCTCTCTTAAATGCTCATCGGAAATAGCTTTATAGTTAGCGATATAACCGTCCGTAACAATTTTAACCGCCCATTCCGCATTAACTTTCTCGGTTTTAATATGCTCGTCAATTTTAGAAATCAAAGATTTATCTTCCAAAACTAATAGATGCGTATCGAATATATTTGTCTTGGTATCGTTTTTGCCCGAACTGATCTTTTTTAATTGTCGTTTTGCAAGGCGAAGAGCAGCGCGAAATCGCCGAATCTCGCGCTCGAGTTGTGAATCTTCTAAATCTAATCGGTAAAATTGTCTTTTTCGCCCGTGCAGACAAATGACTTTGCCGACGGCAATGCCTCTGGAAACTGCGCGACCTTTCAATTTGGTTTCAATATTTTTATTTTTTTTTCGTGAAGATTGAGTTGTTTCTTTAAAGCCAATCATATATTTCCTTAGCCGGAGCTTTAAAAGGATAAAGGCGAAAGGCGAAAGGATAAATAAAAAAATTTTCTTGTTTTCGCCTTTATCCTTTATCCTTTCGCCTTTCAAGCGTCCGCGCTCTCAGTTAACTTCCAAAATCAAATCCGCCGCTGCTGCTTTGCGTCGGGAAAAACGGTTTTAGAAGTCCGGCAAATGCCCGCAGGTTTCGTGTTTGGATTAAAATTTCTCCGGGACCTGAAAACTCCGCAACCAAACCTTCACCGCTTAGAAAACTTCTGAAAAATCCGCTTTTTGCCGCCTTTCGCGTTTGATACTGCATTTGTCCTTCCCACGCGACGAGATGTCCGGTGTCAACAACGTATTGTTCGCCCGGTCTTAAAGCTTTGCGATGAATCGCGCCGAAGGATGAAACAAGCAACAGACCTGTTCCCGAAACTTCCAGCAAAAATAAACCTTCGCCGCCGAGCCACGACTTTGCGCCGCCAAATTTCGTATCAACAACCAAGCTCGTATCACCGGCGAGATATGAACTCGACTGCACCATAAAAGTTTGATTTCTCATTTCGATTCCGACAACATCACCGGGCGCACCGGGCGCAAGCGTAACTTCGCCAGCACCGCCTTGCGCCGTAAATGTTGACACAAAAGCCGATTCGCCGCCGACGGCACGTTTTAACGCACCGAAAACTCCGCCTTTTAATTCCGATTGCAAATCAATATTTGACGACATCGAAACCATTGCACCGGCTTCCGCCGAAATAGATTGTCCGCTTTGCAAACTTACAATCGCCAGCGCAAACGAGCCGGGATGTTGAATTTCCCACGTATAACCTCTTCCCTGCCCGCGATTGTCGGCATCGAAATTAAATGCTTCGCGTCCCGATGATTGCTGCTGATAATTCGGAGGAGGCGATTGATTCTGCATTTGATAACCGCAGCCACCGCAAAACTGCGCGTTCGGCAAAAGCGGCGCGTTGCATTTCGGACAATTCATACGATCACTCCCTTTGATTTTTCGATAATAATTCGAGCGGCTTCTTCGGCATTATCGGCAAAGTCCAAAAACGAAACATCCGTTTCGCTGACAACGAGATTTTTTTGCCACGCTTCGACGACGGGTTTCCAACATTCGCCCAAAAGAACAAGCGGACGTTTATTTATCACACCGGTTTGCAGTTTGTTCCAAACGAGCGAAATTTCCGTAACCGTTCCCATTCCGCCGCGAATGGCGACGAATCCGACAGAGCGTTCAATCAAATTCTGCAATCGCCCGTAAAAATGATTGGTGGCGACTTTATCGGTCAAATAGCGATTCGGTTCGGATTTAAATTGGTTCATTACAATTCCGAAAACGCGCCCGCCTTTTTCGCGTGCGCCGCGCGAAGCCGCTTCCATCACGCCCAGATAACCGCCCGTGCAAATCGTAAAACCGGCTTCAGCAAGCCGTCCGCCGAGTTCTTTTGCCTGCTGATATTCAGCCGAGTTTTCACCGCAGCGCGAACCGCCGAAGATAGTTACAATTTTATCCGTTGATTCAATCACTTTTTTTAATTCCAGATTCCAGATTCCAGATTCCAAATTAAGAACATACTCATTATATCCAACTCTGAATTTATAACAAATTACAACTTTTACAGATTTAATTCTGGAATCTGGAGTCTGGAATGATATTATTGCGCTGCCGCTTCTTCCGGTGTCAAATTTCCCGCTTCGTGAATACCTTGCTCCGTATCTGTAAAGAGCAAAATAATGCTTCCGACAACGAAAAAGAAAATCAGAGCGAGAATGGCTTGACGGTATGAACCTGAAATGCCGACGACGATGGCGAAAACGAGTTGTCCAAGCCACGAAGTCCCCTTTTCGGAAATTTCATAAATACCGAAAAACGAAGATTCCGAACCTTCGGGAATCATCCGTGAGAAAAGTGAACGCGAAAGTGCCTGTGTGCTTCCCAAAACCAAACCGATAAAGACGCTCATAATCCACGCCTGAAAAGTTGATTCGAGAAAACCGTAAGCATAAATAACGATGCCGCACCAAATAATGAGCGAAACGATTATCGTATTTTTCGCGCCGATAACGCGGGCGATTCTTTCAAAAACGAGTGAGCCGATGAGCGCGGAAATTTGCGCGACGAGAAATATACCGAGCAGAAAGGTTTCGTCTGTTTCCAAACCTCTGGCAACAAAAAGGTCTTGCGCGAGAAAAACCGACGAAGCCGTAATTACCGTTTGAATTCCGTCGTTATAAAGAAGATAAGCGATTAAAAACCAGAAAGTTTTTTTAAGTTTATAAAGCCGCTTGAAAGTTCCGATAACTTCGCTGAATCCGATTGTAACGAGATTTTTATCGTCGGGGATTTTCTTAACCGCATCGCGTGATTTGACCAGATAAAAGAAAACAAGCGCGAAAATTCCCCACCAAAGCGAAGCCGCCAGCAAAGAAACGCGCACCGCCATTTCTTTCGTCAAACCGAAATTATCGGCGTATTGAATCAGCAAGATATTCAGCACGAGCATTATCACGCCGCCCAAATAACCGAGTGCAAAGCCGTAACTCGAAATTTTGTCGCGCTTTTCCTCCGTCGTTAAATCAATCAAATAAGCATTATAAAAGACGATAGACGCGCCGAAACTCAAGTTGGCGATAATCAATAAAAAACTGCCGAAAAGATAAGCGTTTCCACTTACGAAAAATAGCAAACAGCTTGCTGTAACGCCAAAATAACAAAAAACCGCCATCATTCGTTTTTTCAAATTTGAATAATCGGCAATCGAACCGAGAACCGGCAAAAAGAAAACCTGAGCAATGACGGAAAGCATCACGCTGACGAAAAAAAGATTTTTCGCCGTTACCGAACCGAGAAACCCGAAGTTAAATATCACACCGTTTTCGCCAACCTGCGCCTGCGCCAGCGAAGTCAAATACGGTCCGAGCAATACGCTGATAACGGTTGTATAAAAAGCCGAATTCGCCCAGTCATACATCAACCAGCCGAAAATCTCGCGCCGGTCATTTTTTATATTTTCAGATTTCATATAATTTTTTCAGGGCGCGTGAAGAATTTTCGCGCTTAGACTAACTCAGCAAATTTATAATTGTCGGCGTAATATCTGACAAATCTTTAATCATTTTGGCGGCTTCGTGTTTTTTTCTGCCCCAAATAATTGTCGGAACATCATTTAAAGTGTGATTACGGACGGACAAATCTTCTATGTTCCCGTGGTCGCTTGTCAAGATAAAAGTCGTTTTTTCGAGATTTATTTTCTGCAAAGTCTTTCTGATAAATTCGGCAAGCGGCGGCAGATATTCGGCGGCTTTTTCAAAATCCTGCGCGTGTCCGATTTTGTCGGTGATAAAATATTCGTAAAGCGTAAATCGGTGATTTGAAACGAGTTCTGCTAAAATTCCACTTGCGTCCAAAGGCGAAAAAATAGGCGCGTCGAAACCTAATTCGATCAAATGCCGGTTTGTAAAATCGTGAAAAAGAGCCTTGCGACCAAATAAATCGGGCAGTTTTCTAAAACTATTTCCCGCCGCTTCCATCGCGCACGTCGTCGCGGATTTCCAGCGCGGCGTTTCGCTGAAAAACTTGGGCGTGTAAGCGTTGGCGAAAACATTCGGCTCGATTTTCAAGTTTTTCAACTGCAAAAATATCGAATATTCGGCAATCACGTCGCGCAGAATTTGATTTGGAAAACCTTGTTTGTGAACGCCCAGATGTTTTGGCGCGTTAATTCCGGTCAAAATTGTCGTCTGACCTGACGCGCTTTGCGGGCGACCTTCGATGCCTAAACGCGGATCAGTCGGAATTAAAACGCCGTCAAAAATAATTTCGTTTTTTTCATTCTGAAAATTACCGAGCGGCTCGATATTTTTAATTTGCGAAAGCGGATTACTTTCGCCGCGTTGCCCGATTCCCAAACCGTCAATAAAAAAAAGTAAAACGCTCGATTCATTCATAAAATATGAGATTATCAGTTTTTTCGCTGAATTTCAGAAAGGCAGAAGTCCGCGTGTGAGCAAGGGCGCAAAACTTGTGCGTTATTGCGCCCTTGCACACACGCGGACTTCTGCCTCAGATAAAATAGTGTGCTTTGAAATTATTTTCCTTCAGGTTTTGAAAAGTGTTTGCGTCAACTGCCGAAATTTTTACTTCCGCAAATAGTTTTTCCAAATCTTCACCGGCAAAACAATTTTTCAGCGCAATCAAATCTTCCGGCGAAGAAAATACAAATTCATCAATCGCGCCGCCTTTTATTAAAGTTTTTAATCTGGCAATGTTGTTTTTGTCGAAATCTTTTGCTTTGTAGATTAGTAGTTCGGTTAGTTCAATGTTTTTCTTTTTTAACAATTCGTTAATTTCAAAATTAGTTGAAATTTCTTTGATTAACAAAAATTTCAAGTCCACTAAACCACTTTCGCCGACGTAAACGCTGATATTTGAAAAAATAGATTCTGCTGTCAAACTATTCGGAATCAAATCGGCGTGAATCTGATCGAAACGCAATCTGTCGGCGACGGCTTCGCCAAACGCGCAAACGCGCACGGCATCGAGTTCAAAAAAATCAATTTCGTTTTCGGTTAATGTTTCCAAAAAATAATCAACCGCCAAAACATCGGTAAAAATAAGCCAATCAAACACATTTATATTTTTCAGCAGAGCGATTTTTTCTTCATTTAATAAAGTAATTTTCTCCGTTTCAAGCGTCGGAAACAAAAAAGATTTGACATTATTATTTGCCAATTGAACGGCAAGTTTTTTGTTAAGCGGTGTTTCAAAAAATGCGTAAGTTTTATCAACGGTTGAATTTGACATCTCTCAACCGATTTTAGCGGCAAAACCGATTTTAGCAAGTTTGCAAATAAAAGTTAAAAAAAGTAAGTTTTAACTTTACAGAAATTTGTGAAGAATTTCCGCAAACAGCCGTT
Organism: Pyrinomonadales bacterium; assembly: GCA_038200505.1. GTDB lineage: Bacteria > Acidobacteriota > Blastocatellia > Pyrinomonadales > Pyrinomonadaceae. The sequence goes on along the minus strand of JBBPXX010000047.1, from coordinate 14,617 downwards.
CACAAACAACAAATCAGTTATGAAAGCAATGATTTTAGCCGCCGGTTTCGGCACGCGGCTTTTTCCACTAACAATTGACCGCACCAAACCGGCGATTCCGTTTCTTGGCAAACCGCTCGTCGGTTATGTTGCCGAATATGTTGCCAAATACGGTTTCAAAGAAGTCGTCGTCAACCTTCATCATCAACCCGAATCTGTCAAAAAAGCTCTCGGCGACGGGACGGATTTCGGCGTGAAAATTCATTACACATTGGAAGAACCGAAAATTTTAGGAACTGCCGGAGCATTGGACAATGCGCGTCATTTGCTCGAAAACGAAACATTTCTGATCGTCAACGGCAAGATTATTACCGATATTGATATTTCCGCCGCTCTCAAAACTCATAAAAAAACCGGCGCGTTAGCGACAATGATTCTAAAGGAAAATCCGAAAAGAGAAAGATTCACTGAAGTATTTGTTGAAAATAATCTTGTTACGGGTTTTGGTGATTTTCCAACTTCAGAATCTAAAAACCAAATTTCAAGTTCGGAAAATCTTTGCCGACCGGAAATTTTGAATCTGGAATTTGGAATTTGGAATCCGTTAATGTTCACCGGAATTCATATTCTCGAACCGCGCATTTTCGATTATATCCCGCGCGGCGTTTATTCGGATATTGTGCCGACATTTTATAATCCGGCAATAAAAAACGGTGAAAAAATTGCCGCGCACATTGCCGAAGGAAGTTGGTTTGAACTTTCGACAATTCCGCGTTATCTCGAAATCAGTCTGGCGATGCTAAACGGTGCGAAGGTTTTTACAGGCGAGAATTGTTTGATTTCAAAAAGTGCGAAAGTTCACAATTCCGTGATTTGGGACAATGTTACAATTAGCGAAAATGCGGAAATTTTTAACGCGATAATTGCCGACGGCGTAAAAATAAAGGACGGCGAAAAATATGAAAACGCGGCAATTGTTCGCGCCGAAATGTTTTCTCACTGTAAAGAAATCCCTGAAAAAGCCTTAAAAGGTTATAAAAACGGCGAAAATTATGTCGTTCCGCTCAATCAATGATAAAATCTTTTTCAAAATATGAACGACAAATTTTCAGAATCCGCCGTTGAAAGACTTAAAAAGTTTTTAGAGTTAAAAAAAGAGGATTCCAAAATTGAAATTTTAACGCCGGACGCTTCAATCAGGGAATATTTTCGCGTTAATTGGAACGATTCGACAGCGATTGCCTGCGTTTACTCCGAAGCATTTATTGAAAATGAGCAAAGTTATCTCGACGTTTCAAATCTTTTTCTTCTGAGCAGTTTGCCTGTTGCAAAAATTTACGATTTCAGCGAATCTTTAGGCGTAATAATTCAGGAAGATTTCGGCGATACGATTTTGCGCGAAGTTTTAGCCGAATCAAATGACGAAAAGCGCGAAGAATTATTAAATGAAGCGATAACTTTAATCGCCAAAATTCAAGTTGCGACTCCGAAGGCTTTTGAAATAAATTCAATCGCTTCACGTTTGAAATTTGACGAGGAAAAACTGCTTTGGGAATTAATTTTTTTCAAAATGCATTATTTTGAAACATTTCGCAAATCGAAATTAACAATCGAAGATGAAAACGCTTTAGATGTTGAATTTACCGAACTCGCCCGCGAACTTGAACAACGTGCGAAGGTTTTATGTCATCGGGATTTTCACGCGGCGAATTTGATGATTGACAGTGAAAAAAGACTGAGAATCATTGACCATCAAGACGCACGAATCGGCGCGGCGAGTTATGATTTAGTTTCGCTTCTTCTGGACAGAGTTTTGCAAACGCCTGATAAACATTGGCTCGAAACAAAAAAACGATTTTTCTTGAAAGAAAGAGAAAAGCTACACTTAGAAGCGATTGATAAACAGGATTTCGATTACGAATTCGATTTGATGACCGTGCAAAGATGCTTAAAAGCTATCGGCACATTTTCGTTTCAATCGGTAACGCGCGGCAAAACACATTTTATACAATTTATCGAACCGATGTTTAGAATTGTTCTGCAAGCGGCGGAAAATTTGCAAAAATTTCCCACCTTGCAAAAGATAATCTCAAAAGAATTAAATAATCAGACTGGTAGTTTGAAAAGTTCAGAGTCCAAACTTTAGTTTGCCTGCCCGCCGCGCTTCGCTGGCGGCTGCACACGCTAAAGCGTGGACTCTGAACTTAATAAAAAGGAGGTAAACGTAAAAATGTTGATTGGAGTCCCGAAAGAACTTCAAACGGGTGAAAATCGTGTTTCGTTAATTCCGGCACACACCAAAAAGTTAATAAATAACGGCGCACAAGTTTTGATTGAACAAAATGCCGGATTAAATGCCGGATTTTCGGATGAAGAATATCTTGAAGTCGGTGCTGAAATATCTACCGAACGAAACGAAATTCTGCAACTTTCCGATATAATTTTGCGTCTGCACAAACCTCCGATTGATGAAATAAAAAAATTGAAAGCTAAAAGCATTCACATAAGTTTTCTCGATCCTTACAACGAAGTCGAATTGATTGAAGAACTTAAAGTTAAGAAAATCAGTTCGATCAGTATGGAAATGATCCCGCGCACGACGCGGGCGCAAAAGATGGACGCGCTCAGTTCGCAGGCGAGTCTTGCCGGGTATGTGTCGGTTTTGCTTGCTTCGCAAAAGCTGCCGCGAATTTTGCCGATGATGATGACTCCGGCGGGAACTTTGAAACCTTCAAATGTTTTTATCATCGGTGTCGGAGTTGCCGGACTTCAGGCAATTGCGACGGCAAAGCGTTTGGGCGCAAGAGTTACGGCGTTTGACACACGCGCTGAAACTGTTGAGCAGGTGAAATCTTTGGGTGCGAAATTTCTTGAAATTGATTTGGGAGAAACCGGACAAACCAAAGACGGTTACGCCGTCGAATTAACGCCCGAACAATTGGAAATTCAAAAACAGGCGCAAAAAGAACAGATTGCAAAATCAGATATTGTTATCACAACCGCACAGCTTTTCGGGCGCAAACCGCCGGTTTTGATAACCAAAGATGTTATTCCGCTGATGCAGAACGGCAGCGTAATTGTTGATATGGCGGCGGAAAGCGGCGGAAATGTCGAAAATTCGGTTGCCGGAAAAACCGTCGAAATCGGCGGCGTGTCAATCATCGGCGACGGAAATTGGGCGAATTTTGTCGCCCGCGATGCGAGTCAGATGTATTCTTCAAATCTTTTCAGTTTAATTGAGGAATTTTGGGATAAAGAAACAAAGAAGTTTGTTTTAGATTTAGAAGATGACATTTTGCAAAGCTGCGTTATCACGCACAACGGCGAAATCGTCAACGAAAGAATTAAAAATTTGTACAAATAAAAAGAGGAAATTGTGGAAGCGATATTTTTAACATTTATTTTGATGCTGGCGATATTTTTGGGTTTTGAACTCATCAACAAAGTTCCGTCGTCTTTGCACACGCCTTTGATGTCGGGTTCAAACGCGATTTCGGGCATTACGATTGTCGGCGCGTTGATTTCGGCGGGCGAAGGAAATAACACTTTTACAATAATTCTCGGAACGCTGGCGGTGATTTTTGCCACGGTCAATGTCGTCGGCGGTTATCTCGTTACGGATAGAATGTTAGCGATGTTTAAGAAAAAGACGGGCGGTGCGAAATAAATGAATTTTGATTTGCTGATAAATTTATCTTACGTTGTTGCGGCGGTGCTTTTTATTTTCGGTTTAAAGGAACTCGGTTCGCCCGCAACGGCGCGGCGCGGGAATTTACTGTCTTCTGTCGGAATGCTGATCGCCGTTGTCGTAACGCTTTTTGACAAAAATATTCTCGATTTCAAATGGATTTTGCTCGGCATCGTCATCGGCTCAGTAATCGGAGTTTTCGCGGCGCGAATCGTGGCGATGACTTCGATGCCCGAAATGGTCGCGCTTTTTAACGGTTCGGGCGGACTTGCAAGTTTGTTGGTCGGTTTTACCGCAATTTTTCTTGAAGTGAATTCTGAAGTGAAACTCATCACAATCATTCTTTCAATTTTGATCGGCGGCGTAACATTTACGGGAAGTTTAATCGCTTGGGGAAAATTGAGCGAGAAAATTTCGGGCAAGCCCGTTTTATTTAGCGGACAACAGATTTTAAATTTTATATTAGTTTTAGCAATCGTCGCTTGCGGTGTTTTATTTGCTCTTCAACCTGAAAATTTGTTTTATATTTGCGCTGTCATCGGACTCTCATTTCTGCTCGGAATAATGGTCGTCATTCCAATCGGCGGAGCGGATATGCCGGTTGTCATTTCGCTTTTGAACAGTTATTCGGGACTCGCGGCGTGTGCCGCCGGTTTTGCGATTAACAACATAATTTTAATCGTCGCCGGATCATTGGTCGGCGCAAGCGGAATAATTTTGACACAAATTATGTGCAAAGCGATGAATCGTTCGCTTTCCAATGTGTTGTTCAGTGGTTTCGGTTCGACAAAACAAATCGCCGGAACTATCGAAGGCGAAGTCAAACCGATTTCCGCCGAAGATGCTTTTTATGTTTTGGAAGCGGCTTCAAATGTTTTAATCGTTCCGGGCTATGGAATGGCTGTCGCGCAAGCGCAGCACGTTGTCAAAGAATTGCAGCATTTACTGGAAAAAAATGGCACTGAAGTTTATTTTGCCGTTCATCCGGTTGCCGGACGAATGCCCGGACATATGAACGTCCTGCTTGCCGAAGCCGATATTTCTTACGATTTGCTTCTCGAAATGGAACAAGCAAATCCGCGAATGGAAACCTTCGATGTCGCAATGGTCATCGGCGCAAATGATGTTGTAAATCCCGATTCGCGCGACAATGAATCAAGTCCGATTTACGGAATGCCGATTATCAATGTTGATTACGCGCAAACCGTTTTTGTTCTCAAACGCTCGATGGCTTCGGGTTTTGCCGGAATCGAAAATCCTTTGTTTTTCAAACCGAATACCCGAATGCTTTTCGGTGATGCGAAGGAATCAATCAGTTCCGTGATTCGTGAATTCAGTAATTAAAATGAAAAGTGAAATTAAAGCAACTTTCAGAAATGATCTAATTGAACTCGTCAATCAACTAAACGATTATGTTGAAATTCCCAATGGACAATGGACGATTAAAGGGTTTCTCGATGTTTTTCAGAATATTTACACAATTTCCGCCGATACGAAAATAGTTTCCAAAATTTTAGAGATTCATATTTTTCCAATTTTCGTCGCGGAAAAATGGGAAATCGCTTCGGATTCGAGCGGCACTTGGGCGAAGAAGTTTTTGACGATTATTGGATGAATTACGGGAAAATCGCCGTTATCGGCGAAGACGGCGAACCTAAGAAAATTACAAAGCTAAAACAATTTTTGGAATATCGCGGAGCAGACGTTAATTTGATAAATTTGAAAGCGTCGAGAAAAAAGAAATGAGAAAAATTCAAGTTCCGCCGATAAAATGTCGGGGCATCAAACTAAACTCGCCGATTGGATTTTGCAATTTGTTACTCTGAAAAAAGGTGAAAGATGGATCGAGCCTTTTATGGGTTCGGGCGTGGTCGGTTTTAGTCTGCAACCGGAAAATGCCGTGTTTTGCGACATCAATCCGCATCTTATAAATTTTTACAACTCGATAAAAAACGGTGAAATAACTTCCGCAATTGCCAGAGATTTTTTGGAATCGGAAGGTTCAATTCTAAGTGCAAAAGGTCAGGAACATTATTACTCGATTCGTGAACGATTTAACGAAACGAAGAATTCTCCGGATTTTCTTTTTCTCAATCGTTCGTGTTTTAACGGCGTGATGCGCTTCAACCGCAAAGGTTTTTTTAATGTTCCTTTCGGACACAAACCCGAAAGATTTGCCAAAGCCTACGTTACAAAAATTTGTAATCAGATTGAGAAAGTCGAAAAATCAACTAAAATGTTTGATTGGCAATTTGTTTGTCAGGATTTTCGGCAGACAATTTCAGAAACAAATTTCACAGATTGGATTTATTGCGATCCGCCGTATTTCGGCAGACACATTGATTATTTCAACTCTTGGGACGAAAAAGACGAAACGGATTTGTTTGATATTTTGAAGAATACGAAGGCAAAATTTATACTTTCAACTTGGCACAGCAACCGTTATCGTGAAAATCAGGAGTTGATCAAATATAAAAAACCTTTTGAAATAGTTACGAAAGAACATTTTTATCACGTCGGCGCAAACGAAAATAACCGTAATTCGATGACTGAGACAATTATTTTAAATTTTAAAGCGACAAAAACGGAAATAACACGGCGAACATATCAAAAACAGTTATTTGCAAATTTATGAACCAGACGTATATCAACGAACTAAAAAATCATATCGGCGAAGATGTAACGCTGAAAGGCTGGCAATTTAATTCGCGTTCGATTATAAGTAATGATTTTTATGATAAAATTTTGTCGGAGCAAAAATAAAATGAATAACTCGATAGAAAATCTGCTCAATCCGGTTTCGCATAAGCAAAACAGGATGTGTGTCAAAGGCACGGCGACAACTGTTCACCGCATTGCTCGTTGGTGGCGAACGGGAATGACTGCCGATGAAATTGCCGCTGATTATGAGCATTTGACGCTTGCCGGTGTTCACGCGGCACTGGCTTATTATTTTGTCAATCGTGAAAAGATTGACGCGGAAATTGAAGCCGATATAATCGAAGAAAGAAGAATTATTAGTGAGCATTCACGTCAAAAGAGAATGCCGGAAATGGAAGCGGTTTGATGTGGATAAAATTATATTTGGACGAAGACGCACAAAGCAACTCTTTGGCTAAAGCGTTAAGACAACACGGCATTGACGTATTAACAACATCGGAAGCCGGACAAATTACAAAACCCGATCCATCGCAACTTGCTTTTGCCGCTTCATCGGAAAGAGCGATTTATACTTACAATGTCGGCGATTTTATGTCTTTACATTCCGATTATCTCAAACAAGAGAAAAATCATTCGGGAATAATCATTGGAGAAAAATCACGTTTTGATGTCGGCGAACAAATGCGCCGTCTATCGAGAATCGTTGAAGCAAAATCTGTTGAAGAAATGGAAAATAGTGTTGAATTTTTGAGTAACTGGTAGAAATGAATCAAACATATATAAACGAACTAAAAAATCATATCGGCGAAGAAGTTACGCTGAAAGGCTGGCTTTACAACTCGCGTTCGAGCGGAAAACTCGTCTTTTTGCAATTGCGCGACGGAACGGGAATCGTCCAATGCGTTGTTTTCAAACCGAATGACGAAGAACTTTTTGAAAATGCCAAAGCACTCGGACAGGAATCTTCGATCATTGTTACAGGAAAAGTCAAAGAAGATACACGCTCGGCAATCGGTGTCGAACTCGATGTTACGAATCTCGAAGTTTTGCAAAACGCTTCAGAATATCCGATCACGCCGAAGGAACACGGGACTGAATTTTTGATGGATAATCGGCATCTGTGGATTCGGTCTAAAAAGCAGCACGCTGTTTTGAAAGTCCGCCACACGGTTATCAAAGCGACGCGCGATTTCTTTGATGATAACGGTTTTATTTTGGCTGACACGCCGATTTTCACGCCTGCCGCGTGTGAAGGCACGACGACGCTTTTTGAAGTTGATTATTTTGAAGACGACAAAGCGTATTTGACGCAAAGCGGACAGCTTTACAACGAAGCGACTGCCGCATCTTTGGGTAGAAGTTATTGTTTCGGTCCGGTTTTTCGCGCCGAAAAATCAAAAACGCGCCGTCATTTGACTGAATTTTGGATGGTCGAACCGGAAATGGCTTACGCACATCTTGACGACGTGATGACGCTCGGCGAAAGTTTGATTAAATTTATCGTTGAAAGAGTTTTAACCGATAGACGCGAGGAATTGGAAGTTTTAGAACGCGACATTTCCAAACTCGAAGCGATTCTTTCAAACGATTTTCCGCGTGTTCATTATGATGAAGCTGTCAAAATTTTGAAGGAAGGTTTTGAAAAAGGCGAACTCGAAAACGATTTTGAATGGGGCGGCGATTTTGGTGCGCCGGACGAAACTTATATTTCCAAACAATTCGACGCGCCCGTTTTTGTTCATCATTTCCCTGCCGTCATTAAAGCATTTTACTTTGAGCGCGACGCTGAACGTCCTGAATTAGCACTCGGCGCGGATTTGCTCGCGCCCGAAGGCTACGGCGAAATCATCGGCGGAGGCGAACGCGCCACGAATCTGGAATTTCTCGAACAACAAATCGAAGAGCACAATCTGCCGAAGGAATCGTTTGAATGGTATTTGGATTTGCGACGTTTCGGCTCAGTTCCGCACGCCGGTTTCGGAATGGGCGTTGAACGCGCCACAGCTTGGATGTGCGGCATCGAGCATGTCCGCGAAACGATTCCGTTCCCGCGAATGTTGAATCGTTTGAAACCTTAAAGTCAATTGCCGCAACCTTATACGGGCAATACTTGTAGTATTACTTTAAAAGTCGCAATTCAGACATTTAACAGATGGCTTTAACAATTTTGTTTTCCGAAGCCGAATTGCTTTAGAACTTAACCGCCGCTAATTGTTAAGATTGCAATTTCAGGCGGCACTAAAAACCGAAAAGGCAAAAGACTCGTCCCGATGCCGGTTGTTACAAACATATCAACATCATTTTCTTTGATATGTCCGAAAGAATATTTTTGACCGTAACTCGAAGGCACAATCGGCGTTCCGACAATTGGCAGCCAAACTTGTCCGCCGTGCGTATGTCCGGCTAAAATCAGCTTTAAATCAGGTGAGATTGAAAGCGAACCTGTAATTATCGGTAAAATATCGGGACTGTGTTCGAGCGCGATGATGTCACCCGTTTGATTATCGGTATTTATTGTTTGGCGTAATCCGTTAGAAAAATTTTGCCAGTTTGCAACTCTCAATTGGTCAACCAAACCGAGTATTCGCAATTTTTGACCGTTTTTTTCAATTGTCGCAATCTCGTTCTGCAAAACTTTGTAACCGAGATTTTGAAAAGCCGCTGCAACTTTCTCATCGCCATATTCGCCGTCGTGGTTGCCCAAAACTACGAACACACCGTATTTTGCCTTGAAACCTTGTAGATTGGTAGAAATGACGGACAACGGCATTTTCAATTCGGAACGGTTTTCGCTAATTTGCGAAACATAATCGCCCAACAAAACGATAATGTCAGGATTTTGTTCATTGGTAACTCTGACAATTTCACGAATTTTCTCTTCCGTAACATTATTTGAACCGCCGTGAACATCGGAAATCATCGCAATTTTTAAGCCGTTAAATGCAGGATTCCAATTTTTGATTTTTAATTCCTGACGATTTATAACAAGACGATTCGGTTCGATAAAATATGAATATGCCAAACACAGCAAGCCTGCTGAAAATACGATGGCAAATAGTTTTATTCTCAGATTTTTATTCATTATTCGGCAAATAAACTAAGCACGGCGATTTCCGGCGGCACACCAAAACGAATTTGCGGTCCGGTGCAGCCGACTCCGGTTGTTACAAAAATGTGCTTTCCGTCAACTTCGACAAAACCTTCCATAAGTCGCGGATCGTTGACAAAAGCAATTGCGCCGTAGAACGGAAATTTTACCTGTCCGCCGTGTGAATGTCCGGCGGGCATCAAACTTATTTCACTTGGCGATTTTAGAAGCGAATCAGGATTGTGTGTGATGACAATGATATTTCTTTTGTCGGCGATTTGTGTAAAAGGTTCGAGCGGAACTTTGCGATTTTTCCAGTAATCTTCAATGCCCCACAAATTTACAGTTTCATCGCCGACTTTTATTTCCCGAACTTCATTGTTCAAAACCACAATGCCCGCATCTTCAAATTCCCGCGTCATTTTTTGCTCATTGTAATACCAATCGTGATTGCCGATAATCGCAAAAACGCCGTATTTCGCCTGAAAACCTTTCAAATTTTCCGCAACTGTTTCGCTCGGCATTTTTAATGCACCTTCGGCAATTCCAGATTGCGATACATAATCGCCGAGCAAAACTATCAAGTCGGGATTTTGAGCGTTAGCAATTTCAACCAAACGTCTGATTTTCGCTTCATCAACATAATGCGAACCACCGTGAATATCGCTGATAGCGACGATTTTGAAATTATCAAGTTTTTCGCTCCAACTCGGTATATTTAATATTTCCTCGTGGACAATTAATCTTCTCGGTTCGATAAAATATGAATATAAACCAACAATTACAAGAATTAAAGTAATAACAGCAAAAGTAATAAATAATCTTTTAAGGAGTTTCTTCATTTTATTGACGATTTTGACTTTTATCGAATATTTCCCGAAAAATTAGTTTTTCGGGAAATATTCGCGCCAACGATTATCAACCAACTTGGCAATGTCTTCGCGCACTTCGACTTCCGCCGGGTACCAAGGCTTCATACGCGCATCAATAACAATGGGACTTTTATAAGAAATATGATTGTTGACAATTTTTATTTCCTTCGCATAAATATCAGTCGAAGGATTAAACCGCGTCCAAGTCGCCCATAGAAATTTGTCGGTTGATTTTGCAAAACCCGTGTCGTCGTGCAGAACGACAATTTCCCAATCATCAAATTTGCCGGATTCAGCAATTCTTTTACCGACTTCGTTATCAGACGCATAATCATTTCCTTCGACAACCAAGCAACCGGCGCAAAAAACTTCGGCGCGTTTTATGTAATTCGGCAATTCAGAATTAAATTCACGTTTTAACTTTCTTTTCTCCTCGCCGACACCCACGAGCATTGCTTTTGAGCCGTGATTTATTTTGCCCGAAGCGTAATCGAGCGTGTCGAAAGATGTGCGGTTGAAGATGAAAAAATCGCTTTCCCAATTTACTCTGGCGAGAATATATTCAAATAAACTTTTGAAATCGCGCAAATTCTGCGGTTTATCGGTCAGCATCAAAAATTTTGTCAGCGATAATTGACCTTCGCCAAGAATGCGAAAACCTGCGCCGAGTGCTTCTCTCGCATATCTTTCTTTGACAACTGCGGCGGCAAGCGAATGAAAACCCGTTTCGCCGTAGCTCCACAAATCGAGAACGGCGGGCATTACAAGCGGAAAAAGGGGCGAAAGCAATTCCTGCAAATAATCGCCGATGTAAAAATCTTCTTGACGCGGTTTGCCGACGACGGTTGCCGGATAAATCGCGTCTTTTCTATGAAAAATCGCTTCGCATTCAAAAACCGGATAATCGTGAACCAGCGAATAATAACCGTAATGATCGCCGAACGGACCTTCGGGACGACGCTTGTGCGGCGCGACTTTGCCGGAAAAAACAAATTCGGCTTCGGCAATCAAACGCAGACCGTTTTTTAGCGGATTTTTGACAGTTTCTATTTTTCCGTTCGCCAAAAGCGAAGCGAGCATCAATTCGGGAACATCTTCGGGCAAAGGAGCGATTGCCGCGAGAATCATCGCCGGTGCGCCGCCGATATTGATATTTACAGGCAAAGATTGGTTTAATTTTTCAGCCTCAAAATGATGAAAACCGCCGCCTTTGCCGATTTGCCAATGAATTCCGGTTGTCGTGTCATCGTAACGCTGAATGCGATACATTCCGAGATTATGTTTTCCCGTAATCGGACTTTCCGTATAAACCAGCGGCAATGTTACAAAATGTCCGCCGTCTTCGTGCCATAATTGCAAAAGCGGAATTTCTGTCAATTTCGGTTCGCGGCTGAATTTTTCCAAAATCGGCGCATTTCTAACATTTTTCGTGCCGAATTTGAGCGCGTCAAACGCCATTTGGCGATAATTCCAAAGTTTCAGAGGTTTCGGCGGAAGCAGCACATCAACCATTTCCACCGCCGTTTTAACAAATTCCTGCGGCTTTTTTCCAAATGCCAAATCAATCCGTTTCGCCGTTCCGAACAGATTTGTAACAACCGGAAATATCGAATTTTTGACGTTCTTGAATAAAAGTGCTTTTCCCTGTTGTTCGATAACGCGGCGGTGGATTTCCGCGATCTCCAAATATGGATCAACTTCCGCTTCAATTTCGATTATTTCGTTTTCCTTCTTGAGCGTTTCAATAAATGAGCGCAAATTTTTGTGCATAATTTTAGAGTTCAACTTCGCATTTTTGCGTTCTCAAATCAGTTCGTCATTCGCAAATAAATAATATAATCGGTTTCCGGCGGCGCAAATCCATCAACGCGCATCGCCGAACTAACTTGTCCGCGATGGTTTATCGAATGAAAAAGAACGTGCGTCAGCAATTCTCGGAAGGTATTTTGCCGCGAAACGCCTTCGCTCGTTTTGTATCCGGCAATTTGTCCGAGTCCTTCGTCGTCAAATCTTTTCAAAAGATGCTCGTAATTTTCGGCGTTTTCCTGTGCCAATTGTCCGCATTCTTCGAGCGATAAAGTTTGCCAAAAATCAAACCCGGTCGAATCTTTGCCGTAAAACCGCGCATAATATTCCTTTTCCGCAGTTAAAAGATGCGCCAAAATCCGCCGCGCTTTTTCGCTCGGCGCGTTCTTCAAAGCGGTAATCAAACGCCGATTTGCCCAATCGTTATAAATATAAAGTTCGCGCAAATGCTCAATGGAATTCATTATCTTAAAGGTTTAAAGGTGAAAAAGTGAAAAGGTGAAAAAGTTTTGTTTCGTAAATGATTTCACATTTCGCTGCTTTTAAACTTTTTCACTTTTTCACTTTTTCACTTTATGAAGCGTGATTTTTCAAATCTTCGAGCGTAACGTATCTGAGCGATGCTTCGTGGCACGCTTCTAAAACCACTTTCGGCGCAACTCGGGCTTCCAGAGCTTCGCGCCAACGCGTCGCGCACAGACACCATTTATCGCCGTCTTTGACACCGGGAAAATCGAATTCCGGGCGTGGCGTGGACAAATCGTTGCCACGCGATTTTGAAAATTCGAGAAATTCGTCCGTCGCTTCGATGCAAACCGTATGACTGCCGACATCATCAATGCCGGTTTTACAAAATCCGTCGCGGTAAAATCCGGTCATCGGATCGGTACAGCAGCTTTTCAATTCGCCGCCGAGAACATTTTTCGGTTTAGGTTTGTGTCCGTTTCCGTTTGTTAAACTCATATTTATATTTTGATCATTTCCAAAACTTTTTCAACCGGACGCGCCATAATTGCTCTGTCGCCGACCTCGACAATCGGACGCTGAAGCAGATTCGGATTTTCGACGATCAATTTTATCAATTTATCCGAATCGGTTTCTTCCGACAAATTCAACTCTTTATAAATTTTCTCACCTTTTCGCAAAACATCAGGCGGAGAAAGATCAGCTTTTACGAGAAGTTCGCGCAATTTTTCTTCCGTTAAAGGTTTGGTAAAATAATTGACGTTTTCATATTCGATATTGTTTTCACGAAACAATTTTGCCAGATTGCGGCACGTCGTTCAGGTTGGTTTTTCGTAAACCGTAATTTGTTTTGCCATAATCGTAAATTTTATCACTTATAAATTTCTGACAAAATTCGGGAAAATTGATTTTTTTTGTAGCATTACAAAATTTTCTGCATCTAAATAATGTCAGGCGAGGTAGAAAAACATTTTTGAGATGGAATTTGAAGAAATTTACACAAAATTTTCGGTGAAAATTTATCGAGTTTGCCTCGGTTTTTTGAATGACCACGACAGAGCGAAAGATTTGACGCAGGAAACATTTATCAGCGTTTGGCGAAATTTCGCTTCTTTCAGAAATCAATCCGAATGTTTCCAAAACTCAAACTGATCCTTCGCCATATAAAAATCGCAGCCGTCAATCTCGCCGAGCCAACCATCGGATGAACCGACTAAAAAATTCGCCCGCTTCGTAACACAACGACGAAGAACCGTCGCAGCAACCGCCCGATTGATGAAACATCAATTCGCCAAATTTGGCGCGAAGTTCTGCGATAACTTTTTTCGCTTCGTCCGTAACTTTTACTCTCGGAATATTTTTCATAATTCATCCTAATTCACGCTGAAACATTAGTAGCCGCCCTCAACTTCTGCTTGTCCAGCATAATATTCGCCATATGCTCCACGACCTTGAAAAATTTCAGAATCAATTCCATTTGGCATTAGTTTTCGATAATACTTTTGATATTCTTTGCTTCTTTGTTCCCAGATATGTGCATCATCGAACATATACCAAAACATATGAGCCGCTAAACCGAAAGCGTATAACATTTCAAAATCTTGATGAATTTGAGGTTCAAAATAATCGTGAACTTCTGCAAAGATTTCATTAAAATCCTGACTCAAATTTTCACTATCGGAAAACCCTGTCAAGTGTTTAGGCTCAATAATTCCATACCATGCCAGAAACATTAAATGTAATCCAATTTCACGGTCGCGTTCTCCGTTTTGCCATTGTTCCTTCAAAATTCCATAAGCTGGCGCAAGAGTTGGTTCACCGTTAATTCCGATGCTTCGATTCTCTAAATCAATAGCTTTTTGAGAAATGGGCATAAATAAATTTGTTTCGTATTTATTACGGAAGAACGCAAATCTAAAACTAAACCACTCTGCACTGGAAGTGCAGAGGTTTTAAGAGTTGAACGCAAATAAAATTTGCTTGATTTGTTCTTCTCAGACCAAGAAAAGAAATTACAATAAATTCTTGCAATGAAATTGCATAGTTTTAGACTAACGG
>JBBPXX010000046.1:0-11315 GCA_038200505.1 Pyrinomonadales bacterium | reverse complement strand
ATTGCTGCTGGGAAATATCCTCAAAAACAAGTTGGATGAGCCTGAAATACTGATGCAAACGATTCATCAACGCCATAAAGTAAGGCAAAAAGACATTCTCAGATGCAAGCACTTTTTAATCTGACAAAGTAGAATTAGAATTCCGGTAGGAATCTCATTAAATAAAAATGCCGCGATTTACGTCGCGGCATTTTTATTTACATTATTAAATTAAATGAATTGTCTGAAAACGCGAAAATTTTCAATTTTTCGGCTTTTTAGTTTTTGTTTTATTGTTCGGCGCGACTTTGACTTTATTCTTTGTTTCCGGCAAATGTTTTTCTATTTCAAAACCCGAACTGTCGGCAAATTTTCCGTTTATCAAAATATCAACGCGGTAACTTCCCGCCGACCAAACCTTTTCAGGCGAGGCGTTAAAGGTTACTCTGTCGTGATTTTCTTTTGTCGTAAAATTGACGCTGATAACTTTCGTTTCAGGCTTATATCCATCCGCTTTGACAGCGACAATATTCATTTTAACATTTGCGAATTTGCCCGAGTTTAATTGAACAATACAGTAAATTGGAACATCCGTCGTATAAAATTTGGCGGTTATTTCACCTGCTTTGCCGTTCCCGTCGTCGCGTGCCAGAGAGATTTCTTCGACTCCGATTGCGGAATCATCGTCATTTTTTTCGGATTGAGCAAAGAGATTAAAGCACAAAAGCAAACAAATCGGTAAAGCTAAAATAATTCTCAAAATAATATTCTCCATTTTTTGACTATTTTTCGCTTTGACGCGGCGAGTCAATAATTCGGTTGTATGACTGCGGGCAAATCTTTCGGAGTAAAGAAAAATTAAAAAACTTCCGAATAATAAGTTTTTAGAACTTATTATATTTTTTTTTCGTAAGATTTCAGTGCTAATCAATTGAAAATATCGGTATTCTATTCACAACTGCCGTATTTTGGAGTAAGATTCAATTTGGTATTAGCGAATAATTGGAGAAATATAAATGTTAAAGAAAAAAGTTCAGCAATTTGGAATTTATAAATTTTTGAGTATTTTACTCGTCGTTTCACTGCTTGCTTTAGCAGGATGTAAAACAAATTTTTTAAGCGGTAGTCCTGAATCGCCGTCCGTGCCGAATCAGCCGCAATCACCGCCTGCGCCGGTCGTCGTTGACGGGATGCGGACTTCGTATGCCGATGTCGTTGAAAAAACTTCGCCGGCGGTCGTAATGATTCGCTCGGAACGCAAGGCGCAAACGCCGACTCAACAATTTCCGTTTGGCGACGATCCGCAGTTCCGCGAGTTTTTCAGAAACCTCCCGCAGCAGCCGAATCAACAACAGCGTCCGCAAATCGAGCGCGGAGTCGGTTCGGGTGTCATCGTCAACGCGGACGGCACGATTTTAACAAATCATCACGTTATTGACGGCGCGGAAAAAATTACCGTGCAGATGAATGATAATAAAACTTACGATGCAAAAGTCATCGGCTCTGATCCGCCGTCGGATTTGGCGGTTTTAAAAATCGAAGGCGAAAATCTTCCCTTCTTGAATCTGGGAAATTCTGACAATGTTCGCATCGGAGATATTGTTCTGGCAATCGGAAATCCGCTCGGCATCGGGCAAACAGTTACGGCTGGAATTATTTCCGCTAAAGGTCGCCGCACGGGTTTGTCGGACGGCAGTTTTGAAGATTTTCTGCAAACCGACGCGCCGATCAATCGCGGAAATTCCGGCGGCGCGTTGATAAATTTAACGGGCGAACTGATCGGAATTAACTCGCAAATCGTTTCCGAACAAGGCGGCGGCAACATCGGCATCGGCTTTTCGATTCCGTCGAATATGGCGAAAAGCGTAATGGAGCAGCTTCTGAAAGACGGCAAGGTTCATCGCGGAATGCTCGGTGTCAACATTCAGCCGATCACCGAAGATGTTGCCAAGAGTCTTCAATTAAAAGACACGCACGGCGTTCTGGTGAGCAATGTTCAACAGGGCGGCGCGGCGGAAAAAGCGGGATTAAAACGCGGCGATATTATCACGGCAATCAACGGCGAAACTATTGAAGACACGAATGTGCTTCGCAACAAAGTCGCCGGAACTGCGCCTGGAACGGAAATTAAAATTACGGTTCTGCGCGACGGACAGCCGCAGGATTTGACGGCGAAACTCGATGAATTTAAAGTTTCCGGCGTTAAACCTGACGATTCCGATGAAAATAATAATGGTTCAGGCGGTTCGGACGAAAGCGGAAAATTAGGACTCAGTTTGCAGCCGCTGACACCGCAAACGGCGAAGCAGCTTAATATTCCGCCGGACACGCAAGGCGTTGTCGTTACGGACGTTGACCAAAACGGCGCGGCGGCGGAAACCGGAATCACTCGCGGCGATGTTATTCTGGAAATCAATCGTCAGCCGGTTTCTTCACTCGAAGAAGTAAAATCCGCGTTTGATAAATCTGGCAACAGACCTATTTTGTTATTGATTTCGCGCAAAGGTCAGACAATTTATTTGACTGTAACACCTAAATAAAAGGTTGATTAAAATAGAAAAAGACTTGTAAGTTTGAAAACTTACAAGTCTTTTTTAATATCAGGACGGCGAGATTTGAACTCACGACCTCTTCCACCCCAAGGAAGCGCGCTACCGGGCTGCGCTACGTCCCGTCAAACAGATTTCAAGATTAAAATTCCAAACGCGCTTTGTCAAATTTAATATCTTCTTTGCGCGGCTTCGGATTTGTTTATTTTCAGCATTTCCCGCAATTCGAGAAGCTGCGCGGCAAGATCGTTCAACGCTTCGAGACGTTCTTCGTCTATTTCAATCGTTTCGCTTTCTTCAAAATCTTCAACATCATCTATCTCTTCAATTTCGTCCTCGATTGTAACTTCTTCAAGCGGTTGCGGTGACTTAACTTTTTTGATAAAACTTTCTTTTTCAGCCGGTTCGGAATGAACGATCTTCAAACGACTGGTTTCGCGCATCTCGACTTGGAGTTTTTTCTTCGCGCCGGCGATTGTGTAAAGGTCTTCGTAAAGAAGTTCTTTGATACGAAGCGCGATTTCGACATCGCGGCGGCGGTAACTTCTTTGTCCCGAACGGTTTTTCTGCGGCGACAACATCGGAAATTCCGTTTCCCAATAACGCAGAACGTGCGCCTGCACATCAACAATGTCGCACACTTCGCCGATTTTAAAGAATATTTTTTCAGGTATCGCAACCGCCTGTTGTCCCATTTTTTGCCTCTTTTATGTTAAAGTTTTGAATAAATTTCGCCGTCGTTATTGTAAGTATTTAATATGTTTGTGTCAATGAAAAATTTATGACATCCGAGTTTGAATTTATAGAAAACCTTCGCACACGCTTTAATCTAACCAAAATCGGCGACGACTGCGCCGTTTTGCCAAAAGATTCGCGCACAGATTTAGTTATTACGACGGATTTGCTCGTCGAAGATATTGATTTTCGCCTTGATTGGTCAAAACCCGAATTTATCGGACACAAAGCATTAGCCGTTTCACTTTCGGACGTTGCCGCGATGGGCGCGAAACCGGTTTGGGCGATGCTTTCGATTGGAATTCCGCAAAACATTTGGAAGACTGATTTTGCCGAAAAATTTTACGATGGTTATATGCGTTTGGCGAATAAATTCAACGTCGAAATCATCGGTGGTGATGTTTCAGAAACGCCGGATAAAATTGTCATTGATTCGATTGCGGCGGGCGAAGTTAAAAAGGGAAAAGCCGTTTTACGTTCTGGCGCGAAATTCGGAGATTTGATTTTCGTTACCGGAAATTTGGGCGGCGCGTCGGCGGCTTTAAGTCTTTTAGAAAATGGCGAACGATTTGAAAAATCAACGAACAAAAACTTACTTTTGCGCCAACTCGCGCCGAATCCGCAGACGGAAATCGGACAAATCATCGGCGAAAAAAATCTCGCAACTTCGATGATAGATTTAAGTGATGGACTTATAGCCGATTTAAATCATATTTGTTATGAAAGTAAAATTGGCGCAAAACTTTTTGACGATAAAATACCCGACCAATTTGATTTTGAAAAATTTTATTATGTTTTTAATTTGTCGGAGATGGTAAATTTTTTGTTGTATAGCGGAGAAGATTTTGAATTGCTTTTTACGGTCAATCCAAAAAAAAAATCACAAGTTGAAAAAGAACTAAAAAATCACAGAATTTCGTTTATTGGAGAAGTAACGGAAAACATTGAAACAATTGAACTTCAGCATAAAAATTCAATTGAGATTTTAGAGCCGAAAGGCTACCGACATTTTTGATAAATTTTCAGCCATTTGAAAAATAATTGAAAAAAATGCTTGACAAGTGATTTTCAATCGTGCTAAAACTTTCAACTGTTCGCCGCAGATGCGGACAAATTTTTTTTAGGAGATAATTTTCGTGATTCAAAATTGGATACATACAAACCCGACACCAAACGGCTCGCCCGCGTCAAAAGAGATGCGGTTTAGCGTCAGTGTAAGTTTGTGTGCAAATTTTGAAATTGCTGATTATCAGCCGAAACTCGGCGGCTTAGACCGCACGAATAGAAAGATTTAGAAAAGCGGGAGCGGCAGTTTCCGCTCCCGAAACGTAAAAATTTAACGGATTTTTATTTAAAATCCAAAATTGTTTTAGGAGCGGTAACGCGAAAGTTCTCGAAAAGAGAAACTTGAAAGTTACCGCTCCTTTTCGTTTTTTACGATGTTTGACAATTGAATAACCGAAAAAAGTTTGGAAGTTTTGCTGTTTCGTGCGCGAAGATGCGGCGAAAGGCAGAATTATCTGAACAAAAACGAAAAAAGGCAGAGAGTTTGGAAAGATATTCTTCTTCGATAAAAACTTTGGCGAGTTCCAAAGAAGAAAATCTTATTGACTTGTTCGGGGCATAAATGCGTCCGAACTCTGCCAGAAATCTCTGCCTTTTTTATTTTTACACAGAATTTTTTATTTAGAAAGTTTAACCGTTCGCTAACCGCAAATGGTTCTGACTTTTTGCATCGGTCGTCTATTGGCATAGGCAGGCGGTCTGTAAAACTGTCGCGGATTCCGCTGTGAAGAAGGTTCGAATCCTTCCCGATGCACCAAATTTTCATTGATTTTGTGAGCGAAACTCAAATGGCTGAGTGCCGGTCTTCCAAACCGGATGTTGCGGGTTCAAATCCCGTCGCTCACTCCAACATTTAATTCCAGATTTCAAATTCCAGATTCCAGATTTAATTTGGAATTTGAAATCTGGAATCTGGAATTAAACAAGGGATTGAAGCACAAAGGCTGTGCGTTTGATTGTCTATCAAAAAGGTGCGGGTTCGAGTCCCGTCAGTCCCGCCAAATTTTTGTTGAAGATTATTTATTATCAGTGCTTTTCAAAGCCCAGAGAACAAGCAGCGGCTGAAACAATAATCTGGCAAATCTTTTCCCGTCGGTGTCCAGACCGAACGCGCTGCGCTGATTTACATATTGCGAAATGTTGCCGGGAAAAACAGCGGCGAAAAAGGCGGCGGCGATTTTTCCGATTGTTTCCTGATGTGCTTCGTCGGTCAACGCCAACGCGCCGCCGAGAGTGATTTCGGCGATGCCGGACAAAACTACCGTGTCGTCAACATCCAAAGGCACCCAATCAGGCACTTGCGCCCGAAATGCTTTTCTGGCAAATGTCAGATGGCTGACTCCGGCAAAAACTAAAGTTCCGCCCAAAAAGATTCTGGCGATTTTTTTTACTGTTTTCCCTTTCATATCAATTACTTTATTCCCGTTACATCTCGAAATCAATGTCGAGCGGTAAGGCGCGGCGAATAATGTCAGGTTAGATAACTGAGATAGATTAGTGCGACTCTGAAAAGGTCGAAAGGTTGGCGCGATACCAACTCCAACTATCAGTTCGAAAGGGTAAAGGATGAAGGATAAAGGCGAAAGGACTGAATTCTATCCTTTATTTTTTCGCCTTCACCCTTTCAAGAGGCGGTGTAGCTTAATTGGATAAAGCGTCGCTCTCATAAAGCGAAGATTAAAGGCTCAAATCCTTTCACCGCAACCAAATTTATTTACGGCGAAGTAGCTCAACGGAACAAAGAGTGTCTGTCTTGTTAACAGAACGATGCGAGTTCAAATCTCGTCTTCGCCTCCAAATTGTTCAATTGCAGAAGCCCGCACGAAGTAAGGGATTTGTTAATTACCGACTGCGCCCTTACTTCGTGCGGGCTTCTGCAATAAACTCCCAAATCACGGAACGTAGCTTAATTTGGCAAAGCATTCGGTTGATAACCGAAAGAGTAAAGGTTCAAATCCTTTTGTTCCGACCAATTAATTTGCGGGGCATAGTTTAATGGTAAAACAGTCGGCTTATACCCGATATTAGCGGCAGATTACCGCAAGATTACAGGTTCAACTCCTGTTGCCCCGATTTCACAAAATCTAACAATCTTACCGAAAACAAACGCGGACGAGCGATTTGCGAGGGCGAAAGAATGCTGAAAAATTCATTCCTTTTGTTCGCAACGAACACACTTGTCTTTTGTCCGATGATGCAAATTTTTCGCCGCGTTTGCCAACCAATTTAGATTATTGGCAGGTAACTCAATCGGTAGAGTGTCGCTCTGTTAAAGCGAAAGCTACGGGTTCAAATCCCGTCCTGTCAGCCAAATTTATAAAAGTGGAAATGAATGGCGAATAATAAATTTATTTCAAACGGTTCGCGGTTTATTCACGCCGCCAACCGACACAATCAACGAAGCGGGCGGAACGGCTTACAAACTTTCGCCGAAAGCGACTCTGGCGCAATATGCGGCGACGGGTTGTTTTAATCAAACTTTTAACAACCAAATATTTGGCGAATGCCGCCGGGATTACACGGTAAAAACCTTTCGAGGTGAATTGAGTTCAAATCTCAACCGCTCCGTTTGATTTTTGCGGAGCGGAAATCCCGGCAAAACTTGTCGCCAAATATTAGGTTCAAGGTTCAAGGTTCAAAGTTGTATAATTAACCTTGAACTAATCCAGGAGGAAATATGCCATATAACAAACTAAATATCAGCGGCGCACAAGCCGACATTCTGGCGTGGGTCAATCACGCGCTTTCAACCGACGAACATAATATGCTCAGAAATGTTTCGCGTCTGCCGTGTCTTTACAAGCACGTCGCGCTGATGCCGGACGCTCACTTGGGAATCGGCTCGATGGTCGGTTCGGTCATTGCAACAAAAGACGCGGTGATTCCGGCGACGGTCGGCGTGGACATTGGATGTTTTACGGGCGATACGCTTGTGCCGACGCTTGGCGGAAAATCTTATTCGCTTCGTGAATTGGCGGAAAACGATAAGGAAATTGTCGTTTATGCCTGTGCCGAAAGCGAAAAAGTTGTCGCAGCGAAAGCAACCGCGAAACAAACTCGCACGAATGCCGAATTGGTAAAAGTTATTTTGGATAACGGCGCGGAAATTCGCTGCACACCCGACCACAAGTTTATGCTTCGGGACGGAAGTTTTACGGAAGCGAAAGATTTGAAATCGAATGAATCGCTGATGCCGTTTTATCATGAAAAAGACGAAAATGGTTTTATCGAAATCAAGCAAAATTATTTGACGGCGCACAACCACAAAGTTATGTCCGTCGAATCTATCGCTGAACGTGAAGACGTTTATTGTTTGACCGTTCCCGAATATTACAATTTTGCTTTGGAAGCCGGAGTTTTTGTTCACAATTGCGGAATGATGGCAGTTAAAACGCCATTTAAGAGTGGAATTCTTGACGGAAAATTGAAGGATTTGCGTCATCAAATCGAGCGCACGATTCCCGTCGGTTTCAGCGAACACAAAGACGCGGTTGACGAATCGAATGAGTGGAACGCTTGGAGCGAATTCGGCAATTTGCACAAAGGCGTGCAACACCGCAAAGCGAAGGCGATGAAACAGCTCGGAACGCTCGGTGGCGGGAATCATTTTGTCGAAGTTTGTCTCGACACCGACGACAATGTTTGGCTAATGCTGCATTCGGGTTCGCGCAATATCGGGAACGAAATTGCGACGCGCCATATCGAAACGGCGAAAAGTCTGCATAAATTGTCGGAATTGCCCGATCCGAATCTCGCCTATTTTATTCAGGGAACTGATGAATTTAAGAATTACTGGCACGATTTGGAATGGGCGCAAAGCTACGCGATGAAAAACCGCGAAGTGATGATGAAGCGGCTTGTTTATCAATTTAACCGAATGTTCAATAAAGGCGAAGATTTCACGCCGGAAATCGCGGTAAATTGCCATCACAATTACGTTTCGCCGGAAGTTCATTTCGGCGAAGAAGTCTATGTAACGCGCAAAGGCGCGATTCGCGCCGATGTCGGAATGTTCGGAATTATTCCCGGTTCGATGGGCGCGAAATCGTTTATCATCAAAGGCTTGGGAAACGCGGAAAGTTTTAATTCCTGTTCGCACGGCGCGGGTCGCAAGATGTCGCGCACGGCGGCGAAAAAACGCTTTTCGCGCGAAGACCTCGAACGCCAAACCGCCGGTGTCGAATGCCGCAAAGACAAAGGCGTAATTGACGAAATTCCCGCCGCCTACAAGAACATTGACGAAGTTATGCGTAACCAGTCAGACCTTGTAGAAATCGTCGCAGAATTGAAACAAGTCGTTTGCGTGAAAGGTTAGAGCAAAGTAAGAAAAGCGTGTTCGATTAATGGAATACTGAACACGCTTGGCGTTTTTCTTAAATTTACATTTGTCCTTAGATTGTTAAGTTCAAAAGTTACAATATGGTGGAAAATCACATATCGGAGTGAATTCTTTCTCCTTTTTATTTTTTGTTGCGAGAACAATAATAATCGCTGCCGCTATTGCCGCGCCGATGACGATTGCGGTTGTTGTATTTATTCCAACAAACTTTTTCTTTTGCTGCGCTTTGTCGGCATCCTGCATTGCTTTTTCCGTGATGCTGTCTTTTTTGACTTTAGCAAACGAATCTTTCTCAAGCAGTTCGTTAGCTCTTTCTGTAGAATTTAATAATTCTCTTTTAGAAAGCGTTTGCGATTGCTGGGAATTTTTTAATTCAACTGATTGAGATTGTGCCAAAACCAATAAATTAGTCGTTGCCAGAAAACTAATCAACAATAATAAAGATATAGTTTTATTTAACATAATTACCTCCTTAAATTTCAAGTGTAATTCAGAAAACGCGACTGCTCACAAGCAGGTTGCTTTCTAATCCGTTTTCAATTTTAACAAGGCTTTTTGGGAGTCTTGTTTGTTTGTATAACTTAGCTCCGGTTGAGCTAAGTTAGCGAGTTTTTTAGAATTGTCCTACAATTTAAACTTAAATTTAGCAGATGTCAACAATTTTTTACGTCTGTTCTCACCGTTTAATGGTTACTGTTTTTAATTCAACATTTATCCACAAAATAATTTTTGAATTTCCGGTTTTCCGCTCTAACTCTTCGTTCTGATAGATGAGCATTGCCGCCTCATTACTGACTTTCGGAGATTGCCGAATTATTCTCGAAATAAATTACTGATTATGCTAAATTCAAAATGGAGTAAAAATTATGTCTAAGAAAAATGGAAGCAAGGCTGAAGAAAAAATCCCGACGGGCAAAGAACTTTTGGAAATGTTTCCGCCGCCGAAGCGTTTGAACAAACAAGAAAAAGCGTTGTTGGAAGCAACCCGCGCAGCGATGAAGGCTTTAGACGAAAGAATCAAAAAATATGGTTATCCACCCGATTTTCGACACTAGCACGGTCATTAAACATCGTAATGAAGTCGAGAAATACTTTAAAGTGAATTATTTCGTTTCGTTTGTCTTTTTTGAACTTATCGCTACTTCGATAAGTTTGGACGAATTAAAACTTTATTCAGTTTGGCGGGAAAAATTAAAAAAATCCAATCAAATTCTATCGCCAACCGAAAACGACATTTGGGAAACCGCTAAAGCAATCCGCCGATTGTATATTAATAAAGTCGCTCCGCAAACCAAACTCGTTACGCTTCGCACAGATGCTCTAATTGCTAGACTTGTTGTTAAACAAAAAGACGCTTTTCTCGTAACTGACGACGTTGACGATTTTCAGATAATCAAACGTGAAATGAAAGATTTAAGAATTATTTCAGCCGAAGAATTTTTTGCCTGAAAAATAAAATTCAAATAACTTTAATAATAATAATTTCTCGCGGACGGAAACAAATTAGACCAGTCCGGTTCTTGGCTAGTCTCGTGAGCCGTGCCGTTGCCGGAAGGAGCGGATTTGATGCAAAAAATTCGCTCTTAAATCTCAATTGTTGTTTTAAGGACGATTATTTTGCTTCGACGATTCGCAAAAATTCAAGCGGTTCGACAACTTTCAAAAATCTGAATCTTTGCCGAAATTCTTTGCAATCGTCATTAAAACCCGTCATCAAATCGAGTAAATCTTTATCGCGGCTAACGATATATTCGGCTTTTGCTTCAACCGCGAGATTGACGATAATTTCATCTTTCGGATCGCGTTGAAAATTAAAAATCTTCGGGACGGAACGAATTATAGTCGAAATATTTGAAACGTCTTCGATAAAGGCTTCGATTTGCGCGGCATCGGCATCGGGCAAGCGGGCGAGAATATTAGGTCTTAAAACAACATCCCGGATTTCGGCGAGCGTTTCTTTTGAAACGAAGATTTTTACTTTACCGTTTCGGACTGTTTCAAGACATTTGGCAGCGATGCTGTTCGGATTGAGCAAGGATTGAAGAAAAATGTTGGTGTCAAAAACCGCAAGAACAATTTCAAAGGGCATTTTTTTCTTCCCACATCGCTTGCCTTTCGCTTTCGATGAGCGCGTCCAAATCTTCTTCGCTCATTCCGCTGTCGGCAAAGTTTTTTCTGATTGGCGCGAGTATTTCATCAAGCGTTTTTCTTTGGTCAATGTCTTTTTCGATTAAATTTTCGACGTATGAGGAAACATCTTTGCCTTGGTTTTTAGCCTTTTCTTCTAAAACCGCGCCGATGTTTTTTGGAACGTGAATTGTTAAAGTCATTGTTTCCATAGACAAAAATTTTAGCATAAAACAAGAGGATTCGACTAAATTTTCATACAAACTTTTTCACTAAATTCGGCTGAAAAAATCGAATTTACAAAAATTTCATATACAAATCGAGTGCAAATCGTTTAATATAGTGTCAGTTATTAAAACTTACACAAGATATTGCGAGCAGCATCTGATTTTGATTTGAATACATCAAAAATATCAATAATTTACAGGAGGTGATTCCATTGATAACAGGTAGAGTTTTGCTTTTGAATTTTTCTTACGAACCGCTCGGCACGATTGGTGTCGCACGGGCGATTTGTATGT
>JBBPXX010000045.1:0-57202 GCA_038200505.1 Pyrinomonadales bacterium | reverse complement strand
TTGTAATCGGCAAGCCGTGCGCGTAAAATCCGCGATTGAAATTTTGAAAAACAACATGCTCGAAATAAAAATTCTGCGACGACATAAACGCACCGACCGCTTCGATGCCGGACGTATTGTCGTTCGTCGCGCCGTAAAGCTCTAAATCCTTGATGACGACATTTTCGACGCATTCGCCGATGCGGAAAAGTGCGCGGTTTGAACCGCTCAGACGAATCCGGCTCGGATTTTTGTTGACGACATTATTGACCGGCGCAAGCGTCGTTACGCCGCTGATGCCTTTTATGATAATTCCGGCGGGCAGCGCAATTGTCGAATTAACGGAAAAATCGCCTTCGGGAATTTGCAGAGTGCCGCCGCCGCGCGAAGCGACAAAAGCCATCGCGCTTTTAAATGCGATTGTATTATCGGTATTGCCGTCGCCGATTCCGCCGAAATCTTTGAGATTGTAAATTCCGGGCGTTTCGGGCGTGGCAATCCAATTGTAAGTAATTTGTCCGGGTGAATTCTCATCTTTGAAACTGATTCTGTATATTTTATCCTCGCCGCTGAAACACCATTTATATTTTTTCGTGCTGGCGCGAACGACGGCGGTTGTCGAATTAACCTGTGTAAAACGGGTAGTTTCATCGCCGCAGTTGGAAATTTTCATCGGCGTTGAACGGTCTAAATCCGTAATTGTAATGTCGGTTGTCGGAGCAGAATAACGCAGAGCGCAGGTTTGACCTTTCTGATTATCAGGCACATCGAGAAAAAGGTTGTAGCCTTCAAATTTATTTTGCGCGGAAACGGTCAAAACGGATAAAAAAATAAAAGCGACAAATAAAAACGAGCGATTAATTTTCAGCATAATAAATTGATAATAGCAAAAAGCGCAATCATTTCTTAACGCGTTTCGGTTTTCTTTTCGGGATTTTTTCACGCGAGCGCACTAAATACTTGAGTTCGTTCATAAATTCGGAGACATCTTCAAACTCCAAGTAAACCGATGCGAAGCGGACATAAGCAACTTTGTCGAGTTCTTTCAGACGTTTCATAATAACTTTGCCGAGATCGCTGGTCGGACTTTCGCGGTCGGGCGAATCCTGCACGGATTTTTCAACCGAATCAACAATTGATTCAAGCTGCGGCGCGGAAATCGGACGTTTTTCACAGGCGCGAAGCAATCCGGCAAGAATCTTATTGCGGTCAAACGGTTCGCGCTTGCCGTCTTTTTTGACGACCATATACGGAATTTCGTCAATTCGTTCGTAGGACGTAAAACGTCTGGTGCATTCCAGACATTCGCGCCGCCGCCGAATCGAATTTCCGTCTTTGGCTTCTCTCGAATCCACGACCTTATCTTCTAAATGTCCGCAAAATGGGCAATTCATAATAATTTAGTCCAATGCTCAATGTTTAAAGTCCGAAGTCAACTTGAAGTTTGCGCTTCAACTTTGGGCTTTGGATTTTGAATTTTGGACGCATCCTCGACTTCATGTTCGACTTCTTCAACTGCGTGTTCGGATGAAAGCAAACTTTTGAAACGCGCGACGCTGATGTCGCCGTGCAGAAAATAATAAATTCCGAAAAATA
The DNA here is from genome assembly GCA_038200505.1 of Pyrinomonadales bacterium. Taxonomy (GTDB): domain Bacteria; phylum Acidobacteriota; class Blastocatellia; order Pyrinomonadales; family Pyrinomonadaceae. Next base: position 55,627 of record JBBPXX010000045.1, on the reverse strand, counting down.
CGGCAGGCGTGAAATAAACAAGGTGCATCGCAATCGAAGCCGCCCACGCCTGATCTTTGTCAACATTCAAAAATATCAAACTGTTCGCCGTCGCCGCGTGAAACGCGCCCGCCGCGCCGCCCGGAGTCGGAACAACCGAACCGAGTGCCGCCAAGCCCATTACAAACAACGAATCAATAAAACTCAGCGGCAGATTAAACGCCAGCAAAACCAGCCACGTCGGAATGGCGATTGAAAACCAGAGCATAATCGTCCAAAAAACGACCAATGCGATTTCGCGCCAATCTTTGAGAACTCCGAGCGAGATTGCCAGTTGATTAAAAAGACTGAGAAATATTCGCTGAATTTTCTTCGGAATAAAAATTCTATTGGCGTAACCTTCAAACCACGCCATAAACCGCGCCGAGTTTTTCTGATAGATATACAGCGCGAGAAAGCCGACAAACACGCCGACGAGCATCAGATTGCCGACCAGTTTTACATATCCGAATTCGGTTTCGCGTCCAGCCGGCGCACTAATAAAAATTAAATTAACCGAAAAAAAACAAACGAGTGAAGCGAGATCGAAAATACGTTCCAAACCGAGCGTAATCAGCGCAGTTGACGGACGAACACGGTTGTCGCGCATTGAAAGCCACATCGGGCGCGTGATTTCTCCGGCGCGTCCGACAATCAAAATTGCCGAAAACCCGATTGTCGTTGCGGCGAAAAGTTCTTTTATCGAAGTTTTCGTAATCGGTGCAAGCAAAACCTGCCATCGAATTGCCCGCAAAACATAACCGAAACAAATAATCAAAGTCGCCAAAACCAGATAAAACGGATTTGCCTTTCGCAAACTTTGACTAACTTCCTGCCAATCGAGATTTCGCCCGAAAAACCAGAGAATCAAAAGGGCAAATAAAAATAGTAATATAAACTTTATAGAATTTCGCAATTCGCTCGTTACCAACCTTGTAAAAATTATTTTCGTCCCGAAAGTTTTACTAAATTTTGCAACTATTTATTAACTCATCAAATATATGGCAAATACATAAGATTACAGCATTTCACAAAAAAACTGCAATATGAACAACGATGTGTTTTACTAATTTTCCAAAATCGTTCCCAACAAACCGAAATCGGAAATTGTTTTACGCTCGATGCCTTTTTCGGTGAAACGAGTTTCGGTTGTATAAAAAGATGAAACTTTTTTGTCTTCCGGCACTTCGCCTAAAACTGCAATGATTTTTTCAACCGAATCTAAATCTTTTGTATATGTTACGGAAACCGCCGAACTTGCGGGAAAGCCTTTAAAATATTGTCCGTTTTGCTTTGTTTGCAGACACCTCAAAACACTTTCCGTGTCGCCCAAAATGAGTTTGTTTTCGACAAAAGCCGCTGTCAAAAGTTTATCTTCCGATTGCCAAGTTTCCGCATTTTCCCAATTTTCCGGTGGAGTTTTAAAATTTATTTCGGCGATTGATTTTTTGACACTCTCTAAATTTTTAACCGTAACGATTGAAACCGATTTTTCGCCCGAAGCGTCAAATTGCGCGGTTAAAATGTCCGAACCGATTGCGCTTAAAAAAGTTTCGGCATCGGAAATTCCGTAAGGTTCGAGCAGATTGCCGGAAAATTCGATTATTAATTTGCCGCTGACGGCATCGGTATTTTTTGCCGTAACGAGCAGCAAACTGCGCCACGCAATCTGCGGATTTTTCAGTTTGTAAAGAGTTGCGGAAAAAATATCATAAGGCAGAAATTCCCGCGTATTTGTTTCGATTTCAGCGGGCGCGTTCAAAGTTTCGTTGAGTACGGAAGAAACTTCATCTTTCAAGGAAACGAGAATTTTATCTTCAATTCCCCGTTCGTTTTTTTGCGCCGTCCAAACGATTTCCTTCGTCGTATTTCGCAAAATTTGCGGCAGAACGCGGGCGATAAAACTTCTTTCTTCTTCATTTTCAGTTGTTTCAATCGCCGTTGAAACGCCCGTTAAATTAGCAATTTGTGCTGTGCCTTCCGGCGAAATGTAGCCGAAGGCGAGATTATTTTCCGATTTTGATGACAAAGCACGTTGCAGATTTTCATTTTTCAATAAAGTTTCGGTTTCACCGCGTTTTGCCGCCAGACATTTTTCTATCGCCGTTTCGGCATTGCCGAAATAAATGATGCTTTTTTCGACAAAGGCAAATGCTTTACGCCCGTCATTTGCCGTCCAAACATAGTTTTTTCCGCCGTTTTTGTCGCTTGTTTCGAGTTTTGCATCGCCGCCGTAATATTCTTCGACAAAACTATTTATTTGATTTTCAACAAGGCTTCGCGCTTGAAATTCCCAAGCGTGAGTTTCGGCGACGGCGACAAAATGCGGCTGAAAATTCAAAATGGAATCTTCATCTGTAATTTGTTTTTCCGACGTTTCAAATCCTGTAACAACTACTGCAATCTGAACATTTTTCAGCGCGGAAAAATCCTTTCTACTTTTGGCAAGTTCCTGAAAAGTTTTGTTTTCGGTCAAAGCGTCGAATGTTTTTGATAAATCGTCAATTTCAAAAAAGGCAAGCGCATCATTCGGCGCAAACCCGCGCAAATCAACGGTTTGCGGAGTTCGATAAGCAAATATAAAAAATAAAATTGATAAAAAAAGAACACTGAAAAGAGAAATGAGAAGATAAAAACGATGTTTAGGAGCGACAGTCCGCATTGGATTATAAAAAATAAAAAGGCGACAGAAAACCGCAAAAGCCGTCCCGAACGATTGAATTGAACCTGTATGTTACAGGTGGGTAACCTGCTGCTTCCGAAGAAGCAAAGCCGAATTCTATGGCAAGTCTTTAACTTTGAAAGATTGCACCGAACACGGCATCGGTTTCCCGTATATTCAAGTGTTGGCTCAATTATTATGGCGTTCGGTAACTAACTTTGCAGAAGAACTCTTTCGCCTTGAAATGATTATAGCACAGAGAAATCGAATTACGAATTACGAACTACGGCTTTACTGTTCGGTTTCTACTTCCTACGGCACAGATTCTTTATGTTTTAGAACGCGGTCGAGCATTTCCGTGCATTCCGCGCTGCGCGAGGCAAGCTGCGCGTCGTTTTGTTCCTGATGATTTTTTAACTGATGATATTCGTCGGCGATGTGAAGCGCGGCTAAAATTGCCACTTTGAGCGAATCAACGGTCAGCGTTCCGCTGGAGATTTCGCGCATTTTGCCGTCAACATATTCCGCCAGACGCATGATATATTCGTTGTCGCCGTCCGAACGAATGTTGTAAGTTTGATTGTAAATTTCGACGCGGATGGACTGCGCCGCCTCCGCTTTTTCCTTACTTCCAATCATATATTTCTGTTATCTCCGCACGACTTCCGCGACTTCGGGTAAAATGGTCGTCATTGCGTCAAGCATTCCTTCAACTTTTAGCTGCATCGCGTCGCGTTCCGAAAGCAAATCTTCGACTTTTTCTTCAAGACGAGTTTTTTCTTCCAAAAGACTGCTGACTTCGTGCCGCAGCGAACTCATTTCGCGTTCGATTTTGTCTTTTTCTTCGCGCATCTTTTTCGCAAATTCGATTGTCAAATAAATTTTGTCTTCCAGATGCGAGAATTTTTCCATTCCAGATAGTCCGCCCATTTTTTTTCTCCGCTTGATTTTTTTGTGTAACTTCGCCCTTGATTATGTTTATTTTTGCGGAAAACTTCAAGCAATTTCTTAACTTTTTATTAAAATCTTTGTTTTGCGCCGAGTTTTTGTTCGAGATTCTGCAAAATCCGTGCGTGAATTTTCTCGATTTCTTCTTCAAGCAAAGTTCGTTCATCGCTTCTGTATGCAAGGCGAATCGTCATCGAACGCTTATCGTCCTCCATTCCTTTGCCTTCGTAAACGTCAACAAATTCAACTTTTCTGAGTAACTCAAAACTTTCCGCTTCGATTGTCTTTTTAACATCGGCGAAACTGACATTTCGTTTTGCGAGCAGCGAAACGTCGCGCACAATTGACGGAAAAATCGGCAAAGGCTTGTATAAAATGTCGAGTTCTTTTGCCTGCAAAATATTTTCCAAATCAACTTCGGCGACAAAAACCGGCTGTTTAAATTTATAATTTTGGGCGATTTCGTCACTTAAACGTCCGATTGTGCCGACTTTTTTGCCGTTTAGTAACACTTCAGCCGACTGACCTTTTTGCAAGTGTTTGGCGTTTGCCACGTTGAATTCGAGCGCGGGAACATTTAAAGTATTCGCCGCAATTTCGAGTGCGCCTTTCGCATCAAAAAAATTATATTCACGAAGCGGCATCGCTTTATTTTGCAAAGTTTCATTGCCTGTCAAAACCAACGCGAAAAGTTCACGCTCATTCGGCAGATCGTTTTCCTTTGACGATGCGGAAAAAACTTTGCCGAGTTCAAATAATTTTACGTCGCGCCTTTGATGATTGAAATTGGCGCGAACCGCGTCGAGCAAACCCGACAGCAAACTCGGACGCATTCGAGTCGAACCTTCGATGATTGAATCTTTCAGCGAAATAAATTTTTCGTCCAAATTCTCATCGGCAAAATTCGGAATCAAATCGAATTTTTCGTCGTTTTTCGTATCAATAAAACTGTAACTTATCGCTTCGTCAAAACCCGCATTGGCGAGAGTCTGCCGCAAATTTAGTTTACGCATTTCGTTCGACTGATATTCGCCCGCGCTCGACGCAGGCGGCAATTCTTCGGCAATTTTGTCGTAACCGTAAATCCGCGCAACTTCTTCAACCAAATCTTCTTCAATCGCCACGTCGTGCCGCCAACTCGGAACGGTGAAAAGTCGTGATTCGTGATTCGTGATTCGGAATTCAAAGCCTAAAGCCGACAAAATTCTCAGTATTTCTTCGTTTTCGACTTCTAAACCCGTTAATCGTTTTACTGCAAATTGAATGTCTTTTGATTCGATTTCGTTTGGTGTAAATTTTGTCGGATAAACGTCGGCAAATTCCCCTGCTTCGCCGCCTGTTAATTCACAAATCAATTCCGTTGCGCGGTTTGATGCGCGAATCAGATTTTCGATGTCAACGCCGCGTTCAAAACGATAACTCGCTTCGGTTGAAAGATTTAACTTGCGCGAAGTTTGACGAATATTTTCTCGTTTGAAATATGCGACTTCGATCAAAACGTCGGTTGTTTCATCAGAAATTGACGAGTCTAACCCGCCCATTACGCCCGCGACTGCGACGGGTTTTTCCGCATCGCAAATCGCCAGCATCGTTTCATCCAACTTGCGCTCGATTTCATCCAAAGTCGTAATAGTTTCGCCGTTTCGCGCACGTCTGACGACGATTCGATTTTCCGCTAACTTTTTCAAATCAAAAGCGTGCATCGGCTGACCGAGTTCGAGCATTACATAATTTGTAATGTCGGCGATATTGTTGATCGAACGCTCGCCGACAGCTTCCAGACGCTTTTTCAACCAATCCGGCGAAGGCGCGACTTTTACATTTTTAATAATTCTCGCCGTGAAGCGTTGACACAAATCGGCATCTTCGATTTTGACTAATTCCAGATTCCAAATTCTAGATTCTGGATTTTCTCCTAATTTGGAATTTGGAATCTGGAATTTGGAATCGGTAATCGTTGCGATTTCCCGCGCCGTGCCGAGATGCGAAAGGCAATCAGAACGATTGGAAGACAAATCTATATCAAACACAAAATCGCCGTCTTTTTCGTGAATGACTTCGACTGCCAAACCGACTTTTGTTAGTTCAACCGCCAAGTCCGGCGGCGATAAATTTGTTTCTACCAAATCTTTCAGCCAATTGTAACTAATGTCCATAAAATATATTTCAAAAATTTCAAATCATCATTCTATCAAAAAAAAATCTCACGCACTCGTGCTTGATTATAATTAAACAAACTCGCGTGCGTGAGCAACCGGAATTAGCGTGTGACGCAGTCGGGACGACGGCTGTCGTAAGCGCGTCCCGCACTCATGAGTCCGGCAGGCAAGATGCCCGCCGGACAGCAGTCGGGACGACTGCGTTACTTATTTTTCGCCGTCATTTTTTCATCCAAAACCAATTTGATTGAAAATCTTTTCAGCTTATTCTTGTAAAATTCATAATCAGCTTGATAATCCGCTTCGGTTTTTGCGCCCGTAATTTTAACGTCGGCGATGTTGTAACTTAAAACTTCCCTGTTTTTTTCCGTTTCCGCGCGTTTGCTCGGTTCACCTTTCATTTCAACCATAGCTTTCGGCGTAATTTCATTGTTGCTGCCTTTATTTTTAACACCGGCGATAAAATACATCGTTGACTGTTTAAAGCCGATAAAAATGTTGTTTTCGGTTTCAAAATATTTGACTTCTTCCGCCTGAAAATGTCTTTCCTGATACTTTTCACCGACTGAGAAAACTTCGATTTCCGTTAAAAAATACGGATCTTCAAACGAAGCGGCGGTTAATTTCATAACCTGCGAACCCCATTTATTGTAAAAGAAATATGTCGGGCGACCGTCTTTTCCGACACGCGGTTGATAGCCGGACTTTAGAAACGCTTTTGCACTTTCGCGGTTGCCGAGTTCGATTCCGGCGACGCTCATTTCCGGCGCGGTTTTGGACGTTTGCGCTTTGACGGAATAAACTGACGCGAATTGAAAACTTACAAATACTGCCAAAAGAGCTGCGATACGATAATACTTTTGTTTTTGCATAATTTTTTTGTGTTTTTTAAAGCTGTTGATAGAAAAACAGCCGACCTTCAATTTAGAATTTATTTTTATGGCGTAAATCAAGGCGAATGCCAAGACAAACATAGTTTAACAAACTCACGCAAAATAATTCAAGTAAATTTTTGAATTATAGAGAAATTTCTTTTAATTCATCAATTATTATTGGCAAAATCTTCAAAACAAAATCAACTTCCGCTTCGGTGTTAAATCTGCCGAGCGAAAATCGAATCGCGCCCATCGCCTGCGAATACGGAATATTCATCGCCTGCATTACTGGCGAAGCAGTGTGAGTTTCGGCGTTGCAAGCCGAACCCGTCGAAACACAAACATCCAAATCATTCAACTTTGCAAGGATCGCTTCACCATTCAAATTCGGAAAGGAAATATTTGAAGTATTCGGAAGACGAAACTGCAACTCGTTTGTGCCGTTCAAACGAGAATTTGGAATTTTATCCAAAATTTCGTTTTCCAACTTGTTTCTCAAAAGCGAAATTTTCTCCATTTTTGAAAAATCTTTGACAAATTCCGCCGCCGCGTCGATTCCGACAATTTGATGAACAGCTTCAGTTCCTGCGCGTCTGCCGTTTTCCTGTCCGCCGCCGATTGAAAACGGTGGAAGATTCACGCCGTTTTTGATATAAAGTGCGCCGATGCCTTTTGGCGCGTGGAATTTATGCCCGGAAATGCTGAACAAATCAATCTTTGTGCTTTGAACATCAACCGGAACTTTGCCGACGGCATTCACGCCGTCAACGTGAAAAATCGCGTCGGAACTTTCTTTAACGATTTCGGCAATTTCGCGTACGGGAAACAAAATTCCGGTTTCATTATTGGCGAGCATCACGGAAACGATTGCCGTATCTTCGCGCAGAGAATTTTTTAATTCGTCTAAATCTAAAAGACCTTCTTCGGAAACTTCGAGCCATGTGATTTCAAAGCCTTGTTTTTCCAGCTTTTCGCAAACTTTGCGAACCGCTTCGTGTTCGACGCGCGTTGTTATTATATGTTTTTTATTCGGATATGCTTCGAGCGTTCCGAGAATCGCCCAATTGTCGCTTTCCGTTCCGCCCGAAGTAAAAACTATTTCGCTTTCATCGGCTGCGCCAACCAAATCGGCAACTTGGCGGCGTGAATCTTCAATAGCTTTCCGCATTTCGCGTCCGAAATTATAAGCCGATGACGGATTGCCGTAAAATTCCGTTAAATAAGGTTTCATCGCAGCGAAAACTTCCGAAGCGATTGGCGTTGTGGCATTATTATCGAAGTAAATCATAAGCTAATCGTAAATCGTAAATCGTAAATCGTAAATCGTTCAGGAAAAGATTTTTGATTTTCCGTCAGAAATCTCAGCAGTCAATTCGATTTACGATTTACGATTTACGATTTACGAACAAACGATTTACAATAAAAAGCAGTGAGCGCAATTCTTAAAATTATAGATGCAAGCGGAAGAAATTGGGAAGTTAATTTGCTTCCCGATGTGGTTTACAACATCGGAAGAGCGAAAGATAACGATATTATTCTCAATGATCGCCGCGTTTCGCGTCGGCACGCACATATTGTCGCCGAAGGTGCAAACTTTAAACTCATTGATGGTTTTTACGTTGACGGGAAAATCAATCGCAGCGTCAACCGCGTTTTTGTTAATGAAACTCCGCAACTTGAAAAAATACTCGAACAGGGCGATTTGATTACAATCGGCGAAACAAAACTGGAGTTCAAGAAGATTGTTCCGGTAAAACAGTCTGAAATTTTACAGAGCAAAAACAAAATTCCGGCTCAATCGCCGGACACGACGGAAGTTCCGACGGGAGTAAAATATGACGATAAGCCACTCGGACAAACGCAGATGCTTATTTCCGCCAACGAAATTATCGGCAGACGTTCAAATCTCTCCATCGAAACGGGTTATGCAACGCCGGAAGAAATAAAAGAACTGCGCCGCAAAGCGAAGGCATTGGATTTGCTCTATGAAATGACTAAAACAATTGGCACGGTTTTTGACTTGAAAGAAATATTTGTTAAGGCGACGGATTTGATTTTTCGCGGAACGCCTGCCGAAAGAGTCGTCGCGCTGCTCGCCGATGAAGCAGCTGACGGCAAAATTTTGAATTACAGTTTATATCCGATTGCCGTTAGAGGACGTGATGAAAAATTAGAGGATTTAACCGGGAAATTGTCAATCAGCCGGACGATAACGCAAAAAGTGATGCGTGAAAAAGTCGCACTATTGTCGCAGGACGCAAAAACCGACGAGCAGTTCAGCGGTGTCGAATCAATCGTTTCGCAGGGCGTTCGATCAACGATTTGCGCTCCTTTGATAACCGAATCGAATGTTCACGGCGTATTATATGCCGACAGATTTGACCCGTTTTCATCCTTTAGTTCGGACGATCTGGAACTAATCAGTGCGGTGGCGGCACAAGCGGCGGTTACGGTTGAAACTGTCAAAGCGCACAAACGTCTTGCCAGAGAAGAAGTGGCACGGGCAAATTACAGCCGATTTATGCCTGAGTATGTCGTAAAACAGTTGCTTGAAAATCCTGAATCATTTAAACTAGGCGGAGTAAATCAGACCGTTACGGTTCTTTTTGCAGACATTCGCGGATTTACCGCATTTTCCGAAAAAGAGAACCCGGAAAAGGTCGTCGGACTTCTTAACAGGTATTTCAGCGTAATGTCCGAAATAATTTTTGCATACGGCGGAACGCTCGATAAATACATTGGCGATGGTTTAATGGCGATTTTCGGCGCACCTAATGCCACACCCGAAGATGCCGGAAATGCTGTCAAAACAGCGATTACGATGCAAAAGCGGCTGGCGGCTTTGAACAAAGAGTTAAAATCCGAAGGTTTGAACCGGATTGATGTCGGCATCGGACTTCACACGGGCGAAGCGGTTATCGGCTACATCGGTTCGGAGCAACGCTCTGAATACACGGCGATTGGCGACACGGTTAATTTGGCTTCGCGGCTCGAATCGAATGCAAAAGGCGGACAGATTTTGATAAGCGAAGCGACGGCGCAGGCAAGCGGAAATCTCTTCCCGTTAATTCCGCAAGAACCTTTGAAGGTAAAAAACCGTCTGCAAGCCGTTTCACTCTTTGAAGTAAGCTGGAATTAAGCTAAAGTTGGTTGTTTTTATTAGGTTGAATTACTTTTCATTCAATAAGTGAAATTTAATTTATTATGTTTGAATTGGGAAAACTAACCTTTATGATGGGAATTTCATCTCTAAGAAAACTTGTTACCGATTCGATGGCGATTGATATGGGAACGTCAAGCACGATTATTGCCGTCAAAGGACGCGATATTGTGCTGGATGAACCGTCGGTAATTGCTGTTAACGAACTGTCGGGCGACATTGTTGCTTATGGTCAGGAAGCCTTCGATATGCGCGGACGCGAAGGGCGTGACACGACTGTTTTAGCACCGCTCAGCGGCGGTGTCGTGGCGGATTTTGAACGCACGAAAAAAATGCTCGCTCACTTCGTCAAAAAAGCGAAAACCGGCGGTTCGCAAGTTTCCCTGCAAGCCGTGATGAGTATGATTTCCGACGTAACGCACGTTGAGCAACGCGCATTACTCAATGCGGCGGAAGAAGCGCATATCGGCAGAGTTTATATGATGGAAGAAGGACTTGCGGCGGCGTTCGGCGCGGGCGTAACTCCGCGTGATAAACGCGCTTCGGCAGTTGTTGACATCGGCGCAGGCTCGACGAATATTGCTATTATCGCTAAAGGCACGGTTGTTCATTCGCATTCGGAACGCATCGGGAGCAACGAAATAAATATCGCTTTATCAAGTCATCTGCGCCGACATCGCGGATTGCAGGTCGGCGAGGAAACGACGGAATTTCTTAAAACCGATTTTGCCACCACATATCTGCCGGAAAATGTTGAAAAATCAACTATGGTGCGCGGACGCGATTTGCAAACGGGAAGCCCGGGCGCGGTTGAAGTTACGATTGGTGAAATTTATCCGGTTGTCGAAGGCATCGTGCGCCGCGTCGCGCAAATCGTCGCCGACACTTTGACCGAACTCAGACCGGAAGTTGCCGCCGACATTTACGACCGCGGAATTATTTTAACCGGCGGCGGTTCGCTGCTTAACGGAATCGAACAATATATGCGTAATTTCGTGCAGTTGCCGATTACGGTTTCCGAACAACCGCGCTTTGCAACCGTGCGCGGACTGCTCAACATGTTCGACGAGCCAGAACTGCTTGAAAAGGTTTCACGCAACGAATTACACTTCCTGCAAAACGCGGAAATTCCTTTTAATGTTTAGCAAAGTAAAAAGGTAAAAGTAGAAAGGCAAAAGTTAAGATGATTTCTGACTTTTGCCTTTTTTAATTCTTTTTACTTTTTACTTTTGCCTTTTTACTTTTTACTATTTATCAATGCGGGTATTCGAGTTTTTCAAGCGGCAGTTTCTCATCGCACATATTTCGGGTATTCCGGTGCGAATTGATTACCGATGGTTTCTCGTGCTGGCGTTGATGTCGTGGGTTACGGCAAACAGTATAAATGCCTTGATCGGCAACATTTTCACGAGCTTTCTTTTCGGGTTGATAACTACTCTCGTTTTCTTTGTGTCAATTTTTCTGCACGAACTCGCCCACGCTTTCGCCGCCCGAATGGAAGGTGTCGAAGTTGTCGAAATTGTTCTTCATCCGTTTGGCGGTTTGGCGCGGTTCAGACGCGAACCGGATACGCCCCGCGCGGAATTTCATATCGCTATTGCCGGACCTGTGGCGAGTTTTTTGCTTTCCCTCGTTTTTCTCGGACTGATGGCGTTTTTCACTTTTCTCGGAACAAACATTCTCACGCCGCTGTTTTTTGTTCTTGCCGTGGGAAATTTTCTGTTGGCGGTTTTCAATCTTTTTCCGGGTTATCCGCTCGACGGCGGCAGAGTTTTGCGGGCTTACTTGCGGCGCGGCGGCACGGATGTCAACGAAGCGACGATTTTAACCGGACGAATCGGTCAAATCATCGGAATTGTAATGATAGTTTTCGGCATCTTCATTGCATTGGCTTACGCTGATTTTTTTACCGGATTTTGGACGATTTTAATCGGACTATTTCTTTATGACGCGGCAAAATCAATAATTCGTCAGACGAATGAATTAGAAAGGTTGACTGTCGAAGCTGCAATGAAGCTGCCGATTTCCGTCGCTCCCGAAACCGATATTTTGTCTTTTGTTGACCACATTTTGCCGTTTCATCGCCAAACTGTTTTTCCGGTGGCGAAAGATCGGCAGCTTTACGGAATTCTGGCTTTGGAAGATTTGAAAAACTTGGAGCGGAAAGACTGGCACGCGACAAAAATTTTAGATGTGATGCGCCCGATTACAACCGATTATTTTGTCGAAGCGACGACGCTTTTATCCGAAGCGCGTCAACTGATGCGCGTCAACGGCATCGGTGCGCTCGGAGTGATTGACGCGAAGGGAAATTTGGTCGGTTTTATGCAAAACAAGAAATTTAAGCGCAGAAAACAACTATGAATTGCGGAATGTAAAAATATATTTAATGATTATCTTAGGATGTAACGCAATCGTCCCGATTGCAGTATCGCGTGCGTCCCGCACGCAAGTTATATCGGAAGCCGGAGGCATCCGATAAAGCAGGCAGGATGCCTGCTTTACAGAAATAATTTAAAGGAAGAAAAAAATGTTAGCCGTTCTCGGTGCGTTGTTCGCAAATGGTTTAATCACGATTTTAAAGTTTATTGCCGCCGTTTTTACGGGTTCTTCGGGAATGATGGCGGAATCGCTGCATTCATTGGCGGACACGACGAATCAGGTTTTCTTGCTGCTCGGATTGCGTTTTTATAAACGCCCGGCATCGGAAAAACATCCGTTCGGTTACGGCAAAGAGCGATTTTTCTGGTCTTTTATCGCCGCGATTTTTATTTTCGGAGTCGGTGCAACTTACGCCATTTACGAAGGCATCGAAAAAATCAGGCATCCGCACGCAATTGAAAATCTGGCTTTGGCATATTGGGTTTTGGGAATTTCGTTTGTTTTGGAAGCCGGTTCAATTGGTCTGGCACTTTATCAGGAAGTCAAAGAAGCGCACCACGAAGGATTGTCTTTCGGTCAATATTTAGAAGAATCAAAAGACCCGACGGCGAAAACCGTGATTTTTGAAGATTCGGCGGCACTACTCGGAATTGTTTTGGCGGCTGCCGGACTTCTTTTGGGACAATATAAAGTTCCGCCGTATGAAGGTGTACTGTGGGACGGCATCGCTTCAGTCTCCATCGGAGTTGTCTTGGCAATCGTCGCTTTTTCGCTGGCACGTTTTTCGCGTGGACTTCTTTTAGGCGAAGCGGCAATACCGAAAGATGTCGAAAATATCCGGCAGGCGATAGAATCGCATCAAAGCGTCAACAAAGTCGTCGAACTTTTGACAATGCACCTTGCGCCGAAACAAATTTTGGTCAACGCGCACATCAATCTCAAAGATAATTTATCTAACGGGGAAATTGTCAGGTGTATTTCCGAAATTGAAAAAGACATCAAGAAAGTCGAGCCGAAGGTTGATATGATATTCTTGGAAACGTCGAGTCTCAGCGAAAGCGCGGTTAAAGCGGTTTAGGAAGATTCCAGATTCCAAATTGGAAGGCGGAAGAGGAAAAAAGTGAATTCTTAAAATTTGGAATCTGGAATTTGGAATTTGGAATCTAAAAAATGCAGTTCAACGATTACATTCCGACAATAAATACCTTGCGAAGTGTCTTAGACATCACGCTGGTTTTTATTCTCGTTTATGTCGTCCTGAAACTCCTTCGCGGAACGCGGGCTGTCCCGACGGTGGTTGGAATGGTTATTTTGGCACTGCTTTATTGGTTTGCGGTTGCTCAGGAACTCGCCACACTCGAATTCGTTTTGCGTTCCGCCGTGCTTTATATCGGTGTCGCAATTATTGTTCTTTTCCAATCGGAAATCCGGCAGGCATTGATTTATTTCGGCAATCGTCTGCGTTTTCCGATTTTGCATCGTCAAACAGGCGGACTCGGCGAATCTATTTACGACGAAATAGTTTTGGCGGCAACGACGCTTTCGTCGGAAAAAACCGGCGCGTTAATTGTCATTCAGCGCAATGTCGGACTGCGAAATTTTATTGATGCGGGCGTGCAGCTCGATGCCAGAATCAGTTATGATTTGCTCGTAACGATTTTCAATCCGTCAACGCCGCTGCACGACGGCGCGGTAATTATTCATAATGAACGGCTTGCCGCCGCATCCGTCTTTTTGCCGCTGACAAAAAATCCGGGCATTTCGCGCGAACTCGGCACACGCCACCGCGCCGCCATCGGAATAACGGAAGGAACGGATGCAATATCGGTTATCGTTTCGGAAGAAACAGGTTTGATTTCTTTTGTCGAAAATGGAATTTTACTGCGAAATTTAGATACGACCGCGCTTCGGTCTTTACTGCTCGAAGCAATGAGTTTGCCCGCCGTCGAAACAAAGCGCGAACCGACTAAAACGATGAAAGAATCTGAAACGGAAATAACTGTGGGATAATTCCAGATTCCAGATTCCAGATTCCAAATCAGAAGAAAAATCTGGAATCTGGAATTAAAAGAATGCTTTTACAAAACGGCAAATTTACTCCGAAAGAAGAACGGCAATTTTCCATTCGCCGATTATTTCGGCGTGTGTTTGTGGATGATTGGATTATCAAAGCCGTAGCGGTAATTATTACATTTGCGCTGTGGCTCGGCGTAACCGGACTTCGTGATCCGATTGATGTACGTTTCAACAGTATTCCAATGACCCTACGTTTTTCAAATGAAATTGAAGTGGTTAATTCACCGACTCAGGAAGTTAATATTGTTGTAACCGGCGATAACCGCAAAATTAAACAAATAAATAAAAATGAATTAATCGTTTTGGTGGATTTGACCGATGTGAAAGCGGGAGATCAGAGAATTCCGCTAACGCCCGAAAATGTTAGCGTCGAACTGCCGACGGGCGTAAAACTCATGGAAATTCAACCAAATGCTATTTCCGTTAAACTGGAAAACGTCGTCGAACGAGAAATTACCGTCAAAGCAGATACCCAAGGCAGCGTCGCCGAAGGTTTCGAGATTTATAATGTCGCGGTTTTGCCCGGCAAAGTTCGTGTTCGCGGACCTGAAAGTTTTATCAACTCGCTGGATTTTGTTTCAACTGAAAAGATAGACGTTGAAAATCGCAGTGAAAATTTCACTGCGCGACAAGTTGACTTAAACGTCGTTACTCCGAAGACGACCTTGATTGACACGGTAGTTGACGTGGTTTTCAATATTGGTGAAAAACGTATTGAAAGACTTTTCATCGTTCCCGTTCAAACCGAACCGCAAAAGCGCACGGCAACCGTTGTTTTATACGGCACACACACGATTTTGGATGCGCTCAAAACAGAGGATTTGCAAGTTGAAATTGTTAAAACAGAGTCAGGCGAAAACTCGTTCCGTTTGGATTTGCCTTCCGACATTCAGGGAAAAGTCGAGATTAGAAAGTTTAAGATTAATTGACACTCTGCCACCTAAACCGAAGAGGTTTGTGATGGTCAGGTAAAACAGGAGAAAAAACTCTTTCTGCTCTTTATTTATTTATTTTTAACTGCTTTTCAAACCTCTGACAATAAATTATTCAACATTGAAAAAGTTGAAATAAAGGATATTAAAGTCGAATTTTGGGTCGGTTAAATTACTATCTTCCCGCTTCCGCAAACTTTACCATTTCCTGATATTCAGCCGTCGGCGCATTGTCGAAATACTCTTCAAATTTGATGGAATTTTTCCCGTTATTTTTTACTTCATACATCAAACCGTCAACAATTTTGATGACTTTATCAACCGTTTTCGGCGGTTTTACGCAAGTCAGAACGCCGATGCTGAAAGTTACCGCCCATTTCTCTTTTTGCATTTCCGCAAGAAGTTTGCCGCGCATTTTTTCGGTTACGATGCGGGCTTGTTCCTGATTTGTTTCACTCAGCAAAACTGCAAACTCGTCGCCGCCGAGTCTGGCGATGACATCTGTTGAACGCAGATTTTGTTGAATCATATTCACGACTCTGACCAACAAATCGCTGCCGACGTTGTGTCCCAATGTGTCATTCACCTGTTTGAAATTGTCTGCATCCAAATACATAATCGAAAAATTACGATTAAACCGGCGCGAACGGTTTATCTCCATTTGAGCGAGTTCGTAAAAGGCTCGCGGATTTGCCGCGCCGGTTAGAAAATCGGTTCTGGCTAAACCGCTTTCGTGCAGAAACGACTGTTTTAATTTTGTCAGCAAAACGGTAACGACAAGAAAAAATCCGAGCCGCGTCGTCGCGTTCCAGATCGGAATCAAAGGATGCGAAAAATGTTCGCCCGCAAAATAATTGGCGGCGATCCACGTTACCGCGCTGATGAAAGAAATCACCAGCGCAGAATTTCTCTCGGCAAACCAAGCCGCCATTGCGACGGGAATCAGATAAAAAACGGAAAAGGAAATCTCGTACCCCAAACTATAATTTATAAAACCCAGAACCGCTATTTGCACGAATCCGAATAAAATAATAAATGATTTACTTCTTTTTTCTAAACTTTTAAGATATTTCAGAATGACTTTCTCCGTTGGAAATAATTTATTTTGGGGTTTGAAAGATGGTTGTGAAGGAAGTTTTTGATGATTAAGGTATGCAGATTTTTTGCATAACCTTATAAAGGTATATCAAATTTTTGCAGTTTGCAGTAAATTTTTTTATTCAAGCGACTAATCGGACTTATTTTCCGCTCTGGCTTCGGGTTTTCCTTCGATATAATTTACAAAACGCCTTTCGGTCGGATAGGCAAAGTCAATGTCTTGACATTTTTTGAATGCGTGAAGTATATCTTCCCAAATTTCCTGTTCCGAACCGCGGCGACGGCGCGGGTTGCAAATATATCGAATCGTCAGAGCGACACCGCTTTCCTTGACCGACGTATAAACTATCGGGGTAAGTTTTCCGACGTAAATCATCATTTTGCCGGCGGTTTGTCTTATCTGATTTTCGGCACTCTCGGTGAATTCCTCGCCGTGAGTTGCGGCTATTTCCACTAAAATTTCTTTGGCTTTTTCCCAATCGCTTTCAAAAGTTACCATCACGGGAATTTCATTCCAAATATATTGAAAGCCGACCGTATAATTTGCCAGCGGCTCTGAAAAAATCTTGCCGTTCGGAATGTGCATAACTCTGCCCGTGCTTTGTTCGGCGTGAACACGATTGCCGATTTCCATCAGCGAAAACATAAAAAGCCGCTGGTCAATAACATCGCCGCGCACATCGCCGATTTCGACGCGGTCGCCGACTTGGAAAGGTCTGCGCCACAAAATGAAAAGCCAGCCCGCCAGATTGACCAACGGCGTTTGCAGAGCAATCGCAATGCCCGCCGAAACCAAACCCAAATATGTCGAGAGAGATTGAAAACCTCTGAACCAAATACTTCCGACGACGAAAACGATTATAATAAAGTTTATGTAAGACGTGGTTTTACGCCACCGATAAAGAATTCCGACATCTTTCGTGCGGCGATAAACAAAAAGCAAAATTATTCGGCGAATTACGAGCAAAAGAATTACGACAAACAGAGATGTAAGCAGTCTTGTTTGAATTTCAGGACTTAATCCTAAATTACTTTGTATCCATTCGACTATATTTTGCATTTGCTCTTCCGCGAATATCTCACTTTAACATTTATGGTTCGGTATAACCTTTGGCGCGGATTTCCAACTGAAATTGTTTCGGATCGTTTTTGAAAAACAATCCGCCTTTGACTTCGGACTTTGAAGGCGCGTAATCAAATGTCGTGCTGCTTGTTTCCACGCTTTCGCCGCCGCTTTTTAATTCACCTTCGACATTTACGCCCGAAGCTGTTTGTTCTCCGGTATTTGTCAAATTGAATATGACTATAAAACCGGCATTTATCGTGTCAATTCTTTCGACTTTTGCTGTAAAATTCGGCGGCGTGTTTTTTGAAGTCAAGCCTTTATACATCATAAAACCGATTGTCCCGACAACTAAAACCAAGCCGATTGCCGCGATAATCCATTCTAAAACCGGAGTATTTGCGACTTGTTTTTTATCTGAATTACCTGAATTTTTATCTGCCATTTTTATAAAATTAAACGCGAACCGGACGCGCCGAGTGCGCCGGGAAAACCTAAAACTATCACAACTTTTGCAATTTCGTCCGCGCTCATTCCGTCTGTTCTGCCGAATGTCCAGAGCAAACATAAACACACCGGCAAGACTACTGCATAACCGACAATCGTGTATCGCACAAAAATACTGATAAAAGAAACTCCTTCCGGCGTTTTTTCCTGACCGCGAAATTTTACGACATAAACAACCGCGTGCATCATTATCAAAGTTTCGATTGCCAATGCAAAAGCGTGCCAATAAGTCATTCTAAAGGCGATCAGAATCATTTCTTCGGTCGGCGCAATGCTCATTGTCAGAAAAATTACGCCGATAACCATCAAAAGAATTTCACCGAAATAACTGCGCGGCGATTTTTTATCTTCATCTTCTGATTCGGAATCACCGCTTTTACCTCCGAGTTGACTTTGCGCGACCAACGCGCCGACTGCCGCCGTTATTGCCTGAATCGAGATTTTTCCGAGAATTTCATCAAACGGCATCTGAAAATTGATGATGTTAAAAGCAAATAAAACCAAAGCGGACGCGACAAAACCGACCGCATACGCGACAAAAGTATCCGCCGCATCTTCGGTCAAACTGTTCGTATCCTCAAAACCGTCAAAATAAGCCAAACCGAAAAGCATCGGCATAAAAAGGATCATAAAAAGTGCCAGCCGAACCCTGTCAATATAAAAACCGAGCCGCCACATTTCCATCGTCATCAAAATAGAAAACGAAAAAAGAATCGCCCCGCCGAACGCCCGCGCCAACCCAATCAAAAACTTTTGATTGGACTTTTGATTATCTTTTTTTTGAGAATCACTTTCCGCCATAAAAAAATCCGCGAATGATTTGCATTATCGCAAACATTCGCGGATTTTGGAAAACTAATTATTTTACTTTTATTTTAACGATTGAATTGACGTGGGGCGAAACCAATTACGCGCAACTCCGAATTAAAGAAAGAAGACTATAAAGAGAAGCTGTTTCGCTCTCACGTCCAATGACTTGTTGGGCAGCAGCCGCAACGCCGCGAACTTTGATTTCACACACTATTTTGCCAGTGCAGTTAAACATTAGATTTCACCAGACTTGACATCGCTTTTCGCGTATCATTCGGTCGCCGATTTTGCACTGAAACGCTTCGGCAAATTCCGTCATATTTGAAAGCGGTCCCATCACGCGCCAATCGGTGACGGAATGCGGGTCTGATTGAACCAAAAGGCGAATCGCTTCCGGGCGCGTTTTTCTCAGCCAGCCCTGCGCGTAACCAATAAAGAAACGTTGTTCAGCCGTAAATCCGTCAATCTTTGCGGGACGCGGCTTGCCTTCGAGCGATTTTTTGAAAGCGTTATAAGCGATGATAACGCCGCCCAAATCGGCGATATTTTCGCCGAGCGTTAGTTTTCCGTTGATGAACAAATCTTTGTCCACTTCGTAACCGCCGAATTGTTTGACGACGCAATCGGCTTTTTCTTCAAACCGCTTGCGGTCTTCCGTCGTCCACCACATTTTCAGATTTCCGGCGGCATCAAACTGGCTGCCTCCGTCGTCAAAGCCGTGCGTGATTTCGTGACCGATGACTGTCCCGATGTGTCCGTAGTTAACCGCGTCGTCGCCTGCGGCATCAAAAATCGGCGGCTGCAAAATTCCCGCCGGAAAAACGATTTCGTTTTTTGTCCCGTCATAATAAGCGTCAACCGTCGGCGGTGTCATTCCCCAGCGCGTTTTATCAACCGGTTTGCCGATGTCCTGCAAATCGCGGGCGACGGCAAATTCCACGGCGCGAAGAATGTTGCCGAGAAACGATTGGCGGTCAATTGAAAGACCTTTGTAGCCGCGCAGCACATCGGGATAACCGATTTTGCGCTGAAACGTGCCGAGTTTTGCCAGAGCCTGTTGTTTTGTCGCGTCGCTCATCCAGTCCAGCTTTTCGATGCGTTCGCGGTAAGCGGCAAACAGATTGTCAACCATCTCGTTCACCCGCCGTTTGGTGTCGGGCGTAAAGTTTCGTTTGACAAATTCTTGCCCTAAAGCCTCGCCGAGCAGACCGTCCGTCGAAGCGGCGCAGCGTCTCCAGCGCGGCTGCTGTTCTTTTACTCCTGAAAGCGTTTGCCGGAAAAAAGCAAAGTTTTCGTCGGCAAAACTATTTGCCAGATACGGCGCGACGTGCGTTAAAATTTGCCACCGCAGATACGTTTTCCAGTCCGCGAGGGAAACGTCCTTCATCATCTGATTAACGGTTTTGAAAAATGCGGGCTGCCCGATGTTGATTTCGACATCTTTTGGCGAGCCAAGCTCTTTGATGTAAATTTCCCACGCGAAATTTGGCATTGCGGTTTTCAGTTCGGCAAATGTTTGCTTGTTGTAATTGGCGTTCGGGTCGCGCAATTCAACCGGAGTTTTCGAGCCTGCAGCAAGCCGCATTTCAAGTTTTATTACCGCGTCGGCGTTTGCTTTCGCTTTGTCGGGCGCGTCGCCCAAAAGCGTGAACATTCGCGCCGCGTGCGCGACAAACTGCTCGCGCAGCTTTTGCGATTTCTCGTCGGTGTTCGTGTAATAATCACGGTTCGGCAAACTCAAACCGCCTTGCCAAGCATAGGCGAGATTAGTCGTGCTGTTCTTAAAATCCGGCAAAACGAAATAGCCGAAAACGGCGTTGGTGCCGACGCGATGCAATTTGCCCAAAACGGCTGGCAAGTCGCGGCTCGTGTCTTTCATTCCGTCAATTTGCTTGAAAAATGGGTCGAGCGGTTTCGCTCCGGCTTTTTCAATCGCCTCTTCGTCCAGGCACGAAGCGTAAAAATCGCCGATGAGTTGCGCGTCGGAGTTCTTTGCCGCTTTTGTATTTTTCGCGGACTGTTCGAGGATTTGCCGCAAAACTTCATTGTTGCGCTCGCGCAGCATCGAACTTTCACCCCAGGACGGAAACGCCGCCGGAATCTCCGTTTTCTTGAGCCATCCGCCGTTGGCAAATTGATAAAAGTTGTCACAGGCTTCGGCAGAAGTGTCCATATAGCTGAGGTCTAAACCTTTGCTTTGAGCAAGCGTCGTAATGCTGATTGCCGTCAAAACGATTCCCGCCCCAATCTTGCGAAGTAAATTCATTTGCATATTTGTCTCCTTAATTTTTTAGCGAAAATTACGAAAAAGAAATCCGGTAAAATGCTGATTATTATGCGAACAAAAGAATCAAATTTCAAATAAGGATAGTCTTTTTTCATCTCACTTGTTAGTTAAACCAACATTATTTAATAAAACTTCATATCGTCGGATTATTGTATCAACGAGACAACCCAACTATTGATTATCAGGAATGATTCCGCGTAAGCACTTTATATGCGGATTCATTATACGGCAGACTTTGTCTTCTGTAAAAAAATTTATGTCTATTTTTTATTGAACAAACAACTCAGCTTAAGCTGATTTGCATTGGCTTTAGAGCCGCTAATCAACAACGAAAAGTTGTTTTAGTTTTATCAAAACAAACTTTTTTCGAGTTTGTGCGTAAAACAGACAGGTGTTTTGTGTTCGCGCAAAATTTATTGAAAAGCTTTTTGGAGTAAAATTTATAAAATGGCAATGTCAAAAACAGGTAAAGTTCTTCTCATCGTCGGCGGAATCATTCTCGCCGTTTTTTTAGTGGCAGTTATCGGAATCGCTTTGATCGCCGAATCAATCGGCAAACCGAATGTGCCGGAAAACAGCGTTTTGGTTTTGAATATTTCGGGCGATATGCCGGATTACGCGCCGGAAGACAGCACGGCGAAAATGCTCGGCATCAGTCAGCCGATGTCTTTTACGAGTCTGCTGACACAGCTTCGCAAAGCCAAAGTTGACAATCGTGTCGGCGCGGTTTTGCTCGACATTGAAATTACGAATATCGGTTGGGGAAAAGCGGACGAACTGCGCGATGCGATTAAGGATTTTCGCGCTTCGGGCAAACCGATTTATTCGTTTATGGAACTCGGTTTGAACAAGGATTATTACATCGCTGCGGCAACCGAAAAGATTTTCGTGCCGCCCGCCGGCGATTTGTATGTCAACGGTTTGGCGGCGCAGGCGATGTTTTTTCGCGGTTCGCTCGACAAACTCGGCGTTGAACCGGACTTTATAAAAATCGGCGCATACAAAACTGCGCCAAACCAATTTACCGAAAAGGAAATGTCGAAGGAACAGCGCGAAGTTACAAACGCTCTGCTCGACGAGTTTATCGGGCGTTTCAAAACCGCCATCGCCGAAGACCGCAAACTTTCGCCCGAAAATGTCGAAGTGATTATCAACACCGCGCCGCATCACGCGCCCGAAGCGCAGCAGCTTAAATTGATTGACGGCGCGACTTACCGAGATCAGATTGACGAAGATTTGAAAGCGCGGCTCGGTTATAAGCAGGATGACAAACTTCGCACGGTTGACGGCAAAGATTACCGCGAAGTTCCGGCGGATTCGCTCGGTTTGAACACAGGCGAGAAAATCGCCGTCATCTACGCTTCCGGCACGATCATGAGCGGAAAATCGAGCAGCGGCACATTCGGCGGCGAAAATGTCGGTTCGGATACACTTGTTGATGCTATCAATAACGCGGCAAACGACAGTTCGATCAAAGCGATTGTCTTGCGCGTTGATTCGCCCGGCGGTTCTTCGCTCGCGTCCGACGTGATGTGGCACGCGCTCGAAAACGCCAAAGCGAAAAAACCGCTCGTCGTTTCGATGGGCGATGTCGCGGCTTCCGGCGGTTATTATATCGCTTGCAACGCCCACAAAATCGTCGCCGAACCGACGACAATCACCGGCTCAATCGGCGTTTTCGCCGGCAAACCCGTTCTCAAAGGTATGTATGATTGGCTCGGCGTAAACAGTGAATATATTTTGCGCGGCGAAAATGCCGGAATCTTCCGCGAAACCGAAAAATGGACTGACGGCGAACGCGCCAAGATGACCGACCAAATAAATAAAACTTACTACAACGATTTTGTCCCGAAAGTCGCCGAAGGACGCGGCAAAACAGTCGAAGAAGTAAATTCCATCGGTCAAGGTCACGTTTGGACGGGAACGCAAGCCAAACAAAACGGTTTGATTGACGAATTCGGCGGACTCGAAAAAGCCATTGAGATTGCCAAAGGCTTGGCAAATTTGCCCGCCGACAAAGATGTGCAGCGAGTTTCTTTTCCCGCGCCGCAATCGTTCTTTCAGCGAATCTTCGGCGGAAATTCATTAATCGAAACCAAAGAACAAATCGCGCAGGAAGCATTTGTAAAATCTTTGCCCGAAGATATGCGCCGCACTCTACGCTACGCCGAAATGTTCGACAAAATGAAAAACGGCGAAACAATGATGATGATGCCGTTTGAATTGACAATAAAATAATCGGCGAATGAAAAAGCGCGTTGATAAATTGCTTGTCGAACTGGGTTTTGCCGAATCAATTGCCAAAGCACAGGCATTTGTAATGTCCGGCGTTGTCATTGTTGATGATAAACGGGTTGAAAAACCATCGGAAGAGTTTAAAGTTGACGCGCAAATCAGATTAAAAGGTCAAACCGCCGAGTCCAAATATGTCGGACGCGGCGGTTTGAAACTTGAAAAAGCATTAAAGGAATTTCATATATGTCCAGACAAATATGTTTGTCTGGACATCGGTTCTTCAACCGGCGGTTTTACCGATTGTCTGCTGCAAAACGGCGCAAAAAAAGTTTATGCCGTTGATGTCGGAACAAATCAGCTTGTCTGGAAACTAAGATGTGATGCGCGGGTTGAAGTCCGTGAAAATGTCAATGCCAGATATTTAAAAAGTGAAGATTTCGACGAGAAATTCGATTTGATCGTGATAGACGTTTCCTTTATTTCCGTAACAAAAATTTTGCCCGCGCTCGTTTCGCTTTTGAAGGACGACGGAAAAATTATCGCGCTGATAAAGCCTCAGTTTGAAGTTAGAAAAAGCGAAATCGGCGAAGGCGGAATTGTCCGCGACGAAGAAAAACACCAAAGAGTTATTGCAGAAGTAAATCAGGCAGCAAAAGAAACGGGTTTGCAGATTAGAAATGTCATCGAATCACCGATTTTAGGCGCAGAAGGCAATAAAGAATTTTTAGCTTTATATGAAAAGTTTGCCGGAAACTGAAAAAAAAGAAAAACTAAAGTTTGTCGAGGGCGTAGATTACTACTTTGAAAACGGGTTTATGGTGCTGACGGAAGTCTTTTTGAAAAAACGCGGCTACTGTTGTGGAAATGGTTGTCGGCATTGTCCTTATTCGAAAGAACAAAATGAAAAGCTACAATAAAAAAGTTTCCATTTCTTCCCTTTTTTCAAATCTTTCAAAGTTCGTATTCGTTTCAACGAATGTTTCAGGTTTCGGAGCGCGAATAATCGTAATCGGCGCAGTCGGTGAACAACAGGCTTCGGCTAATGCTTCGTATTCAATTTGCATTTCTTCTTGAGAACCTAGCCAATCAAGCGTATCACGCAGAATTTGCGCGGAATTTCTATTTTCCGGTTCGACTATTTTATAGTGCATCCATTTTCCGTCGCGCCTTGTTTCGACAACTCCAGCGTTTCGCAAATACGCCAGATGACGGGAGATTTTCGGCTGACTTTCACCCAAAACTTCAACAAAAAAACAGACACAAATCTCGTCTTCGCGCATTAAATTCAATAATCGAAGGCGCGTCTTGTCTGCCAATGCCGTAAACAGATTTTCCATTTCAATCAACGACTTCTCATCACTCATAAAATAAATTTATCACGAATCTGTAATTTTGTCTTGACAACCTTTTCATGTGGGGATAAATTCAGCTTAAAATATATGTTATTGCATATATAAAAAACTCAGTTAATAAAAATATCAAAGCGTCAAGAGAGCACATTTTCCTTAATTGACTTACTATTTATGTTTTTTTTACAAAAAATGTCTTTGAATCAATATGAATTTAACGCGAAAAGCCGCGGCGGAGTTTATCGGAACAGCGTTTTTGTTGGCAGTAGTCATCGGTTCGGGCATAATGGGCGAAAATCTGTCGGGCGGAAATGTCGCCATCGCGTTGCTTGCAAATACAATTGCGACGGGCGCGGGATTGGCTTTTTTGATTTTGAGTTTTGAAGAAATTTCAGGGGCGCATTTTAATCCCGCCGTAACTTTGACGGAAAATTTTCGCGGAAATATATCTTGGCGCGAAAGCTTTTTGTATATTTTTGCACAGATTTTGGGCGCATTTTTCGGTGTCGGTGTTGCAAATTTAATGTTTGATTTGCCGATTTATTTTGCTTCAACGAAAGTCAGAGTCGGAAGTTCACAGTTTTTGAGCGAATTTGTTGCAACTTTCGGGCTGATTATGGTGATTCAAACGGGCGTGAAATTTCGTCCGAGAATGGTTTTTTTGATGGTTGCAACTTATATCACGGCGGCATATTGGTTCACTGCTTCGACATCGTTTGCAAATCCGGCGGTGACTTTGGCGCGTTCGGTTTCCGACACTTTTGCGGGAATCAATCCGAGAAATGTGCCGATGTTTCTGCTGGCGCAAATGTTGGGCGCGTTTGCGGCGACTTTTGTTTCTGATTGGCTTTTAAAAGAGGTAAAAGAAATACTTAAAAAGGAAATACTTAGAGTGAAAAAAATCTTGATTTTATGCACCGGAAACTCGGTGCGTTCGCAAACGGCGGAAGGCTTGTTAAAACACATTACGCAAAACGAATATGAAGTTTCCAGCGCAGACACAAAGCCGTCTGTTGTGCGTCCCGAAGCGACAAAAGTTTTAAAGGAAATTGGTGTGGATATTTCAGAAAACAGATCAAAAGTTGTTGATGAATTTGCCAAACTGGAAATTGATTATATTCTGACTGTTTGCGATAACGCCAAAGAAAATTGTCCGTATTTTCCGGCTAAAACAAAGTTCATTCATCACTCTTTTGACGATCCGGCAGAGATTGAAGGCGATGAAGAAACGCGGCTAGCTGTATTTCGGCAGGTGTGCGATGAAATCAAAGATTATCTTGAAAACGATTTTGTTAAAATCATCAATGCTGAATAATATTTTATAGTTTTTATCATTACTGAGCGGCACGATTTTTGCTTCATCAAACAAGTGGTCATTTCTTGTTGCTCAGTAATGAATTTTTATAAAAACTTTGAAAAAGTTAAAATCAAATTATGCGAAAAGGTTTTGTCATCCACGAACATCACGCCTCGCGTCTGCATTTTGATTTGCGACTCGAAATCGCGGGCGTTTTAAAAAGTTGGGCAGTGCCGAAGGGAGTTTCGATGAATCCGTCGGAAAAACGTTTGGCAGTCGAAGTTCCCGATCATTCGCTCGGTTATATTGATTTTGAAGGCAGAATCGCCGAAGGAAAATACGGCGCGGGCGAGGTCGGAATTTGGGACGCGGGGGAATTTGAAGCGGAAGATGCGGCGGAAAGTTTGAAAAAAGGAAAACTCGTTTTTACCTTTTTCGGCGAAAAGATGAAAGGCGCATTTACGCTTGTGAAGATGAAAAATCAAGAGAAAAACTGGCTCATTATCAAATCGGATGATGAATTTGCTGTTGGAAATTGGGAGATCGAAACGGTTCTCAAAAAGAAGTAATGTGAATTAAGCGTTGAAAAAAGTCCTTAAAAGATGGGCGATTCTCTCGCGTCTTTGGCGCAAGATTTATGCAAAGAACACTCTTGAAAAGAAATTTTATTATGACTAAGCCGCTGAAAACCAAGTTGCTTAATTATGCACAGGCTTCAACTTATTTAACAGGAAAATCTAAAGAAAAAGTGTTCTCCCCGTTATAATAAGATTCATTATAAACCCAAATCCCCCGTCTGCGTTTTCTGACAATTGCATTTAAAATTTCCTGCAAAGTTTTATCTTTGAAAATTATTTCAGTCGGAGGACGATTATTCGGCGGCGATTGGAGTCCGCTAAACTGAAGACCTTCTCTGAGATTTAGCTCTTTAAGTTTCTCTTTAATTTCGGGCAATTGCAGGAGCGTATCCGACACTAATTAAACCTTTAAGGAACGATTAAAGAAAATCCTATATTTCTACATAAAAAATAATAACTTTGGTTGACAATTTACAAATTACGAAGGCGATAATTTCAAGCTACGCTTAAAAAACTTTTCTGTCAACACTTTTTTTCAAATTTATAAAGTTAAGTTTTGATTACAAATAAATCCTTTAAATTTCAGTCGGGAAAATTTACATTATCTTAATATGCTTCTTGTTACTCACGCGCTAATCTTTTATACTTTTGGCTCTAACTGGAGGACTTTTTATTTGATGGTGGAAAAAGGTGTAGAAATTGCGCCGGCAAGCGGCAAACTCGGAATTTTATTGGTCGGATTAGGCGCGGTCAGCACGACGTTTGTCGCCGGTGTCGAAGCGATTCGCAAAGGAACGGCAAAACCAATCGGCTCTTTAACGCAAATGGGAGCGATTCGGCTCGGCAAACGGACGGACAATCGCGTTCCGATGATAAAGGATTTTGTGCCGTTGGCGGATTTGGACGATATTGTCTTCGGCGCATGGGATATTTTTTCCGATTCGGCGTATGAAGCCGCGCTTCACGCCGGAGTTCTGGAAAAATCGCTGGTCGAAGATTTGCGCGAGCAACTCGATTCTTTGAAGCCGATGAACGCGGTTTTTAATCAAAATTACGTCAAGCGTTTGAACGGCACGAATGTCAAAGAAGGCAAGAATAAAATGGAACTTGCCGAACAATTGATGACCGACATTGCCAAGTTTAAGGAAGACAAAGGCTGTGAAAGATTGGTCATCGTGTGGGCGGCTTCGACGGAAATTTTTCTCGAACAATCGGATATTCATCAAACAATCGAAGCGTTTGAAAAAGCGATGTATGACAACGACGAACGCATTGCGCCTTCGATGATTTACGCTTACGCCGCGATAAAATCGAAAGTTCCGTTTGCCAACGGCGCACCGAATTTGACGTGCGATATTCCCGCGCTGACGAAATTAGCCGAAGATAACGGCGTTCCGATTTGCGGTAAGGATTTCAAAACCGGACAAACTTTGATGAAAACGATTCTCGCGCCGGGTTTGAAATCGAGAATGCTTGGACTCGAAGGCTGGTATTCGACAAATATTCTCGGCAACCGCGACGGCGAAGTTTTGGACGATCCGGAAAATTTCAAAACAAAGGAAGAGTCGAAATTGTCGGTTTTAGAACACATTTTGCAGCCGGACGTTTACCCGGATTTGTACAAAGATTTCTCGCACGTCGTCCGCATCAATTATTATCCGCCGCGCGGCGACAACAAAGAAGGTTGGGACGCGATAGACATTTTCGGCTGGCTCGGCTACAAAATGCAGATTAAAATTGATTTTCTGTGCCGCGACTCGATTCTCGCCGCACCGCTTGTTCTCGATTTGGCGTTGTTTATGGATTTGGCGCAGCGTGCGAAAATGAAAGGCGTTCAGGAATGGTTATCGTTTTATTTCAAAGCACCGCAAACCGCGCCCGGACTTTATCCTGAACACGATATTTTTATCCAATTGATGAAACTTAAAAACACTCTGCGCCATTTGCAAGGTGAAGATTTAATTACACATTTGGGTTTGGAGTATTATGATTAAACAAAGTTCCTTAGCTTTTAATTTGATTGACAAATCGGTTTGTGAATAAAATGTTGCGCCTTTGCGGGAAATAATTTTTGTTTCCGCAAAGGCGCAAAGTTCGTTAACGACTCAAATAGATTTCAAATCTTACTCAAACGGATTCAACAAATTCATCCAAACCGGAAGCGGAAGCCACGAAAAAGAGTTGCCGTAAGTTCGCTTATTTAATTTTTCAATCCGGTTTTCAGTTTCCATTTGAAATTTTTCGGGCGGCAAATCATCAGCATTTTCGTAGCAGGCATGAGAAATACACGGCGCGGGTTTTCCTTCAAAATGCACTAGACAACCGATGCCTTTTTCAAACAGCGGACACGCGAAGGTTTTTTGGAAATTGTCATCTGAAATGTCCAAATTATATTTTTTAACTGTTTCTTCAGCGCGTTTATAAATTTCGCGCAGTTTTTCTTCGCTCAATTTTCCCAAAGTTTGACGAATGGCAACGGCTTCGAGTTTGGTGATGCGGACGTTGACGAAATGCGCGTCAAGACAACACGCGCCCTTTGTTTCGCACGTCAAACAGCTTTTTGCGTTGTGTTCGTAATTTGTTTTTACAAACTCGCGGTAATCGTCCTTTAATTTTTGCAACTCGATCAACGCTTTTGTTTCGGATAGTCTTTTCATCTTTTTTCTTTCGCCGTGTTACAATTCTATCAAATTTAATTTCTGGAGAAAATTATGCTCAAAGAAGGCGACGACGCGCCTGATTTTACCGCCAAAGATCAGAACAGCGAAAACATAAAACTTTCGGATTTGCGCGGGCAAAAAGTAGTTTTGTATTTTTATCCGAAAGACGATACGCCCGGCTGCACGAAAGAAGCGTGCAGTTTGCGCGACGGATTTGCGGCTTTTGAAGAAAATAAAATCAAAATTCTCGGCGTTTCGACCGACGATGAAAAATCGCATCAAAAGTTTATCTCGAAATACGAATTACCGTTCACGCTGTTAGCCGACACGAACCACGCGGTTGCTGATGTTTACGACAGCTACGGCGAGAAAAAATTTATGGGGAAAACTTACAACGGCGTTTTTCGCAAGACGTTTTTGATTGACGAAGCGGGCAAAATCGTCAAAATTTTCGATAAAGTTAAAGTTGACGAACACGCCGAAGAGATTTTGGAAGCATTTGGCGAATAGACGTATAAGAAAATGCCGAAAGACAGAATGCGTTGGGCTGAATTGCTCGATGTTTTAACCGATTCAGACCGCAACCGCGAAGTCGTTCTCGAACGCGCCACCGAAACCGAACGGATGGCTCTTTTTTTGCTGCGTCGTGAAGGCTGGTCGGCGCAGGTCGCCGCGAATATGCACAAGAATTACGATCTCGAACTCATCAAACCGGGCGAGAAAATGGTCGTCAAGGTTCGCAATCAACGCGCCAAAGTTCATCTCGGACAAATCGAAAAATTTCTCGATTACCTCGCACTGCCGAATGCCAAAAATTTTAACGAAGGAATTTTTATTTCGACGAGCGGTTTTACGCCGTCGGTTTACGCTTACCTGCGCGAAGAAAAAATCACGAATTTGCGCCCGGTTATTTTGCGCGATGACCAATTGTTTTGGGATGCGGAACAAATTGACCGGCAGGAAGAACGTCATAAAACAACATACATCGGCGTTTTTACCTGCAAAGGCGGCGTTGGAAAAACGACAATCAGCGCACATCTCGCCGGAGCGTTTGCGATGAACGGTTACGATGTCGCGTTGGTTGATTTGGACAAACAGCAAAATCTGCGGAAACTGCTCGGCGAAGGCGTTTATTTGCCTGCGACCAAGGGAAAACTCGGCTCGGTGATTTCGGTTTTGAATCAGGACGAATGGGACGAAGCCGATTATCAGGAAACAAAAATCGTCGTCTGCGACTGCAATCCCGAATTTGAAACGAATCCAGTTGAATTCGTCAGAAAATTTGATTATTGCTTGATTCCGACAACATTAAATCCGCTCGGCGTGAACAAAAACGCCGACGTTATCAAGCGAACTTTTAATCAAATCAGGCGCGAAAATACCAAAGCGCATCTTTTTGTTTTGATTAACAGTCTGCAAACCGACGAAGATAACCGCAATACGCTTTTGAATCAAGTTTTGAAATCGCAGTTCAAACAATTTTCCGAACGCGACCCGAAATGTCATTATATTGATCCGGCGGACGCGGCGATTCGCTTTAGCAAACAGCTTCTTTACTGGGGTTTTCACATTTTTGAAAATACCAAACCGCAGCTTGCGTTTCGCAGCGTCGGACGCTATTCGTATCCGCGAATGGATTTTTTGAAATTGGTTGATTATCTGGAATTTCAGACGGAGATTCAAAAGTAACGCAGTCGTCCCGACTGCTGTCTTGAGTGCGTCCCGCGCTCAAGCATTCCGGCAGGCAAGATGCCCGCCGTATAGCTGTCGGGACGACTGCGTTACAAATAAATATGAAATTACGTTGGCAATTCGGCATTGTCGCCGGAATATTTTTAGCAATTTTCGCGCTTTATCCGCAGTTTAAGATGTTTCAACTGCGCGGAAACGATTGGCAGGGAAATTACGCTTACAACGACATTGACGAAGTGGCTTATGCCTCGTATCTTCGCGCGTTGATTGACGGCAGACCGCGCAAAAACGATCCTTATACCGGACGCGACGATTCGCCCGAAACTCCACAGCCAGAATCGCTTTTTTCCATACAGTTTGCCGCGCCTTACGCGGTGGCGATTCCGTCGCGCATTTTGGGAATTTCCGCGCCGACGGCGATGACGCTTGCCGGTGCGTTTGCCGGATTTTTCGCGGCTCTGACGGCGTTTTGGCTGATCGGGAAAATTACCGGAGATTCGATATTTGCGATGATGGGAAGTCTCGTCGTGCTGTGCGGCGGCGCACTCGCGGCGGGCGAAGGTGCAATCGGCGAAGTTTTGGGAACTGGTTTTTCTTATCCGTATTTCCCGTTTTTGCGAAGATATATTCCCGCCGTGCCGTTTCCCGTCTTTTTTGCAATGTGCGCTTTCGTCTGGCTTTTAGTTACGACGAAAGATAGAAACAAGCGCATTATTTACACAGTTTTAGCTGCTGTTTGTTTTGCGTTTCTCAATTTTTCCTACTTTTATATTTGGACGACAGCCGCGGCGTGGCTCGTTTGCGTCGTGTTTTTATGGCTTGTCGCGCGTCCCGAAAGTTGGTTTAATGATTTTAAAGCGTTTATCGCGCTCGGTTTAGGATGTTTGCTGTCGCTGATTCCTTACGCGCTGATGCTTTCAAATCGTTCAAACACGATGGATAATGTGCAGCTTCTCGTTTTGACACACGCACCGGATTTGTTTCGCACGCCGTCGCTGATCGCTTTTGCGGTTTTGGGAATGCTGATTTTGGGCGTTGTTTTAAAATTGATTGATTTCAAAGATCGTTCGACGCTTTTTGCCGCTTCGTTTGCTCTGACTGTAATTGCTGTTTTTAATCAACAGATAATTACCGGACATTCTTTGCAGCCGATTCATTATCAGGTTTTTATCGGAAATTACGTCGCGGCTTTGTCGCTCGTACTGACAATCGGACTTTTATTAAAAGACTTTCGGCTGGATAATCCGATAGTTTCAAAAATCGTGTTTTCAATTATTGCAGTAATTGCAGTAATTTGGGGATTTGTCGAATGTCATTACACAGTGCGCGTTTTGGACGAAGCGAACGTCATCCGCGACGAAGGAATGCCGCTGGCGAATCGGTTGGAACAATTAGCGAAAGACGAGCAAAATCCGCATCAATCAGTAATTTTTTCATACAGTTCGATCTACGCCGACGATTCGCCGACGATTGCGCCGCAGGCAGTTCTCTGGTCGCGGCATCAGCACGTTTTCGCCGGTCTTTCGTGGGAAGAAAGCAAAGAGCGATATTATCAGTTTATGTATTACAACAATCTCGACGAAGATTGGCTGGAACACGATTTGAAAACCGATTTCGGTTCGACAATTCCGCTTTTTGGCTGGGGCAGACACACAAATCGTCTGAGCATCGAAGCGAAGCCTTTGACTTCCGGCGAAATTACCGAAGAAGTGCGTAAATACGGCAAATATCGAAAGAATTTTAGTTTCAAAGAAGCGACGAATCCGCAGCTTAATTATGTAGTTGCTCCAAAGGATTGGAATGCTAATTTTACAAATCTGGACGTTTGGTACGAACGCGGTGAAGGTGAAGATTTAGGTGCTTATACGCTTTATAAAGTAAAATTAAAAACGCCGAATCAGTAACTTTTCTTACGCGAGTTTGATTTCAGCCTGATTCATTCGACTTTTCGTGATGAATAGGATAATGCTATAATTTGAAGGGTTTGGAAAATAAATCCGAGTTGACAATATTCAACTATCCCATGATCACAGGTGGTTTTGACTTATAAAACAAATATGAAATTAAAATTATCAATACTTTTAACAATTATCTTCGCTGTTTCAGTTACGGCATTCGGTCAAAAAAATGCGGTTAAGAAAGCCGAAACAAAACCTGCGAAATTGCCGACTGTGCAGGAAATTTTAGCTAAATATGTGAAGGCAATCGGCGGTAAGGAAGCCAATGAAAAAATAAAAAGCCGTTATTCAAAAGGCGTTTTGGAACTTATGCCGATGGGAGTTAAAGGCGTTTTTGAAACTTATGCCGCCGCGCCGAATAAATCTTACAACAAAACTTCGCTCGCCGGACTCGGCGATATTATCGAAGGTTTTGACGGTCAAACGGCGTGGAGCATCAATCCGCTTCAGGGAAATCGGGACAAGGAAGGCGAAGAATTGGCGCAAGCCAAAATTATGTACGATTTTTACCGTGAAACGAATCTCGCCAAACTTTATCCGAAAATGGAATTAAAAGGCACGGAAAAAGTCGGCGACAGCGAGGCTTATGTGATTGTCGGAACGCCGGTCGGCAGTCCGCCGGAAACATTTTATTTCGACACGAAAAGCGGTTTGCTCGTGCGTCAGGACGCTACTGTGGTTTCGCCGGAAGGCAAAATCCCGACGAAAACATTTTTTTACGATATGCGCGACGTTGACGGCGTGAAAACTCCTTTCAAAGTCGTTTCGATGCTGCCGCAGTTTGAAGTAACTCTGACTTTCACCGAGATTAAAAATAATGTCGCCGTCGAAAACAGTAAATTTACGAAGCCGAAGGAATAAATTTATTTACCGGCAAAAACTTCTTGTTTTTTAGCGAGAAGTTTTGCCGGATTATTTGTAATAATTGCGTTGATGCCCAAATCAACCCCGCGTTTTACCCAAACAGCATTATTAACCGTCCAGATCGTTACCAACAAGTTGTTTTTGTTCGCTTTTTGAATAAAACTTTCCGTTGCCAGTGAACGATGAATCGAAAGTTCGTCTGCCTTGTATCTTTCGGCATTTTCCAAAAGCAGACTTTTATAATGAAGAATTGTCCGAACTTTCGGCGCAAAAAGTGCGGCAGTGTGAACTTCGGGAAGTAGTTTTTTAATTTGAAAAATCGCGTCGAGATTAAAACTCTTAACTATTATTAAGTGAAGCAAATTCGAGTTGCGAATAATTTCGCAAACGGCTTCGGCGAGCGCGGAAGTTTCCGTTTCATTACATTTTAATTCAATATAAATTAAACCTTTATAATTGTTCAAAAAATCAAGTAACTGCGCCAAAGTCGGGACAACTTCTTCGGAAAATTTACGATCGGATTTGTTCGGATTTTTCAGATTAAACCACGAACCGACATCCAAGTTTTGCAGTTCGAGCGAAGTAAAATCCGCCACGCGCCCTTTTTTCCGTCCAATGCGTTCTAATCTAAAATCGTGAAAGACAATCGGAACGCCGTCTTTGGCGAGCTGCACGTCAAATTCGATGCCTTCCGCGCCGTCTTCAATCGCTTTTTGAAAAGCCGCCAAAGTATTCTCCGGCGCAATTGCCGACGCGCCGCGATGCGCGATAATCAAAGGATGTTTGGTTATACCGAACATTTGTTAAAGGTGAAAAGATTTAAGAGAGAAAGGGTGAAAGAGTGAAAATGTTAGGCAATTGCAAAAACAACAACAACTTTGCAAATTCGGTTGAATCTTTTTCACTTATGAACCTTTAAACCTTTTCACTTTTAAACTTTTTCACTTTTTTGCAGCAAAAATATCATTTTCGACCAGCCAATCGGCTCTGTAATCGGAAATTGGTAATCGCCGACGATTTCAAAATAACGCTGTGAAATTTCTTTCACTTTTTCAATCGGATGCGTTTTAAATTTGTATAAAAATTCTAAAACCGAACCGACGACGGAAGGTTTGACCGGAATCAAGACCAATTTCGCGTCTTTTTTCAGAACTCTGGCAAATTCCATCAAACCTTCGTCGAGCGAAACATACTCCAAAACGCCGCAAGTTATAACTAGATCAAAGGTTTCGTCCGCAAAAGGAAGATGCAAAATGTTGCCCTGCACGGCGCAGATATTTGTTTCATCAGTCTTTGCGTCTTTTTCAAATTGTTCTCTGGACACGCTCAGAGAGTTAAAAGACAAATCGAGCGCGACGGTTTTTTTCGGATGAAAACCTGCTCCGTAAAATCCGAGCGTAACGATTCCCGTTCCGCTGCCCGCGTCTAAAACCAACGATTCGGAATCGAGATTAAGATTAAGCGATTGCAGATATTTCGCCACCGAATCACGATAACCGTTGACCTTCATCGCCAAATTATGAACATCGGCAATTCGGTCATAAAAGTTTTGCGTTTTGCTTTTAGATTTTTTTGATTTATGAGCCATTTGGTCGGTAAATTATTTCTCGGCTAAAAGTTTAACTATCATTTCCCGAATTTCCTCTTCGCGTGTCGAACTCGAACCCGTGTCTATATATCGAATTATGCCTTTGCGGTCAATCAAAACCGCCGTCGGAATTGCCGTCGCGCCGTAAACGATTTGATTCGTGTTATCTTTAGCGACAACAAAATCATAAGGCAGTCGCTGTACTTTTTGAAAACGCTTCAAAAAGTTTATTTCCGTCGGTTTATCAACCGAAAAACCTTCGGCTTGCCCGAAATATCTGGTGATACCTAAAATCTCGAAACCGTCCTTTTTAAACGTCTGCTGCCATTCAATCAAAGACGGAAAAGCCGCCAGACACGGACCGCACCACGTCGCCCAAAAATCGAGCATAACAACTTTGCCGCGCATACCCGCCAGCGTTTGCGGCTGACCGGGAAACCATTGGTCAATGTCGGTCAGCTCCGGCGCAACTTCGCCGAGCAGTCTGTAATGTTTTTCGCGCTTTTTCAGCCGCCGTACGACATCTTCCTGCAGAGGTTTGACGGAAAAATCTTTACTCGCCTGCGCGAGAGCCGCCGAATACATTTGCAAAGCGAGCGGTTTGCGGTTTGTTTCAATCAAATACTTGATATTTTCGTCAACCGCGTAGTAATAAAGACTGCTCGATTCAAACAGTGCAGCCGTTTTTCGCAAATCGTTCAGCGCATTTTCGGCTTCTTTTTGTTTGCCTTCCGCTTTATAAATATCAAAAATCGTCATTCCCGAATCGAGAAGCTGATCGAGTCCTTTGGCGCGGGAAGATAAACTTTTGAAAACTGCTTTGGTCGCCGCGTAAGATTGCTCGGCGTGCGGCGCGGCTTTGGCGGGCATTTTTTCAGCCTGATAACTTTTCGCCAGTTCACTTTCAATTTTGGCGCGTTCGCTCAATTTCACCGGCGAAATTTTCAGATACTCAGCCAGATTTTTTTCGGCTTCGTCAAAATTTTTTCGCCGCGCCGCAATAACGACAACAATCGAACGCGCCGTTTGCGCTTTTTCAACCACCGGATTTTCGGTTGTGAGAAATTTTTGAAAAACCTCCGTCGCGTTGTCCGGGTTTTCCGCCAACCAATTGAGCATTCCGAGATAATAAAAATCTTCGCCCGCCAGATTTTCGCGCTGTGAAACGACCGCCGCATATTTCGCTGCTAATTGTTTTTGCTCTAACAAAGTTCGTTTGTAAAGTTCCTCGCTAAACGGCTTTTTTTGCAGTTCAAATTCGGCAAATTTATTTTTGGCAAAAGCATTGGCTTCATTAAACATCTGTTCGGCAGTCAATTCATTCATCGCCCCGATTGCCGGATTCGCCGCCTGTTGCGGAGCATTCGGATTTACGCGCCGCGATTGCGCGAAAACACCGATTGATAAGGTTAAAAAAAGAAGAAATAAAAATAACTTTTGCATAATTCCGTTAATCTATTGATTGCAGCTGATTGCCGATTTTTTTGATGAAATTTTGAAACATTGCGGATTGAGAACTTCCAGATATTCGGAATCGCAGTTCTCGACAATTTTTTCCGCCAAAATTTTCGCCGTCAGCGGCGCAAGCAAAATCCCGTTGCGATAATGCGCCGTGGCGATAAAAAAATTTTCAATTTCCGGGAATCCACCCAAAATCGGCAAGCCGTCCGCCGCAAACGGACGCAAACCAGCCCAACTTTCACTGATCTTCAAATTAACAAGACCGGGCGCGATTTCCATAGCGTTTTCCCGCAAAAACTCAACTCCGTTTGCCGTTACATTTTTGTCAAAACCGACATCTTCGACAGTTGCACCGACTAAAATCCTTCCGTCAACGCGCGGCACTAGATAACCTCGCGGGCTGTAAATAACTTTTGTAAAAAGACGTTTGGCAGTTTGAAAGCTCAACATCTGCCCGCGAATCGGTTTAACTTTAACAAAAAACGAGCCGTTTTCACCGAGTTTGATGAGCGAAGTCCACGCGCCCGTTGTCAGAATTACTTTTTCGGCAAAGAAATTTTCAGTTTCCGTTTTCGCTCCCGTGATTTTTCCGTTTTCCGTCGGCAAACTTTTAACTTCCGTACTTTCGACGATCTTGATTTGATTAAGTTCGGCAAATCTTCGCAAAGCCGACAATAGTTTGCGGTTTTCAACCTGCCAATCATTTGGAAAATACAACGCTTCGCGCACATCGGGCGAAATAAAAGGTTCTGCTTTGCGCGTTTCTTCCGCGCTTAAAAATTCGACATTCAAACCGGCTTTTTTCTGCCATTCAAACCGTTTCCGAATTTCCGCCGAATCGTGTTCCGTGAACGCGGCGTAAAGTGTTCCGTTGCGGTCAAGTTCAATATCAACGCCGGTTTCTTCAAATAATTCGGCGGCAAAATTCGGATACAAATCGCGGCTTTCGCGGCAGAAATTAAAAAAGCAGTCAATTTTATCGGTTTCGGCTTGCGGCGCGAGCATTCCGGCGGCGGCATTCGAGGCTTCCATTCCGCACGTCGGATTTTTTTCGAGAATTGTGATGTTCTGAATTCCTTTGCGCCGCAGTTGCCGCGCCAATGCTAAACCGATTATGCCGCCGCCGATTATTAAAACGTCTGTTGTTTGCTTCAAACTCATCAAAAAATTACTGCCCTTTGTTCTTTTGCATTAACGAAATTTTTACATCTTAAAATTAAAATTTTTCGGCAATTTCTGCCAAACTTCAAAATATTCGCGCTGCAATTCGGCGGTTTCCATCGCAAATTTTGTCGGGCGAATAATGTAGCGCGATTCAAACATAAACGCCATCGTTCCCGATAATTTCTGCGGTTTGAGATCAGCGTTCGACGCTTTTTCAAACGCATCGGCATCAGGTCCGTGCGCCGACATTTGGTTGTGCAAAGACGCGCCGCCGGGAACGAAACCTTCCTCCTTCGCGTCGTATTGCCCGAAACACAAGCCCATAAATTCCGACATAATGTTGCGATGAAACCACGGCGGACGAAACGTATTTTCCTGCACGAGCCAGCGATCCGGGAAAATCACGAAATCACAGTTCGCCGTGCCGATTTCAGACGAAGGCGACGTTAAAACCGTAAAGATCGAAGGATCGGGATGATCGAAGGAAATCGAGCCGATTGTATTAAATCGCTGCAAATCATATTTATAAGGCGCGTAATTGCCGTGCCACGCGACAACATCGAGCGGCGAATGATCTATCTGACAACTCCAGAGATTTCCGCCGAATTTTGCTACCAATTCAAATTCGCCGTCCAAGTCTTCAAACCACGCAACCGGCGTTTCAAAATCGCGCGGATTTGCCAGACCGTTCGCGCCGATTGGTCCGAGATCGGGCAGACGAAACTGCTGTCCGTAATTTTCGCAAATATAGCCGCGAGCGTCACCGTCGGGAAGTTCAACGCGAAATTTCAAACCTCGCTGCAAAACGGCGATTTCACCGGATTTTATTTCAATAATTCCCAATTCGGTTAAAAATCTGACGCGATTTTTCTCCGCGACGACGAGCATTTCGCCATCGGCGTTGTAGAAAAATCTGTCCGTCATATTTTTGTTGCAGGCGAACAAATGAACGGCGATTCCGGCTTGCGAATACGAATCGCCGTTGCCCGCCATTGTTACGATGCCGTCCACAAAATCCGTTTCCTTTTCCGGCAGCGGCAACGGATTCCAACGCAATTGATTCGGCGTGGTTTCGAGTTCGTCAAATTTTGCAACGAGCAGATTATTATCAATTCGCGCAAACGGTTTATGCGTTACCGACGGGCGAATTCGATACGTCCAAGTGCGTTTGTTAAAGACACGCGGCGCGGTAAAAGCCGTTCCCGAAAACTGTTCCGCATAAAGTCCGAGCGGCGCGGTCTGCGGCGAATTTCTGCCAATCGGCAACGCGCTTTCAACCGCTTCGGTCGCAAATTCATTGCCGAATCCAGTTTGATATTTGAATTGTTCTTCTCTTGTCGTCGGTGTCATTAGTTTTTCGTTTTATTTTCGACTTGCTGTAAATAGTTAAAGACATTATCGGCAAGTTTGAATGATTCTTTAAGCAGAGTTTCCAAATCTTTTATTTCAGCGAAATAATCCGCCTTCACTCTGTTTGAGTGAAGTGTCGAACCGGAAACGCTGATCGCCCGAAAAGTTAATCCTTTATTTTTATATTCTTCCCAAATCTGCCGATGCGAACTGTCGTTTTGCCGAAAAATAAAACCTTCATCTTCTAAAAATATTCGTGCTTTCCAATAAACCGCGTAATAAACTCGACTGACTGCCGTTCGTTGCGCGGCTTCATCTTCGCGTTCGCGTAGTTCTTCGGCAAGTTTCCGAAAATCATTCCAGTCGAAAATCATTTGATATACTCCTTCAAAATTTGAAGCTTCATATCGGCGCGACCGAAATTTTCCAACCACCAAGCGTCGTCAAATTTTTCCGTTATTGAAAAGGCTTCGTCAACTGAAAGTTTTGTCGGCACGAGAACGTGAACCTGATGCCAATTCGGGTCTTCGGGATTCCAAAAAAACTCTAAAACCAACTTTTGCTTTTCACCAAAAAACTTGCGAATCTGCGCGGGAATCTCTCTCAGCAAACCAAGCAAAAAAAGATTCTCACTCAAAAATTCCGCGACCTTCGACGGATTGCGAATTTCATATTCACGCGCCAGAACATTGATCTGCTCAAGCGTTTTCGCGTGAATCTCGCGGTCAATTAATTCCGCCACTTCATTAATCGGCGCGACTTTTACCGTTGATTTGTCGAGCGTTTGTGTTTGCATATCGTTTATTTTAGCGCAATTTCTAATTTTCTTTCACTGCTTCGGTCGCAAACTCATTGCCGAATCCGCTTTGATATTTGAATTGTTCTTCGCTTGTCGTTGATGTCATTTTTCGAAAATATAGTTTTGTCCGTTCCAATAACGAAATTCTAAAACTTCATCATCTTGTTGATATTTTAATTCGCCAATTGGATCATCAGTAATCCAAACTTGAACGATTTTATTTTCTTTTTTCATAACAACAATAATCGGTTTGTTATTTAACAGATCGTCAACAAATTGCCGAATAGCTTTTTCTTCAGTTAATCCTGATGTAGAAGCCAAAATATCGCCGTGAGTATGCCAGTCATAATTTTCAAATCCTAATGAAGTATCACCATCTTCATCCTGCAAAACTGAAAATGTTAATAATTCATCAGGACTGATATGTTTTTCAAGCGTTTTGTAATTCATTCTTACAAATTTCCGCGTTTCCGCTGTTCTTCTTCAATCGAAACGAACAACGCTTTGAAATTGCCTTTGCCGAAACCTTTGCAGCCTTTTCTTTGGAGAATTTCGTAGAAAACGGTCGGGCGGTCTTCGACGGGTTTGGTAAAAATCTGTAAGAGATAACCTTCGTCGTCGCGGTCAACTAGCAAGCCGAGGCGTTTTAAATCTTCGATGTCTTCGTCAATCGCGCCGACTCGTTCGGGAATATCGTCGTAATATGAATCGGGAACGCGCAGGAATTCCACGCCGTTTGCCTGTAATTTTTTGACCGTTTCACCAATATCTTTGCACAACAGCGCGACGTGCTGCGCGCCTGCCGAGCCGTAAAAATCTATGTATTCCTGAATCTGCGATTTGCCGCCTTTGCCTTCCGCCGGTTCGTTGATCGGGAATTTGATGTTGTGTCCGCCGTCCGACATCACGATTGACATCAGCGACGAATATTCGGTCGAAATATCCTTGTCGTCAAACGTGATATAACGCTCAAAACCCATCACATCGCGGTAAAAATCGCACCATTCGTGCATTTTGCCGAGTTCGACGTTGCCGACGATGTGGTCAACCAAAACGATTCCGACATCTTCGCCCGCAACTTCCTGTGGGACGAATCCGGGCAGAAACGCGCCCGAATAATTGTGTCCGTTGTTGTTGTTATACGAGAGAAACGAGTGAATCGTATCGCCGTATGTGTGAATCGCCGACTTGCGAACGCTGCCGTTTTCGTCTTTCCAATCGTGCGGTTCGATAAACGCCGTCGCGCCGCGTTTTACCGCTTCGTTGAAAGCGTGGTCGGCATCTTCGACGAGAAATGCAATATCGCGCACACCGTCGCCGTGCTGTTTGATATGTTCCGCCGCGTAATGTTCGGGAGTTAATGGCGTGGTCAACACGAAATTGACGCGATTCTGCCGCAAAACATAACTCGTCGTTTCCCGATTGCCCGTCTCCAATCCCGAATAAGCCGCTCGTGAAAAGCCGAACGCCTTACGATAATAAAACTCCGCCTGCTTCGCGTTGCCGACGTAAAACTCGACGTGATGTATCTTTTTTAAACCTAATGGATTTTTTTCGTCTTTCATAATTTCCTCTTTTTTTATGTTAAAAATTTTCCTGATTCGGACTGATATAAATTTCGCTGGCGTAATCGTCCAAACCGAATTTGACTAGCTGAAACCAGCCTTGTCTGCCGAGCAGATTGCGCGGAAGCGAATAATCGGCGGCAAAATAAACGAACGTATCAAATTTCAAACCGAGCGTTTCGAGTTCCAAACTATGCCCATACGCCGCCAAACCGCCGGACAAAGTTATCAAATTTGTTCTGAAACCCGTTTCAATGTTAATGTCTAGTTTTTCTCCCGACTCCCGCGCAAACAGACAAAATTCCGAACCCGTATCAACTTTCGCATCGCAAATTGTATAAATGTTTCCACTTCTCAAAGTTGTTTTTATCGTGATGCCGGCTCCGGGAGAATTGTAAATGTGTTTGACGGCAAAGTTTAATTGGTAATTCATTTCACCAAACGCCTCCGACATACGGCGGCGTATCAAGCGGCTCAACGTATCTTACCAGCGCGTCGGGAAAACCGTCTTCTCTGGCTTTGGTGATTATTTCCTTAAAATTATTTCCCGCCGCAATCAAACGATTTCCGTGTGTTGCGACATATTGCCCTTGATACTTTTCTCTGTTTTCCCGAAGCCACTCATCATCACCCGAAAAATCGCGCATTTCCGCTTTGCCGATATAACGCGGCGTAACGCCTTCCGGTATGTAATTTTTGCGTCTTTCCGATTTTGGCAAGAGAGTTTTCTCAATGATGATTTTTACAAATTCTTCCTTTTCCAAACCCTGCCGTTTCGCTTCAC
Source organism: Pyrinomonadales bacterium (assembly GCA_038200505.1). GTDB lineage: Bacteria > Acidobacteriota > Blastocatellia > Pyrinomonadales > Pyrinomonadaceae. The sequence continues at coordinate 13,306 of JBBPXX010000045.1, read as the reverse complement.
GTTCAAGCCGCGATTCGATTTCCGGCGCGATTTCAATTGTTAAAGTCATTTCGGCTACCTCACTTTTTCAAAGTTAATGGTTTTTTTTCGTCTGTCATAATTGCCTCTTTATAAAATTATTTTTTTGTTTGATTCGTTTGGCGGATTCATCAAAATATGAATCGCTATTTGATTACATATTAGAAGTTCGGGTCGCGCAGAACGACAATAGTTGCAATTATCCCAAAAGCAAAAGCACCTGCGGCTACGCCAAGCAAAATCTTTCGATAAGTCGCTAATATCGGTTGAACATTTTTTACTTTATCGTAAGAAATGTTCGTGGACGCGCTATTACTTTTGCTTACCAATACAAAGTGGTCATCTTTTATTTCGGTAATATATCCTTTTATTTTTGTTTTATCCTTAAATTTTACTTCAATTGTTTTGCCTCCTGTGCCTAATTTAGCAACCTTTATTTTGATCTTTTCTGTTGCTCTATCTTGGGTTTGAGCAAAAGCAAAACTGCTAAAAGCCAAATTGATTATCAAACCAATCAGCATTAAAGATGAGTATTTTTTTAACATGATTTCTCCTGTAAATTTACAAATTAACTATTTCAACAAAATATTTAAAACATTTCAGCATCCGCACACAAAACCGTTAGATAAATCAAAAGCAAAACTGAACGCTGAATGTATCGCATAATTTTTACTCAATCTCCTCGTCAACATCGCGCGGTTCGGTTAAAAGTTTGATGCCTTCCAGAATCTCACCAACGCGCTCTTTTGATAAAACGCCGATTTTATCAATCATTTCCGATTTATCAATGGTCAAAATTTGCGAAACGACGATGACACTTTGTTTCGGCAAATCCGCTTCATTTTCATCCAGCAGAACATTTCCCGGTGCTTTGGCGCGGCGCAGATTCGTCGTTAAAGCGCAAGCGACAAGTGTTCCAATCGGACTACGGTTGAAAACATTATTTTGAATAACAACCACCGGACGCGAAAAGGCAGGCGACGAACCTCGCGGTTCTCCGGCATCAAACCAGAAAATATCGCCTTGATTTATCTCCATTCGTCCAAAATTTGCGACTGCTTGATTTTCGCTAACCGCAAAAATTCCTTTTCTTCTTCATCCGTATCATTCGCGTAAGCATCGTTAAGCGCACCCAGCAATCTTTGATTCTCAGAACGCGGCGGAAAATCTTTTTGCAGATTTTGCAAAGCAAATCGCACCGCCGACGAAACTTTTTCTTTTGTTAAATGCGGATTCTGCGCCAAAATACGCTCAAAACTCTCGCCTTCTGCCAGTTTTTCCAAAATTAATTCAACCGTGATGCGAGTTCCCTTTATCACAGGTTTGCCAAACATTATTTTCGGATTCGATTCAATTAAATTTTTCATAATAGTATTTTAACTCAAAAAACCGTCAGACGACTCAAAAACAAAATTGAACGCCGAATATGTCGCATAAATTTTTACTTGTCAAAACTTTCGATATATTTGCGCGTCGTTTCCTTCAAAAATTGGTATGACGGAATAACATATAGAATCGGCTGCATATCGGAATATGAATAATCTGTATTGATAACCTGCTCCAAATCAAATTTGCGCCGCTCGACGTTATCGGTGAAAGCGTGTTCCAGTTCGCCGAACGAGGAAAGAAGTCCTGCGCCGTAAGCCTTTAATTCGCCGTCTTCTTCGACCAAACCGTATTCGACCGTGAACCAGTAAAGCCGTCCGAGTTCTTCTAATTGTTCATCGGTGGCGATTTTTGCGCCCTCACCGATGAAGCTGGAAAAATCGGCAAAATCGCGGCTCGTGAACATCGGAATATGTCCGATAGCTTCGTGAACGATGTCCGGTTCGGGCGTGTATTCGGGGCGCGAAGCGTGGCGAATGTATTGTGTGCAAAGCATCGTGCGGTATGAAAGCCAGCTTAAAAAGGCGCGTGTTTCGACTAAGCCTTCAATCGGCGCGAGGCGAAAACCGGAAAGTTCGCCGAGCCGTTTGCTCAATTCCGAAAGTTGTGGAATGCGCTCGTTGCTGATGCCGAGTTTCTTTTTCGCTTCAAGATAAACTTTTGAAGCGTGTCTTTCCTGAACTTCTTCCAAATTTGAAGCGACAATTTGCCAGATTTTTTGCTCTTCGGGCGTGTATTCAACGTCAACTATTTTATGTTGCGGGTCTTCACGAAATTGTTTTGAAAATCCGGCGATATAATCGCGGCGCGTGCGGTATTCTTTATCGCTCGCGCCCGGATGATCAAGCGCGAGTTGGTTGATTTTTTCAAACTCCATATCCTTGAATTCCGGCAATTCTTTTTTTGAGTTTGCGCTAAAAGCAGGCTCTGATTTGGCTGTTGCTGTTTCTTCTGACATTTCTTTCTCCTTAGTGCTTTGGTTATAGACTTTATAATCTATTGTAATAGATTTGCCGGAGAATTTGAATGTGTCGGAGTGGTTTGAGGTCAGAACTGCCTGCGTGAGCGGGCGATTGAGCATAATCTTGAGACTTTTGAATTACAAACTTAAACCGCCCGCTCACGCAGGCGGTTCTGACTGACGCAAAAAAGTCAAAATCTGATAACGGCATCCGGTCCGCCTTCAACGTGAACCGTATCAACAAAACGGATGCTTTTGCTGTCGGTGGTCATCACGACTGAATGAGTTCTTTTGCCCGCGCCGAAAAATCGGACTCCGCGAAGCAGCGAGCCGTCGGTTACGCCGGTTGCCGCGAATATTATTTTTTTGCCGGGAGCTAAATCGTTCGTGTCGTAGATTTTATCCGCGTCATTTATACCCATTGACTGTAAGCGTTCCATTAATTCTTCAAAGGGCGGAACTTTTGATTTGTCAACGCCGAGCCGTTCCGGGTCAAAAACGAGTTTGGCTTGAATTTCACCGTTCAAGCATTTCATCGCCGCAGCCGTAATCACGCCTTCCGGTGCGCCGCCGATGCCCATTAGAGCGTGAATATTTGTTCCCGCAACTGCCGCTGAAATTCCGGCTGAAAGGTCACCGTCCGAAATAAGACGAATTCGCGCTCCGGCTGACCGAACGTCTTCGATCAACTGCTTATGGCGCGGACGGTCGAGTGTCATAACCGTTAAATCATCAACATCGCGCCCCAAACGCCGTGCAATATTTTTCAAATTGTCTTTGACGGGAGCCTCAATATCAACCGCGCCTTTGCAGCTCGGACCGACAACGATTTTGTCCATATAAATATCCGGCGCGTTAAGCAAACCGCCGCGTTCCGCCGCTGCTAAAACGGCAATCGCGTTGTTTGCGCCGAGCGCACACAGATTAGTGCCTTCGAGCGGGTCAACCGCGATGTCAATTTCGGGAAATTCGGCACGCGCTTCGTCCGAATAATCTCTTCCGCCGAGTTCTTCGCCGATATACAGCATCGGTGCTTCGTCGCGTTCGCCTTCGCCGATGACGATTCTACCGCGCATCGGCACGCTGTCCATCACCTGCCGCATTGCTTCGACGGCAACGTGATCGGAGTGTTTCCGGTCGCCTTGTCCCATCGTTCGCGCCGATTCAATCGCCGCCGCTTCGCATACGCGCAAAAAGTCCAATGCCAATTCCCGTTCCGCTTTCAAGTTTTTCATTTTTATTTATTCCTTTGCCAATATTTGGTTAATAGGTTTATATCAGAGATTAAAACAAAGGACAAAGGATAAATGACAAACGACTAATTTTCATACTTGTCTTACGTGATTTGACAAGTTATGCTTTTGAGTATCATATTTTTATTTTATTATTTTTCACTTTTAAGGAGATTTTTAAGAAATGACATATATCGTAACCGACCCGTGCATCGAATGTAAATATACCGATTGCGCGGCGGTTTGTCCTGTTGAAGCGTTTCACGAATTGCCTGATATGCTGTTAATTAACCCGGATGCTTGTATTGACTGCGACGCTTGTTTGCCGGAGTGTCCGGTCGAAGCCATTTTTTCCGATATGTCAATACCGGAAGAGTATATGAATTGGCTGGAGAAAAATGCGGAAGCTGAAAATTATCCGATTATCAGCACGAAAGTTCCGGCATTAATGGGTGCGGGATGTTCAGGTCCGCCCGAATAATTGACAAATTTTTTGCGAAAAAAGGCTGGGGGTTGTTTTAACCTCCAGCCTTTTTTCGTATTCAACATCTTTTCGAGTTTGATTTTCAAACTTATTTAAATGTCGTCATCATCGTCATCGTCGTCCGCGACTAATTCCAATTCATCTTCTTCGATTTCGATTTCGTCAATATCTTCAACCTCATCGAGTTCTTCCGCTTCAACACCCGGAACATCACGCGGCGCGGGCAAATCCATTCCGCCGGTTGTCAAAGGAAATTCGTCGAATTCCTCTTCCGGTTTTTGATTGACCGTCGGATCGAAATCAATCTTGACGTTGCGGTAATATTTCATTCCCGTTCCTGCCGGAATAAGTCGTCCCATAATGACGTTTTCCTTCAAACCGCGCAGATAATCCACACGACCGGAAATTGCCGCTTCGGTCAGAACGCGGGTTGTTTCCTGGAAACTCGCCGCCGAAATGAAAGAATCGGTTGACAGCGAAGCCTTTGTAATACCGAGAAGGAGCGGCTCGGCGACCGAAGGATTTCCGCCCTCTTCGCGCACACGATGATTTTCGTCTTCGTAGCGGAAGCGGTCAACCTGTTCTTCGAGCAAGAATTCAGTATCGCCGACATCTTTGATTTTCACCCAGCGAAGCATCTGACGAACGATACATTCGATGTGTTTGTCGTTGATGTTCACGCCCTGCAGACGATAAACTTCCTGAATTTCGTTGACAATGTATTCCTGCAACGCTTCTGCTCCCAAAACACGCAGAATATCGTGCGGATTGAGCGGTCCGTCCATTAACGGTTCACCGGCGCGAACCCGGTCGTCTTCCTGCACGTTGATATGCGTTCCGCGCGGAATGTCGTATTCGCGTTCCGCGCCGTCATCGCCGATGACGATAAGTTTGCGTTTACCTTTTGAAATTCCGCCGAATTTAATTATTCCGTTGATTTCCGACATCATCGCGGTTTCGCCCGGACGACGCGCTTCAAACAATTCGACGACACGCGGCAAACCGCCCACGATGTCTTTTGTTTTCGTCGTTTCACGCGGAATTTTTGCGATAATATCGCCCGCTTCAACTTCCTGTCCGTCGGTTGCCAAAAGGTTGGCGCGAATCGGCATTTGATAAGTTTTCAGAACTTTGTTGCCGTCGCGGATTTCCAGACGCGGCTGATGTTTTTCATCCGAATCTTTCACCACGAGGCGTGTTTGTCCCGTAACTTTATCAATGTCTTCCTCAATCGTTTTGCCTTCCTTCAAATCTTGAAATTTCACAGTTCCCGAAACTTCCGTCAAAATGGCAAACGTGAACGGATCCCACGTCGCCAGCATATCGTCTTCTTTGACTTTCTGACCGTCTTTGACGTGCAGATGCGCTCCGTAAACGATTTGATAACGCGCCACTTCGCGCTCGCGTTCATCAAGCAGAGCGAGTTCGGACTGACGTTTCATCGAAATGAGTTCACCGGCGCGATTGGTAATCACCTTCATATCGCCCAGATATTTCACCGTTCCGTCCATCGCCGCTTCGTGTTTCGTTTCTTGTTCGAGCCGCGCCGTTCCGCCGACGTGGAATGTTCTCATCGTCAACTGCGTTCCCGGTTCGCCGATTGACTGAGCGGCGATTACGCCGACAGCTTCACCGATTTCAACCGTGTTGCCCGTCGCCAGATTGCGCCCGTAACATTTAACGCAAATACCGCGCCGCGATTCGCACGTCAACGGTGAACGAATGCGAACTTTTTGCAGACCGGAAAGCTGAACTTGTCCCGCTAAATCTTCATTAATTTCCTGATTGGCTTCAACGATGATGTTGCTGTCAACCGGATCAATAATGTCGTCAAGCGCGGTGCAGCCGACAATTCTGTCGCGCAAAGATTCGACTTCTTCGCCGTTGCGAATAATCGCTTCCGCCCAAATTCCGCGCAATGTTCCGCAATCCTGTTCGGAAACGATAACGTCTTGCGCCACGTCAACCAAACGGCGTGTTAAATAACCCGAATCAGCCGTTTTCAAAGCCGTATCAGCCAAACCTTTTCGCGCACCGTGCGTTGAAATAAAGTATTGCAAAACATTCAAACCTTCGCGGAAGTTAGCAACAATCGGCGTTTCGATAATTTCGCCCGACGGTTTCGCCATCAAACCGCGCATTCCGGCAAGTTGCCGAATCTGCGCTTCCGAACCTCTCGCGCCCGAATCCGCCATAATCAAAATCGGGTTGAGTTCGCGCCTGGCATCTTCGCGTGTGTGCATCGCTTTGAACATTTCCTTCGCCACGCGGTCTGTAACTTCCGACCAAATCGCCGTAACTTTGTTGACGCGCTCCATATTCGTCATCGTCGCGTCTTCGTATTGTTTCTGCAATTTATCAACTTCTTTACGCGCATCTTCGATAATCTGCGCTTTTGACGGCGGCGTAACCATATCGTCAATACCGATGGAAATTCCCGATTTCGTCGCGTATAAAAAGCCCATCGCCTTCATATCGTCAAGCAATGCAACGGTTTGTTCGTGTCCGAGTTTCAAATGGCAAAACGTAACAAGCGACTGCAAACCTTTTTTCTTCAAAGTTCCGTTGACAAACGGCAAACCGTCGCGCGTCAGACGTTCATTGAAAATCACGCGTCCGACAGTTGTACTAATAATAGTGTCAACATTATCCCGAATGCTTGCACGCATCACGTCCTGCGGACTGTGTTCTTTTTCCAAATCAATCAAATCGCCTTTCCAGCGAAGTTTGATTTTCGTTTGTGTCGCAACCGCTTTTGCGTCGAGCGCAAGTAAAACGTCGTCAATCGAATTGAAAACTTTGCCGTCGCCCTGCAATCCGTCCTGCGCCAATGTTAAGTAATAACAACCCAAAACAATATCCTGCGAAGGAACTGTAATCGGTTGTCCACTTGCCGGACTCAATAAATTATTGGATGCAAGCATCAAAACCGTCGCTTCGATTTGCGCTTCCGCCGAAAGCGGAATATGAACCGCCATTTGGTCGCCGTCAAAGTCGGCATTAAACGCCGTGCAAACCAACGGATGAATCTTGATCGCTTTGCCTTCGACCAAAACCGGCTCGAACGCCTGAATTCCGAGTCTGTGCAAAGTCGGCGCGCGGTTTAACAAAACCGGATGTTCGCGGATGACTTCTTCTAAAATATCCCAAACAATCGGCTCTTGCCGTTCGACCATTTCACGCGCCTGTTTGATCGTCGCGGCGTGATTGTCTTTTTCTAATTTGTTATAAATAAACGGTTTGAAAAGTTCCAAAGCCATTTTCTTCGGCAAACCGCACTGGTGCAGTTTCAGTTCCGGTCCGACGACGATCACCGAACGTCCCGAATAATCAACACGCTTTCCGAGCAGATTCTGGCGAAAACGTCCTTGTTTTCCCTTGAGCGTTCCCGATAAAGATTTCAGCGGACGATTATTCGCGCCGCGCAAAACTCTGCCGCGCCGTCCGTTATCAAACAAAGCATCAACCGCTTCCTGAAGCATCCGTTTTTCGTTGCGAACGATAACTTCGGGAGCGCGAAGTTCCATCAATTTTTTCAGACGATTGTTGCGATTGATGACGCGCCGATACAAATCATTCAAATCCGAAGTCGCAAACCTTCCGCCGTCTAATGGGACAAGCGGGCGCAGTTCGGGCGGAATAACCGGAATCACGTCTAAAATCATCCATTCGGGTTTGTTGCCCGATTTCAAAAATGAATTTGAAACCTTCAAACGCTTGGAAAATTTCAATTTTTTCTGCTGCGAATTTTCTTCGCGCATTTTCTGGCGCAAATCTTCGACCAATTCGGGAATGTTAATTTTCATCAACAAATCCTTAATCGCTTCCGCGCCCATTTTGGCGACAAATTGATGCGGATATTCCTGCATCAACTCACGAAAGCGTTCGTCCGTCAGCAAATCTTTTTCCTTGAGTTCCGGCACGTCGCCCGGATCAATGACGATATACAGCTCGAAATAAAGAATTTTTTCAAGATCGCGCAGCGTCAAATCAAGCAGATGCCCGATGCGCGACGGCAAACCTTTGAAAAACCAAACGTGCGAACAAGGACTTGCCAGATCAACGTGACCTAATCTTTCGCGCCGCACCTTCGACTGTGTAACTTCCACGCCGCATTTATCGCAGATTACGCCGCGATGCTTCATTCTTTTATATTTTCCGCAGAGACATTCCCAATCCGAAACCGGACCGAAAATACGGGCGCAGAAAAGTCCGTCGCGCTCCGGCTTAAACGTGCGGTAGTTGATGGTTTCCGGCTTTGTAACCTCGCCGTGCGACCACGACTTTATTTTTTCGGGCGACGCAAGTGATATGCGAATCGCTTCGAAATTCGGGGTTAATTGCGTCTTATTCTCGTTTTGAAATTTAAACATTATTCTCCAGTTTGAGTCTAGGAAGTCTGGAAAGTTTAGAAAGTCTAGGAAGTTGAAGAACAATTTGTTTTCGACTTTCCAGACTTTCCAGACTTCCCGGACTTCCGACTAATTAGTCTGCCCCAACAACTTCGCCGACACCTGGCAATATCGCATCCGGGTCAATTTCATCTTCGGTGATGAGTTCGACATCCAGACACAGCGATTGCAGTTCGCGCACTAAAACATTAAACGATTCGGGAATTCCGGGCTGAAAATCGGAATCGCCTTTGACGATGGTTTCGTAAATTTTCGAGCGTCCGGCAACATCGTCTGATTTGCAGGTAAGCAGTTCCTGCAAAATATGCGCCGCGCCGTAGGCTTCCAACGCCCAAACTTCCATTTCGCCGAAACGCTGTCCGCCGAATTGCGCTTTACCGCCCAAAGGCTGCTGCGTAATTAACGAATATGGTCCGATTGAACGGGCGTGAATCTTATCGTCAACCAAATGCGATAATTTGAGCATATAAATGTAACCGACGGTTACTTTCTGCTCGAACTGTTCGCCCGTCATTCCGTCATAAAGCCGCGTTTTGCCCGACAAGCCGACGGAAGCCGGAATTCCGAGTTCATCGTATTTATTATTGGCAAGTTGAATATATTCCTTAATCTCTTTTTCACTCGCGCCGTCAAAAACGGGCGTGGCGAAATGAAGACCAAGAACTTTTCCAGCCCAGCCGAGATGCGTTTCCAAAATTTGCCCGACGTTCATACGCGACGGCACACCGAGCGGATTCAGCACGATTTCAACCGGCGTTCCGTCCGGCAAATACGGCATATCTTCTTCCGGCAAAATTCGGGCGATAACACCTTTATTTCCGTGTCGTCCAGCCATTTTGTCGCCGACGCTCAATTTTCGCTTCATCGCCACGAAAACTTTGACCATTTTGATCACGCCCGGAGGAAGTTCATCGCCTTGTTTCAATTTGGTGATTTTTTCCTCGTAGATGTCGCTCAAAATGTTTATCTGGCGCGTCGTGCGCTGTTCGTATTCTTTGATTTCCCCGATAACGTCAATTGTTCCGGCGGAAACTTCGGCTTTACGAAGCAGTTTCGGATCAACGCCTTTCAATATTTCGCGGTCTAAAGTTTCACCCTTTTTGATGATGACATCTTTGCCGTCGGTCAAATCTTTAGTCAATTTGCGCCCGTCGAAAAGTTCATAAATTCGTTCGTCGCGCTGTTCGCTCAAAATACGAATTTCGTCTTCAAGGTCGCGCCGCAAATCATCTTCTTCCAAAGATTCGATGTCCAAAGAACGCTCGTCTTTTTCCTGTCCTTTGCGTGTGAAAACTTGAACATCAACAACAGTTCCGTCAATTCCCGGCGGACAATTCAAAGAAGCGTCTTTCACATCGCCCGCTTTTTCGCCGAAAATTGCGCGAAGCAGTTTTTCTTCCGCCGTCAATTGTGTTTCACCTTTCGGCGTAACTTTTCCGACTAAAATAGAGCCGGGTTTAACCTGCGCTCCGATGCGAATAATTCCCGATTCGTCCAAATCTCTCAGCATATTTTCGCCGATATTCGGAATATCTCGCGTTACTTCTTCGGGTCCGAGTTTCGTATCTCTGGCTTCAATTTCCAATTCTTCAATATGAATCGAAGTGTAATAATCTTCTTTCACCAATCTTTCGGAAACCAAAATCGCGTCTTCAAAGTTGTAACCGCGCCACGACATAAACGCGACGAGAACATTTCTGCCAAGCGCGAGTTCGCCGCGATCAGTGCAAGGTCCGTCGGCAATTACCTGACCTTTTTTAACTCTCTCGCCGACCTGCACAATCGCGCGTTGGTTGATGCAGGTGTTTTGATTTGACCGAGTAAATTTAACCAAACTGTAAATATCCGCCGTAACTTCGCGCGAAATCGTGCCGCCGACTTGGTTGTCGGCTTTGACGATAATGCGTTCCGAGTCAACATAATCAACCACGCCGTCGCGTTTGGCGATAACCACTGCGCCCGAATCACGCGCCGCGATTGCTTCCATCCCGGTTCCGACGAACGGGCTTTCGGCACGCAGAAGCGGAACTGACTGACGCTGCATATTTGAACCCATCAAAGCGCGGTTAGCATCGTCGTTTTCCAAAAACGGAACTAATGACGCGGCAACCGAAACAAGTTGTTTCGGCGAAACGTCCATATATTGAATATCTTCGCGCGAAGCCGTAATAAATTCGCCTTTTTTACGCGCCGCGTTTCTTTCATTGACCAAATTACCGTTTTCGTCCAAAACGATATTCGCCTGTCCGATCACCCATTTATCTTCTTCCCAAGCTGTCAGATAAAAAGGAAACGGGTCAAAATCGGCTTGCCGCTCATCTTTTTTCAACTTTGCATTTGCCGCTTCGACTTGTTCGAGCGGATGATGCGTGTTCGGTTTCAAACCGGTTTCGCCGCCGTTGATGATTTGAACGTATTCGACGACGCGACCGTCTTCGACTTTGCGATACGGCGATTCGATAAATCCGAATTCGTTAATCCGCGCAAAACACGAAAGCGAAGAAATCAAACCGATGTTCGGACCTTCAGGCGTTTCAATCGGACAAATTCGACCATAATGCGTCGGGTGAACGTCGCGGACTTCAAAACCGGCGCGTTCACGCGACAGACCGCCCGGACCTAATGCCGAAAGACGACGTTTGTGCGTAATTTCCGACAGCGGATTCGTTTGATCCATAAACTGCGACAACTGTGACGAACCGAAAAATTCGCGCACGGCGGCAGTTACGGGTTTCGCATTAACCAAATCGCGCGGCATCGTCGTGAACATATCCTGCTGAATGGACATTTTTTCTTTGATCGCGCGTTCCATTCTTTCCAAACCGATGCGGAATTGATTTTCGAGAAGTTCGCCGACGGCGCGAACACGGCGATTTCCCAAATGGTCAATATCGTCCTGATAATAATGTTCGCTGTCCTTTTTCATCCGCAGAAGATAATTGACGACTTCAAAAAAGTCTTTCGCTTCGAGCAGCGAATTATTAATTTCCGCGCGTTCCGGTCTGCCCATTTTGATATTGAATTTGAGTCGTCCGACACGCGACAAGTCAAAGCGTCGGGAATCGAAAAACATTCCTTCGAGCAGACGATAAGCCGTCGGCACAGTCGGCGGATCGCCGGGGCGCATTTTTCTGTAAATTTCGAGCAACGCGTCAACCGGCTTAGTGATCGCGTCTTTTTTCAAAGTTTGGGCAATAACGCCGCCGACAACATCTTTTTCCGGGAAAAATATCGAGAAAGATTCTAAACCTTCTTCAATGATCTGCTGGAGCTTGGCGGATGTGATTTCATTGTTCGCTTCGAGAACGACTTCGCCGGTTTCGGTATTGACGACATCGTCCAAAGCAAACGCGCCTTCAAAATCCTGCGGCGAAACTTCGACTTGTTCGATGCCGAGTTTTCTCAATTCGCGCAAAGCCGATATCGTGATTTTCTTGCCTTCTTTAGTAATCGTTTCGCCTTTATCTTTAATTTCTTCTTCGGCACGCATTCCGTTCAGATTGGTTTCGCCGTCTTCTTTAACCTTCACATACAGCTTATTTTTCTGAACCGTAACTTCGTCCGTCGTGTAAAACTGACGCAAAATGTCGGCATTTGTATATTCGGCGTTTTTGACGACTTCTTCCAAAATTTGATCGGAAACTGTTTTCATATCAATCTGCGGATTGAGCCACAAACCCAACGCCCGCAAAAAGATCGTCGCAATAATTTTACGTTTACCGAGCCGCGCGTGCAGAATTCCTTTTTGATCGTATTCAAATTCAACCCACGAACCGCGATATGGAATGATTTTCGCCAAATAAGCGTCGCGGTCGCCTTTGTAAAATACGCCGGGCGAACGGTGCAGTTGCGAAACGATAACTCTTTCAGTTCCGTTAATTACAAATGTTCCGTTGTCGGTCATCAGCGGAATTTCGCCGAAGAAAACATCTTCTTCTTTGATGTCGCGGATTGTCGAAACATTCGTTTCCGGGTCTTTATCGAAAACCGTCAGACGAATTTTAACTTTTAACGGAACGCTGTAAGATGTGCCGCGTTCCTGACATTCCTGCTGGTCGTGTTTGTGTTTCAAACCGACGGGTTCACCGCAGTTTGAACAAAGTTTCGGACGCACGACGTTGAAAGTTCCGCAATTGTTGCAGAGAACTTCCGCCGGATTAAACGGGTCAACCTTGATTTTCGCGCCGCATTCCTTACAGTTGGCGCGAAGATGTTCCAAACCTTCCAAATTTCCGCATTTGCACTGCCAGTTGCCGATTTGATATTCGACAAATTCGAGCGTCGCCGTTTCGCGGAAATCGGAAACTGGAAAAATAGACTGGAAAACCGTTTGCAGCCCGACCATATCGCGTTCTTCGGGAATCAAATCCATTTGCAGAAAGCGATTATATGATTCGCGCTGAACTTCGATCAGATTTGGAATGCGGGCGGTTGTATAAATTTTTGAAAAATCTACGCGCTTGGGTGCCTGACTTGTTCGGCGACCAAGCCCGTTGGTGTTTTTTTGTAGCGGATTGTCAATCATATATTTTGTAGAATCTGGTCTTGAAGAAAATTTCTGTTGCTTTAATCATTTTTTCTTGCTAAGATGCCTTAGCTTTTACAAACTCACGACAAATTTTCAAGAAAAGACGGCAAATGCGGTCGAGGGTAAAGTTTGCCCTGACCGCTTAAAAAGTTAGCAACTTGCTATAATCAGTAGATCCAAATTTCAGACTTTTATCAACAAATACTGATGAAATATTGATAAGTTTAGTTTTTAATCAAACCCATTTCTCAATTATTAACTCTCAATTATCAATTATTTCGTGGG
>JBBPXX010000044.1:0-21514 GCA_038200505.1 Pyrinomonadales bacterium | reverse complement strand
TCTGAGAGCGGCGAAGGCACGAACTCGTCAAGCGTTAGAGCAAGCACTCAAGGAAGCCTTACTCTTGGTTACGGAAAAAGACGCTCAAGGTTGGTTTGCCAGTTGCGGTTATCCCGTATATTGACCCCACAACCGCTCTAAGTCCTGAGTCTTGAGTTTAAGATAAACCGTTTCAGGACTCAGGACTTAGCACTTCAGCACTCAAATCTTTTTAGCTTCTTCTTTGATTTCGAGTTCACGGATTATGCGGTGGAGATTGTTCGGGTGAATTGAAAGCTGCCGTGCCGCTTCAGAGTAATTTCCGTCGGCTTCCTTGATTGCATCGAGGACAATTTTACGTTTGGCAAATTTTAACTGCTGACTCAAATCCATTGAAGAATCAATTTCGTCGTTGGGATTTTCGACAACTTCAAAAGGTAAATCCTCCAATTGGATAGTTTCGGTGGCAATTAAAACGATTGCTCTTTCGATGGCATTTTCCAATTCGCGCACATTGCCGCGCCATTCGTGATTTATCAAAGCATTTTGTGCTCGGGGTGAAATTCCGTCAACTCTGCGTTTGCAGATTTCGCTTTATTTCTGAGTAAAATGCTGTGCCAGCAATAAAATATCGGGTTTTCGGCGGCGAAGCGGCGGAACTTGAATTTGGACGACGTTCAGACGAAAGTATAGGTCTTCCCGGAAATTTCCTTTTTTTACTTCTTCCGCCAAATTTCGGTTGGTCGCCACCAGCAGACGGATATTTGCCTTGATCGGTTTGCCCCCGCCGATTCTTTCAAATTCGCGTTCCTGAATAACGCGCAGAAGTTTTGCCTGCAATGAAGGCGCGAGTTCGCCGATTTCATCCAGAAAAAGCGTTCCGCCTTCGGCGGTTCAATCTTGCCTTTGCGTTGGGCGGAAGCTCCGGTGAACGCGCCTTTTTCGTGTCCGAAAAGATCGCTGTCTAAAAAATTTTCGTTCAAAACGGCGCAGTTTAGCGCAATAAAAGGTTTGTTTCGACGTGCGCTGTTTTTGTAAATCGCCCGTGCGACGAGTTCTTTGCCGGTGCCGCTTTCCCCGTTAATGAGAACGGTAGCATCGGAATTTGAAACTTTGACAATGAGCTGTGCCAGATTTTTCATCGGTTCGCTTTCGCCGATCATATTTGTTTCGATGTTTGCCCAATTCTTCAGCGATTCATTTTCATTTTTGAGATATTCGAGATGACGCACATTTTTCAAAGCCGCGACTATCAAATTGGCAATCGCCGTCATTTGCCGTAAATGTTTTTCCTTAAATTTGAACATAATATCGCCCGAATCCAGATAAATCAGACCGCTGATGTCGCCCAATAAAAGCGGCACACATAAGAGGGAATTAACACCGGACGTGATTAAACTCTCGGCGGTTTTAGAATCGGCGTGAGATATGTCATTTTTCAAAATTGCTGTTTTTTCGTTCAAGACCTGATTGGTTACGCTGCGGCTGATGTGCATCGGTTCATTGCCGCGCTCGGTTCTGTTCAAAACGCAGACCGAGTTTGGCGAAGTAAAATCGTCGTTGAGCAAAATAATCGCGCCGCGTTCAGCGGGAATCAGTTCGAGAATTATCTCTAAGAGTTTCTGCTGAAGTTCTTCCGAAGTGTTTATTTCGTCCAATGCTTTGCCGATTTTGGTTAATATACTCAAATCGGCGGACATATCCGCCGTACTTTGACCAAAAGAAATTTTAATATCCGGCTGAGTCAAAAAAACGTCGTCATCAAATTGAATTTCGTTTGAGAAAAGCATTTCCTGATTTTCTTCTTTGGTTAAAAACAAAATGTGAGTTTGACCGATACGAATGCGGTCGCCGTGTTTGAGAAGCAATTTTTGTGCAGGAGAATTGTTGACAAAAGTTCCGTTTCTGCTGGCGAGGTCTTCGAGCGTAAAACCTTCCGCCGTTTTTCTTATTAAAGCGTGTTCGCGTGATGAGCCGTAATCGGGAATCGCCAGTTGGTTTTTCACCGCCCGCCCGATTGTCAAGGTGTCAATTCCATCCAAAGAAATTGTTTCAGACTCCAAAGAGCCGCTTAAAATGATTAATCGAGGTTTCATTAAAATTTATTTTTTATCCTTACGGGAAGTGTTTGCAGAGCAAATCATATCATTATTGATTGTAAATATATCAAAAATGATATGCCCCGGCTGAATTTAACAATTTTTCGGGAATCAGTAAAATCTGGGATTAGACAGGAAGAATCGAACTTATAAGCTAATAATTACTGAAAATAGTAAAAGAGTTTTTAATGGCACGATATTAGCAATGTATAAAGTTGTTGGAGAAACCATTTTAACCTTACTTCCTCACACTTTTTTAACAAGATAATTAAAGAACGTAGAACTCAGTTTCCTCACTTATTTTACTGACGGGGAGTTTTAGGAGAGTAGCTTAAACTTCCTCACGCTTTTTACAAAAAGAACGGGTTGTCCCACCCTCCTCACTTTTAAAATTAAAAATCTTTAGACGCGATACGATTTTTTAAAGTGAAAAAGTAGAAAGGCAAAAGTCAGAATAATTTCTGACTTTTGCCGTTTTACTTTTGCCATTTTACTTTTGCCGTTTTACTTTTGCCTTTAAGTACCGGTTTCCCAACTCGACATATATTCGAGCATTTCGGGTGTTAAAGTGTCAATCGAGATACCGAGTGCGCGAAGTTTCAAACCCGCAATTTCCTGATCAACTTCTTCCGGTAAAATATGGACTTTATGTTCCAGTTCACCTTGATTTTTGACGAGATATTCAGTTGAAAGTGCCTGGTTGGCAAATGACATATCCATGACACTTGCCGGATGACCTTCAGCAGCGGCTAAATTAATTAAACGACCTTCGCCGAGAACAATCACGCTTTTGCCGTTATTGCCGATATATTCTTCGACAAACGGACGGCGCGAAGCAACTTCCGAAGACATTTCGCGCAAGGCTTTGAGGTTTAATTCCAAATCGAAGTGTCCGCTGTTTGCGACAATCGCACCGTCTTTCATCGTTTCAAAGTGTTCTTTATCAATAACGTGGCGATTGCCCGTAACCGTTACAAAGAAATCACCTATTTGACACGCTTCCGACATCGGCATCACGCGGAAACCGTCCATGACGGCTTCGATTGCCTTAACCGGATCAATTTCCGTCACGATAACATTCGAGCCCATTCCACGCGCCCGCATTGCGACACCTTTTCCGCACCAGCCGTAACCGACGACGACAAAATTTTTGCCGGCAAGCAAAATGTTGGTTGCACGGATAATTCCGTCTAATGTCGATTGTCCCGTTCCGTAGCGGTTATCGAAGAAATGTTTGGTTTGAGCGTCATTAACCGCCATCGAAGGAAATGTCATCACACCGGCTTTTTCCATCGCTTTTAAACGGACAATGCCGGTGGTTGTTTCTTCGGTTGTCCCGATGATTGATTTGGCTAACTCCTTCTTTTCCTTGAGCATCGTCGCTACGACATCCGAGCCGTCGTCAATAATTATCTGCGGTTCGGAATCCAGAGCCATCCGCACATGGCGCATATATGTGTCGGTTGATTCACCTTTGATCGCAAAAACCGGAATTCCCCAATCGGCAACCAGAGATGCGGCAACGTCGTCTTGTGTCGAAAGCGGATTCGAGGCGATTAAAATTGCTTCCGCGCCGCCTGCCTGAAGCGTCCGCGCTAAATTTGCGGTTTCCGTCGTGATATGAGCGCAAGCCACGATTTTTACGCCTTCGAGCGGTTTTTCCTTTTCAAAACGCTCACGAATCAGCCGTAAAACAGGCATTTCGCGGTCAGCCCATTCGATTCTTTGTTTTCCTTGCTCTGCAAGATTAATGTCTTTTATGTCGTAATCCATTGAAATTCCTTCTTTAGCCATATTGTTTTTTATAAAAATTTGATTTGTAAAGTAAAAACGGCAAATGGTTAAGTTGAAATTTTTATTCAACTAAAACCATCAGCCATTTAATAGTAAATTTTATTTGCTGCCGTTGCTGGCAGTCATTGCACCCAGTAAAGCGTCGGCTTTATCGGTTTTTTCCCAACTAAACTCGTCGTTTGTACGTCCGAAATGTCCGAACTTGGCTGTCGCTTTAAATATCGGTCGTTGCAAATCGAGCGTTTCGATAATGCCTTTCGGTGTTAATTCAAAGTTTTTGCGGACGGTTTCGGCAAGCTGATCTTCGTCGAATCTGCCCGTGCCGTGTGTATCCACGCGCACCGAAACGGGTTCGGCAACACCGATGGCATACGCTAATTGGACGGTGCATTTGTCGGCAAGTCCCGCCGCGACGATGTTTTTGGCGATATAACGCGCCATATAAGCGGCTGAACGGTCAACCTTCGTCGGGTCTTTGCCCGAAAACGCGCCGCCGCCGTGCGGTGCATAACCGCCGTATGTATCAACAATGATTTTGCGTCCGGTAACTCCGGCATCGCCCATCGGACCGCCGGTTACAAAACGCCCGGTCGGGTTGATGTGATATTTTGTATCTTCGTCTAAAAGGTCGGCGGAAATTGTGGTTTTGATGACTTTTTCCAAAATATCTTTGCGTATTTGTTCGGTTTCAACTTCGTCAGCGTGTTGACTGGAAACAACAACCGCTTCGACGCGGAACGGTTTTCCGTCACGGTATTCGACCGTAACCTGTGATTTTCCGTCCGGGCGCAAGTAGGGAAGTTCACCGCTGCGCCGCACTTCGGAAAGTTTTCTGGTTAAATTATGAGCAAGCTGAATCGGCAGAGGCATCAATTCAGGCGTTTCATTACAGGCAAAGCCGAACATCAACCCTTGGTCGCCCGCGCCGCCCGTATCGACACCTTGTGCGATGTCGGGCGATTGTGTGCCGAGCGCATTGAGAACCGAACAGGTTTTGCAGTCATAACCGTAAAGCGCATCATTATAACCAATATCATTGATAGTGTCGCGGACAATTTTTTGATAATTGACCTCCGCTTTTGTCGTTATTTCACCGGCAAGGACAGCTAAACCCGTCGTTACTAATGTTTCGCAAGCGACTCTGGCAGTCGGGTCTTGTTCTAAAATCGCATCTAAAATCGCATCCGAAATCTGGTCGGCGATTTTGTCCGGGTGTCCTTCGGTAACGGATTCCGAAGTAAATAAAAAATTTGTGTTACTCAATTTGTTTGTAAAACTCCTTAATATACAATTAAAATTAAATCTTTTGGAAAGATAACAAAAGGGAAATGGTATCGTTTTATTGTGATTGTGTCAAAAGTCCCATAAATTAAATATATGGTTTGCGTCCGATAATAAAGATTATGTTATAAATATATCTTATTGACCGGCTTTAATCGTATCAAAGGCTTCCTTTAAAGCTTTCAAAATATCTCTCTTTTCAAAGCTTTCCGAATTAAAGCTAATTTGCAGCTTAAAAGAATTATCATCAGCACTATACTTAAAAATATCTTTATTCTTTTCATCTTTGTCGGCTGACGGATTAAATTTGTCAGCCGATGAATCTTTTACTTTGCGGATTTTATTTTGCCGCGAACTTTGACGAACCGCTTCACGGCTTAAATTCTGTTTCTTGATGTCATCCAGAAAATCGTGCATCGCTTTTTCATCAAACCGGCGGGCGATTTCAAGTAGTGTCGATTTGGCATTTATATCGTTTTGGCGGCATTTTTCGCGGATTGAATCGGGAAGTCCGGCAATCGCAAACGACTCCGTAACGGTTGTGCGGCTTTTCCCGATTTTCTTGGCAATTTCTTCGTGTGTGTAGCTGTAGTTGGTGCCGAGAGCGGCTAAACCATCGGCTTCTTCCCAAACACTGAGGTCTTTTCTTTGAAGATTTTCAATCAGCGCGATTTCGGCGATTGATTTTTCGTCAATATCGAGTTCGATGCACGGCACTTCA
The DNA here is from genome assembly GCA_038200505.1 of Pyrinomonadales bacterium. GTDB lineage: Bacteria > Acidobacteriota > Blastocatellia > Pyrinomonadales > Pyrinomonadaceae. Next base: position 15,640 of record JBBPXX010000044.1, on the reverse strand, counting down.
CGCAATCCGGCTAGATTGGAAGCCCGCCAACGCCGCTCACCGGCGATAATCATCCACGTTCCGTCGCCGTTCGGTTTGACAAGAAGCGGTTCTAAGACACCTTTTTCTTTAATGGAACCGGCTAATTCGGTCAAATCACCGATTTCGACACGCGGCTGATCGGGATTCGGCTCGATTTGGTTGATCGGAATTATTTTACCGATGGAACGGCTCGGCGTTTTGGCAAATTCCTCGACATAATGAGCGTCGTGACGCATTTTAACACCTGACGGCAGACCTCTCTTAGACACGTTTCAAAACCTCCTTGCTTAACTTTGTATATTCAATCGCCCCGGATGATTTGGGCGAAAATGTAAAAATTGTTTCCTTGTGTGCGGGTGATTCCTCTAATCTGACGCTTCTCGTGATGATTGTTTTGAACGCTTTTTTCCCGAATACTTTGCGGATATGCGCCTCGACATCTTTTGAAAGCGATGTGCGCTTGTCAAAAAGCGTCACCAAGACTCCGAGCAGATCCAAATCGGGATTCGGGCGCGCACGTACTTTTTCGATAGTTTCCAAAAGATCGTCAGTTCCCTCCAACGCAAAATATGAAGATTGAATCGGAATCAAAACGTGCGAAGCGGCAACCAGCGCATTCACTGTAATTAGACCGAGAGTCGGCGGCGTGTCAATAAAAATAAGATCGTAGTCCGAGCGAATTTCTTCGATCCGGTCGCGCAGTCTGAAAATCGCATCAAAATCACCGACCAGTTTTGCTTCCAGTTTGGCAAGATTTATCTTTGACGGCACGATTTTGAGATTTTTTACTTTTGTTTCATAAATAAACTCATCCCACGGATGACTGAGTTCGGTAAAAAGCTCAAAAGCACTGCCGTTGATGATTTGCTGTTCGACAAAGGACAGCGAACTATTTCCCTGCGGGTCTAAATCAATCAGTAAAACTCTTTTTCCTTGTAAAGCACAAGCGGCGGAAAGATTTATGGCGGTAGTAGTTTTTCCGACTCCGCCTTTTTGATTAGCAATGACAATTATCATTCTGATATATAATTAATCTGATGTGTATCTTAAAAAAATTTAAAACTAAAATTTAGCCGATTAGATCAGGCCAGTCTTCGGCGGCAACTTTTTCATCTTCAAAATCAGTGTCCGTCTGCTTGACGGAAGCCGAAATATCCAAAACCTTCTGCTCGACAAAAATCGTCGAATCCATCCGCAGAGCGAGTGCGATGGCATCGGACGGACGGGCATCCAAGACGGTTATGCCGCCTTTTTCGTCAATTAGTTCGATTGACGCATAAAAAGTATTGTCGCGCAAATCCATAATGGTAATCTGCCGTATTCTAAAACCCGTTTCGACAATAAAATTACGCAGCAAATCGTGTGTCAGAGGTCGCTGCGGAACAATTTTCTCAATTTCCAGAGCGATGGCATTAGCTTCATACGCACCGACCCAGATCGGCAGAATTGTATCCGAGTCGATTCCCTTTAACACGACAATTGGAGTGTTGGTATTGGGATCCATTATTAACGCACCGATTTTTACTTCGACTAACATAATCATTTACTACAAATCTCCCCGTATAAAGTATTGGTTTTGGCTTCGGTGATTTTGATTTTCACAATTTCACCGGGCAGCTTATTTGAGCCTTTGAAGTTAACAACCTTTTGACAAGTTGTATGACCGGACATTTCTTCATCATTTTTGTTTGAAACCTTCTCGACAAGAACTTCGACCGTTTTGTTGATATACTGTTGAAAGATACTGACTTGATTCAGTTTAATCAAATTCTCGAATCTCAAAAATCTTTCCTTTTTTACTTCATGAGAAACATTATCAGTCATCGCAAAAGCCGGGGTTCCCGGTCTCGGTGAATATTTAAAAATGTATGCGCTGTCAAATTTACAGTAATCAGCCATTTTTAAAGTATCCTGAAAATCCTGTTCGGTTTCATTCGGAAAGCCGATAATTACATCCGTGGTCAGCGAAATTTTGCGCGGCGACGACTTTATCTTATCAATCCGTTCCAGATAATTTTCAATCGTATGTCCGCGCCTCATAGCTTTAAGAACATTATTACTGCCCGATTGGACCGGCAAATGCACCCAATTGCAGAGATTTTCGTTTTCATTGATGGCATCAACAATGTCGTTGTGAAAATCTCTGGGAAACGATGTATTGAATTTTATACGTTCTATGCCGGTTGCCGCAACTGCCCGAAGCAATCTCGAAAAAGGAGTCGCACCTTGAAACTTTTCCAAACCGCCGTCGGTTTTCGGACGATAGCTGTTGACATTTTGACCGATCAGATGAACTTCTTTGACACCCTGTCTTCGGAGAGTTAAAACTTGTCGAATAATTTCGGATGCCGGCAGGCTTTTTTCTCTTCCGCGCGAAAAAGGAACGATACAATAGGTACAGAATTTGTTGCAGCCTTCAATAATCGGCACAAATGCGATATAAGGCGAATGCTGTTGTGTGTGTGCAACCGACCAATCATAATCATCATCACGGTCGCCGACATCGAGATAATTTTTTTGTCCGTCTAAAACATTTTCGATAGCATTCGATATACGCCCGACGGCTTTCGTCCCTAAAACAAAATCGATTTCGTTTCTGCCCTCGAAGAGCATTTCGCCTTCAAGCTGCGCGACACAGCCGAGAACTCCGACGATTTGTTTTTTGCTGCTTTGTGCCGTTTGAGATTTGCGAATCTGCCCGACTCTCGTATAGAGTTTGTGTTCAGCCTTCTCTCTGACCGAACAGGTATTTATCAAAACGACATCAGCCGCCGATTCATCGGAAGTCATTTGAAAACCGTCCGCGACAAGCCGCGTGGCGACTCTCTCCGAATCGGAAACATTCATTTGACAGCCGAAGGTTTCGAGATAAACTTTTTTCATAGATACTTTTTTATTTTTAAATCTTTAAATGTAAAAAAATGTAAAAATTGTCGAAAACTAACTGCGATCAACAAAATAAAATTATGGTTTCAAACTACAAACCGCAAGATTTCGTTCATTTACATCTGCATACGGATTATAGCCTTTTGCAGAGCGCAATCCAACTCAAGCCGTTGACCAAGCGTTTAAAGGAACTTGAAATGAAGGCTTGCGCGATCACCGATTACGGCAATATGTTCGGCGCGATTTCATTCTACAATAGTATGAAATCGGCGGATATTCAACCTATTCTGGGTTATGAGGCATTTGTTACATTCGGCAGCCGAACAGACCGCGAATCCCGTCTGGAGGGCGGGACGCGACCTTATTACAACCTGATTTTATTAGCCAAAGATTTGGAAGGATATTATAACTTGGCTTATCTGGCATCCAAAGCCTACACCGAGGGTTTATATCATAAACCGCGCATAGATTTGGATATTTTAGCCGAAAAAAGTAAGGGATTAATCGGGTTGTCTTCCGGGTTTGACGGTGCGCTCTGGCATTTTCTCAAACAGGATAATTTTAAAAAGGCGTCTGAAAACGCCAAACTTTTTGAAGAAATTTTCGGCAAAGACAATTTTTACATTGAAATACAGGATCACGGGTTAAAAGATGAAGAAAAAATTCGACGGCGAATTGTCGAACTGTCCAAAAAAACTGAAATTCCGCTGGTGGCGACAAATGACGCTCATTACCTGACAAAAGAAGACGCGCGGGCGCACGAAATTCTGCTGGCAATCGGCGAACAAAAGACGGTCGGCGAAAACAGCAGTGCCGAAAGCGCGGACTTTTATTTGCGCTCGGCTGAGGAAATGTGGGCGATTTTTGGCGGCGAACTTCCCGAAACTCTGCACAATACACTGAAGATCGCCGAAATGTGTCAGGTCGCCTTCCCGGAAAAAAGCGAATTAACGCTGCCGGATTTTCCCATTCCCGAAGATGCGGAGTGCCGGACGATTGACGAGTATTTCGAAAGAGTCGTGATGGAAGGTTTTGAAAACCGCAAAACCAAAGTCTGGGATTCGATGCAGGGCGACGGAAAACTCAAATATTCGATTTCCGATTATCACGAACGAATAAACAAAGAAATAACGACGATCAGAAACATGGGATTTCCGGGTTATTTTTTGATCGTCTGGGAATTTATGTGTTATGCCAGGGAGAAAGGCATTCCGGTCGGACCCGGACGCGGCTCGGCGGCGGGTTCGCTGGTCGCTTACTGCTTGGACATCACGGATGTTGATCCGCTCCAGTATGATCTGCTGTTCGAACGCTTTCTCAACCCGGAGCGTGTGTCAATGCCGGATATTGATATTGATTTTTGTGTCAGAGGTCGCGCCGACGTGATCAATCACGTTACCGAATTTTACGGGCGCGAAGCCGTCTGTCAAATCATTACGTTCGGAACGCTCGCCTCAAAAGCGGCGATTAAGGATGTCGGACGCGCCTTGAATATGCCGTATGGCGAGGTCGAAAAAATCGGTAAGCTGATGCCGCCGCCGGTCAGAGGTCGCAATATCAGCATTTCTCAGGCTCTCGAACAAGTGCCTGAATTGAGGAAGGCGATTGAAACCGATCCGAAGGTCGCAAATTTAATTGATCTGGCGAAGCGTCTCGAAGGTTGTTCGAGACATTCATCGGTGCATGCGGCGGGTGTCGTTATTTCGCCGAAACCTCTCCACGAATTAGTTCCCGTTTCGTTGTCGGCTAAGGGCGAATTAACCAGCCAATATACGATGAACGATCTCGAAAAAACAGGAATGCTTAAGATGGATTTTCTTGCTTTAACCACCTTAACGATCATAAGCGACTGCTTAAATTCGATTAAGCAGAAGAAAGATGTCGAAATTAATTGGAGCAAAGTTCCGCTCGACGACGATAAAGCGATGAAACTGTTCGGCGACGGAAAAACGGAAGCCATTTTCCAGTTTGAATCATCGGGAATGCAGGAGATTTGCCGCCGCTTAAAGCCGAAGGAACTCGAAGATTTAGCCGCCTTGAATGCTCTCTATCGTCCGGGTCCGCTCGACGGCGGAATGGTTGACGACTTTATTGCGCGGCATCGCGGCGAGAAAAAAGTTCAGTATATCGTGCCGCAGATGAAGGACATTTTGAGCAATACCTACGGAATTCTCGTCTATCAGGAACAGATTATGCAGCTCGCGCAGGTTCTCGCCGGCTACACTTTGGGTGAAGCCGATATGATGCGGCGGGCGATGGGTAAAAAGAAAAGAGAGGAAATGGCGCTGCACGAAGAAAAATTTATCGAAGGCGCGGTTTCCCGAAATATAAAACGGGAAAAAGCCGCCGAGGTGTTTCACCTGATGGCGCAGTTTGCCGATTACGGCTTTAATCGAAGTCATAGCGTCGCGTATGCTTATTTGGCATATCAGACTGCTTATCTTAAAGCGCATTACCCCGCTTATTTTTATGCGGCTGTTTTATCAAACGAAGCGCAGGATACTACCAAGGTTTATAAATACTCGACCGAGCTGAGGTCTTCGGGGTTGAAACTTTTGCCTCCCGATATAAACGAAAGCGATTCGGATTTCACTCCGCTCGATAACGCAGTCAGGTTCGGCTTGAGTGCCATCAAAGGAATCGGCACGGCTAGTGTTCAACTTATCATCGAAGCACGTCAGCAGGTAAAGTTCACCTCTTTGTATGATTTCACTTCGAGGCTCGATCAGGGAGCCGTCAATCGGCGCGGTTTGGAAAGTTTGATTACCGCCGGAGCTTTCGATTCAATGATGCCGGACGGTTTGACGACAAATCAATGGCGGGCGCAGCACTTTGCCGCCATTGAAAGTTCCCTGTCGCACGGACAGAAGGTTTGGCAGGATAAAATCAGGGGTCAGAATGATCTTTTCGGCATACAGGAAACCTCGACTGCCAATCTACACGCCGCATTACCCGATGTTAAAGCGTGGACGCAAGCCGAACTCTCGAAGCAGGAAAAATCGTCGGTCGGATTTTATTTATCAAGCCATCCGCTGGATGAATATGAACAGATACTTTCAGATTTGAGAATTTTGAATATCGCCGATTACGAAGATTTAAAGCCGGGCGATAAGATAAACATCGCCGGCATTGTTTCGGCTCTGCAAATAAAATACAGTAAAAAAGGAAACCGTTTTTGCATTTTCCGGCTCGAAGATCAATCGGTCGGGGTAAAATGTCTGGCTTGGGCGGAGGCGGCGGCAAAATATGCCGACTGTTTAAAAGATGATGAACTTTTAATTGTCAGCGGGAAAGTCGAAGCCGTTGACGGGCAGGAAATAACCCTGATTTTGGAGGAAACAAAAAAGATTGCCGATGCCGTTACCCAAAAAGCCCAAAATGTTTCAATCATATTGCCCGGCAAAGATGTGGATGAAAAATATCTCGAAGACATTTTTACCGTTTTGAGTAAGGATAACGGAAATTGCCAGGTTTTTTTAAACCTGCGTCTTGAGCGGGATGTCATACTTAAACTTCATTCACCTCCTCTACGGATTCAGGGTTCGAGTCGGCTTGAGAATGATTTAAAGGAGAAAGGCTGTCAGGTGAGTTGGATTTTGTCATCGTAATTCGTAAATTTGAAGTTATCAAATATGAAAGAGAAAAAAAACAGAAATGCTTTCGAGCGGGTTCAAATGGCGAGACATCCCGACCGACCTTATACGACGGATTTGTTGTCAACGATTTTTACGGATTTTGTGGAAATTCACGGTGACCGCCGATATTCGGATGATGCGGCGATGATCGGCGGCTTTGCCAAACTTGAAGATGTCGAGGTCGCCGTCATCGGGCAGCAAAAAGGACGTGATATAAATCAGCGGCGGTTTCGTAATTTCGGGATGCCGAAACCGGAGGGTTATCGAAAAGCGTTGAGAATTATGAAAATGGCGGAAAAGTTCGGCAGACCGCTACTGACTTTTATTGATACGCCGGGAGCTTATCCGGGCATTGATGCCGAAGAACGCGGACAAGCCGAAGCGATTGCTTTTAACCTGCGGGAAATGGCAAATCTCAAAGTTCCGACGATAGTTGTGATTTTAGGTGAAGGAGGATCGGGCGGAGCCTTGGCAATCGGCATCGGCGACCGGGTTTTGATGTTGGAAAATGCGGTCTATTCGGTCATTACGCCGGAAGGCTGCGCGGCGATTTTGTGGAAGGATAACAATAAGGCTGATCGCGCGGCGGAAGTCCTCGGTTTGACGGCTGAAAACTTAGTTAAATTCGGTTTAATAGATGAAATCGTGCCTGAACTAACGGATTGGAAAATCAGTGTAAATGAAAATTCCAAAGAGCATACCGAAATTCAAAACTCATACATCGAAACTTCTGAAAGTTTAAAGAAAATCTTGAAGCGTAATTTAAAGGAGTTAAATAAACTGGAAATGAAGGAAATGCTGGACTTGAGATTCAAAAAATTTAGAAAAATGGGAAGTTGGATTTCTTGATGGTTTTGCCGAAATAAGACAGCCGCCTCCATAAATTTATGGAGGCGGCTGAATATCCCGACAAAATTTGCCAACTAATTAAAAAGGAATATCGTCATCCGAGGGAGTGTTTGAAATAGCCGGGGTGTTTCTCGGTTTGTCCGCCTGATTGTCTGAATCTTCAGCAAAACTATTATCCGAACTATTATCCGAACTATTATCCGAACTATTATCCGAACTATTATCCGAAGAGTAGTTTGACGATGACGTTGATTCATCATCGCGTCCGCCGAGAAATTGTACTTCGTTGCCCTGAATAACCAAAGAATAGCGGTCTTTACCGTCGCGGTCAGACCATTCATCAACTTCCAGACGACCTTCGACATAAACCTGCCGTCCTTTTGTCAAATATTTTGAGGCATTTTCACCTTTTTTACCCCAAAAAGTTACTTTAAACCAAGTTGTTACGTCCTGCCATTCGCCCGCTTTGTCGCGTTTACGATTGCTGACGGCGACGGAAAAATCGCAGACGGCATCTCCTTGCGGCGTGTATCGAAGTTCGGGATCGCGTCCTAAATTCCCGATAATTGTAATTTTATTAAAAGACATTGTGTGTGTGTTTCTCCAATTTATAAATTTTTGAATTACTTTTCCGGCAAACTTTTCGGGTTGAAATCCTCATCCATCAATTTGCAGTCGAGTAATTGCATTTAGTTTTTTATATTCATATCATACTATAAAAACGAATATAACGAATATTACGATTGAATTTTTTTAATTTTTTTTATGAAAAAATGTAGTTATCAAAGTCTTGCCGTAAAATTTCTGATAATTTTGAATATAACACTCGGCAATTTATTCTCTAACAGCGTATCAGCCCAGGAATCTGCGGAAATGCTCACACTTCCCTTCAAACAATGCTGGTCGTTTCAAACAAAGGTGAATGACAACAATATCGCGTCTGATAACGAAGACGGCATTCTCGTTCCGACTTCAGATGGAAAATTATTTGCGCTGGATTTGAAGTCAGGTGAGAAATTATGGGAAACGGAACTCGGCGGCGAAGTTGTTTCGGAACTTGTAGATGATGAATCAAAAAAAAATATTTATGTTGCCACAAAATCTTTTTCAACTCAAAAAGAAAACGACGGTAAAAAACCGGATAGTTTTTCAAGTAACCAAAATAATACAGTTTCCATAAAACTCAGAGCGCTGGACAAAACTACGGGTATTACCAACTGGCAGACATCACTTTCAACCGGCACATCAGATAAACAAAAAATATTTATTTTTGTTTATGAACATAAAATTATAGTGGCTGACCAAAACGGAAACATTACGGCTTTGAGCGAAATTAATGGAGAAACTTTGTGGACTTTTCCACAAAGTTTGGAGTTAAACAATATTTACTTTGATTCACAAAACAAATACTTTGTTATACTTTCCAAAAACGGGATAGTTGTAACAATGACGGAATCAGGGAAAATCGTCTTTCGGAAAGAAACAAATTCGACTCTGACCGCAGCTTATTTGTTTAGCGAATCCGATCTGATTTTGGGTAACAAAAAAGGAGAGATTTTTGCAATTGATATAAAAACCAAAAAACATCTTTGGAAATCCCGTGCCGGTGCTGAAATCTCGAATTTAAGTTTTACGCCGAAAGGTATTTTAGCAACATCCCTCGATAATTTTATTTATTTAATTGCCCCGGAAAGCGGCAAAGTAATTTGGAAAAGAAGATTGGAAGGAAGATTGGTTATTGAGCCTTATCTATTTGATAATTCAGTAATAGTTATGACGCTGGGTAGTCCGAAAGCGACAATACTCGATTTAAGTGAAGGTAAGCCGGTTAATCAAATATTTCTGCACACTGATAATTATTTTATTAACCGCCCGATTTTTAAAAGTAATTTGATCGTTTTTCCGACTGCCGACGGGATATTTACCTATACGAACCCGGATGGTAAATGCACTGCCGAATAAAAACGGGTCTTCGGTCCTCGTACAAATTCAAACAAAAACTAAAGACCTGTTTTTTAATTGTTTATTTCTTACTTTCTACACTTGTTGCGAGGAATACTCTTGTAATATCGTATGAATTTCGTCTTTTACATTGAGCTTCTTCTTTTTAAGTGTAGTTTCTTCCAATAATTCCTCATCATTCGGATAAGTCAATTCTGCCAGTTCGGTTAATCTCCGTTCATAATTATGATGTTGCTGCACTAATTCCCTAAAAGCTTTGTTTTCCTTGATCAGTTCTTCTTTTACCGTATCGAGTGCCGACATTTCCATAGTTTATTTTCTCCTCGTTTGATGATTCTCAGCTTTTGATATATTAAATCAGCTACTTAGAAAACTCCGATTTATATCTGATAAGCTGTAAATAAGATGTTATATTACAAATCCGGTTGAATCAAGTTTCTGTTTTTGCTATTTTTTGTAATTCTGTTACTTTTTTAAAAAATCCGACCTCATTACCAGAGCGTCTTCCTGCGGATTATTATAAAATTTTTTTCTTCGATAAATTTCTTCGAATTTATTCTTTTTATAAAATGAAATTGCTGCCAAATTCGATTCTCTGACCTCGAGCCAGATCGTCATTTTGTCTTTAGTTGTTTCCGTTTGGGCAATTTTTCGGAGGAGTAAAGTTCCGATTCCCTTTTTTCGTTGATTTTTCTCGACAGCCAAGTTATAAATCTCGATTTCCAATTCGGAATGACTATAATTTTTATGTGTGTAATCTTCTGACGTTATCAGACGCGATACTACAAAGCCTGTTAGTTCGCCGTCTTCTTTAGCAACGAAAGAGCGGGAATTTTCCCGTCTAATTTCTGCAAGATAATCCTGCAGTTGCCACCTACCAAGATTGTTTTCTGTTTGGATTCTCAAAATTCCTTCTATATCGGATTCTCGGACAGGTTCTATTGTAATTGCAGTTGCAAATCTCAATCTAACTCCGGTTTTAATAGCTTTAAAATTTTATGGTTTAATGATTTAAAAATAGGACGCTTTAATGTTATCAGACGCAAAAAGCCCGATTTCCTCTTTGTTTCTTTTGGCTGCCGAATCTTTTCCTTTCAAACCGATAAGCGTCGCAATTCTATCGTCCAAGATTTCTATTCGACTCTTTTCAATCTCTTCATCCGCATTTGAAACAATGTGCGTTAATTCACGGTGTAAAATTATTTTTATAAAAAATTGACTGTTTAACAGTTTCAGAAAAGTTGCTGCATTGCCAAATTTTATTTCTGTAGAATCTTTGTCAAAGACTTGCCATACAATTTGTCTGCCGCCAACCGGAACCGCCAATAATGCCGGTTGACTAATTTTTTTATTGAGCATCAGGGCTTCAAACACGGGAACTCCGACAATTTGGCAGTTAAATGCCCTTTTTAACCCGAAGGCTGTCGCCAGACCGATTCTAATGCCTGTTGCACTTCCCGGTCCGGTGGAAACAGCCAGCAAGTCAATTTTGTTTATCCCGTTGTGATTTAGTATTTCGGAAGTCTGTTCCAAAATCTCTTCCGCCTTTGAAACCCTTTCTTTTCCAATCCAAAAATCGATCTCCCGATCATCAGCCATCAGAGAAATACTTCCGCCCCAAATTGCCGTTTCAAACGCAAGCGTGATTGTATTTTTTATCATACATTATGACGGATGTTTTTTTTCCTTCACCTTTCTCTGGAAAACTTTGAACGCAAAACATTCGATAAGCGTTTAATTGACGGGACAAATCTTTTGAAGACATCACCGATTTGATATATGACTCTCGTCGAACCGTCAAAATCACCTTCCATATTAACGGCTGCCTGAATCGGATTTGGCGGAAATCTTCTGCCCAGTTGTTTAAAAAATTCTTCCCGACTCCCCAAGCATGTTTCTAAATATTTAAATTGGACGGGATTATTCCACTCCTTTTCGACCGTTTTTACCAGCCATTGCGGAAGTTTTTTCGCTTCTCCGGCAAACGGCAAATCATCTATCAGAAGTCCGAAGTATTTGTGAGTCAGTCCGATCGTATAGATAATCCATTTTCTCCTTTTCTCTCCGACCACTGCCAGACATCTATCCCAATCAAAATTTGCCGGACGATTTTTGACGGCATAGTAAATATCCTGAAGTTTTTCTTTGTCCCTTCCGCCGTCGCCCAACCAATGAACGCACAAAACCCGTAAATGATCTTCAGGTCGCAAAATTCTAATTTCTCTTTCACCGCATTTTACCAATATCGAATTATCAAACAGGTCATTCCACTCAACTTTATCGTGCTGTCTCAAACCGTTATGGAAATCCACTTCTCCTAACTGCAGATTTATTTGCAAAGCCGATGCCCTTTCAAAATCAGCCGGATTGACAGCCACATCAAAATCCCCTAAACGGCGCGAATAAGGGTTCGGGTAATTCAAAGCCGCCGCCCAGCCTTTTATTAAAATCGGCTCGATTTTGTTTTCCTGTAAATTATCCCATACATCCCGCAGTTTTTTTTCATATACCCTGAACATAAGCAACCGATACGTTTCAGGTGGCAATTCGATCTCGTTTATTTCCTGAATTTCAGTATTTTCATGTAAATTATCGCCTATATGAGTCATCATCTATCTCTGTAAAATCCGGTTGCGGAGAATTCAAAAATTCTTCGCTACCCAATCAATAACGCTTTTGGCATCGCCTCTTTTGCCCGTATAGATTTTTATCCCGCTTGTCAGTGCAGCTAACGTCCTGACTATGTGTGCCGGTGCTTCGCCGATCGAAGACCTGTAATAAAAATTGTCCATTAACTTCATAACGGCTTGTCCGGGCGGTAAAATTTGCGGTTTCCATTCGGCATTTTCTTCGAATGCGGTAAAAAGAATCATTTCCAGTTTTATCTTTTCCGTCAATGTCCGCGCTCCGAATGATTCCGCCGTTTGCAATTCCCTGCCTGTTTCGGTGCGGACTTCCAAAGTGCGCGGAAACGGCAGGAGTTCGCCCGTTTCCGTCAAAATCGTCAGATCGTCCGTAATATAGACCGCGCCGGCTTTGATAAATTCTTTAACCAATGTCGTTTTTCCGCTAAAAGACTCGCCCGGCACGATAATTCCCTTATTATTCCACACAAATGCGCCGGCGTGCAGATAAAATCTTTTCGGTAATGAGGCAAGCGACAAAATAATCAGAAATTTATCACGTAAAATTTCCATCAAAGAATCCCGGTTTTCTTCAAATTTTTGTGCCAGTTCGTTATTATAATATAACCCGTTGATCAGTTTATCTTCGTCGGCAACAACCGATACAATCTCTTTCGAACCCTCAAAATCCGTTATCCTGCCGGTCGTCGGCAGCATTTCCTGCAAAATCGGCAAACTGAGTGTATCGGCTCTGATCCCGATCCTCACGCCGTAACATTCAAATCCAAATCTAACCTTCCAACTGATTTTTTCAAACCGCGGACCGTATATTTCATTTCCGGCTGCTTCACTCTTCACAATTTTATGAAAATTTTATTATATTTAAAAGGAAAGACCTGAATATAAACTTTCCGAAAAGTCATATTCAAGCCTGTTCAAAGACTAATCGCAAAGCGCTGGTCGACGGCGAGTCTCCGCCGCCGCCGAAAGTCCGATTATTAATTGTTTGGACACATGGGCGGATTACCTATAGCAGTTCGACAAGTTCCGCTGCAACACAGTTCTCCCACTGCACAACCACCCTGCTTTCCTTGCTGCGAAGCCGGACAAACAACCGCCAGAGCCGATTGCGGAAAACTCAGCATTGCGACGACGGGTAATGCGACCATCGAGGCAAAACCTATTTTTTTGATAACTTCGCGGCGCGACATTCCGCTGATTTTGGTTTCAATTTCTTTTTCCAGCAGTTTGTCTTTTGAAAGTTGCTCTAAAGCCAGCAAGACAAAATCTTCCGGTATTGTCGTTTTAAATTCTGTTTCCAGCTTAGTTTTAATTTCTCCGATGGAACTGACTCCATCACACGATTTCCAAACAGATGCCGCCGTTTGATTTAAACAGTGAGCTTTGTTGGTTTCCAAATCATATACCAAAACCTCGTCCGGCATTTCCTGTACTACTAAGCCTTCCTTGCGGGCGATTGGCATTATCGAGTTGATCATAATTTTCCTCCGAATTTGTTGAACAGTGTATTTTTTAGTCAAAATGATAAGTTATTATAAAATAAAAATAGATGAATATAAGTATTCTATCCATTTACTTTGCAAAAGTATGACACATTATAAATATTTATTCAACAAAAATATTGTTTTAATTTTTATGTTTCTTTCGCCGATTTATCGGTTGAAAAATTTAACACAAACATCCACAAAATCCTTTGCCTCATCTCTGGCGGATTTATAAATTCGGGCATTGCCTAATGTTTTACTCAAAACTTCTAAAACATAAGCCGGATTTTGTCTGACCGAAAGAGAATTTTCCAATCCCGCCATAATTCCTTCCCCGCAACTGACCTGTTTCAATTTCGGTTTCGCCTTTTTTTTATATTTCGTCAGCAGTAAAAAACCGACCGGAATCGGCTCCGAGCCGCGTTTTCCGCCCAATTCTTCCACCGCAAAATCCAATTGCTGATAGTCGTCAATTATTCCGCGGAGCGAAAGTTTTCGCGGAAAAGGATGGACATAGCCGTTTTTATCCAAAACCGTAAAATCGTCCGAGTAGTATATTGCACCCCGTTTGACAAACTCCGCCACCAGCGTCGTCTTGCCTGAAAAACTCCTGCCCGGAATAACAATCGCTTTGCCCTGCCAGCCGACCACGCCGGCGTGGATGAAAACGAATTCTTTTGAATTTTCTCCAACCGTCATTCTGATCTGCGAATCAACCGACTGCAAAATATCTTCGGGAGAAAAATTATCCAAAATCAATTCCCCGTTTTTATAAAAAATATTTTTTCTCGATTTACGCTTTTTGACAATAAGTGAAAAGATAAAATCCGCCGCCGAATCTTCAATTTCGTTCCATCCGGTCGGCAAGATATTCGGCAGCATCTTTTCCAAATTTTCCATCGCACCAATACTATTGGAACGAACACTGATACGCGTTCCGTAGGCTTCAAAATTTAATCTCGCCTCCCATATTTGCCGATTAAGTTTCTCCAATACTGCTTGCTCGTTATTCCCGTTATTAAATTCCGGGTTACTGTTTAACATTATAATTGTTATGGTAAATGATAAATAATAAATGATAAAGTGATTGTTTTTAGCTTTTTACTTTATTAATTTTTAGTTTTATCTGTTGCCTTTTTTATTTTTGTGTGTAAAATTGTTTAATTAAGTTTCGATTTTGCTGATTGCCATAATTTGAGGAGAAAATAAAACAAATGAAAAAAGATATTAAACCATTGAGCCGTAAAGATGAAATCGTTGTCCAGGAACTCAACGGTGAAGTCTTAATCTATGACCTGCGAACAAACAAAGCGTTTTGTTTAAATGAAACTTCCAGCCTTGTCTGGGAAGCCTGCGACGGAAACACCAGCGTTTCCGATATTAGCCGTTCAATCAGCCGCAAACTTAATGCACCCGCTAATGACGACCTTATTTGGCTGGCTCTTGACCAACTGAAAAAGGAAAAGTTGATTGCCAACGGCGATGAAGTTATTTCAAATTTTGAAGGAATGTCGCGCCGTGAAGTAATTAAAAAAGTCGGCTTGGCTTCTGTTATCGCTTTACCGGTAATTGCATCATTAGTGGCACCAAAAGCAGCAATGGCGGCAAGTATGTGTGGACAGATATGCAGTAATAGTAGTGATTGCTCTGGAATACCAAATTGCACTACTTGTAGACAATCAACCGTTACTACCGATCCCCAAGGAACTAAAAGATGTGCAGCATAATTGTTTAAAATTATTATTAGAAAAAGGTATGTTTTTGAATTTAAACTAAGTTTCGAAAACATACCTTTTTCTAATCCAGTCAAACCAAAGATTATTTGTTTTCAGAAAAAATTTAGCCAATTTACTTTATATTCGCCGCAGAAACTCTTTGAAATTTTTCATATATTAAATATTAGACATTATTTGAAATAAGAAAAATCAGATAAACTGTGTAAATGTTAAAATATGATGAATTAAAAGGAAAGCCGAGAGAATTTCTTTCTGTCACGAGTTTAACGGACGAAGAATTTTAAGTCTTACTGCCAATGTTTGAAAAGTGTTATCAGCTTTTGTCGCCATCAAAACCGAAGCCAACCAATAAGAAGAAACAACGGGCGAGTGGAGGTGGAAGACGCGCCAAACTTTTAGAAATAAGCGACAAATTGTTGTTT
>JBBPXX010000043.1:0-35747 GCA_038200505.1 Pyrinomonadales bacterium | reverse complement strand
TCGGAACGGGCGATCAGAAATATCAAAGTAAAACAGAAAATATCAGGACAATTCAAGACTGGACAAACAACCTTCTGCATATTGCGATCAGTAATTGATACGCTCATCAAACGACAATTGGATGTATTAAATCACCTGACCCAAATTATGAATATTCAACCTGAATAGTTACAATCATTTTTTATTTTTGAAGAGCATCAGGCGGCTGGAATTTTTAAGAAGTTGTTTGGAAATTAAAAAATCTCGGAGCGGAAACAAATTTTTACCACAGATAAAATCAGTGAAAATCAGCTTTTATCCGAGTTTATCTGTGGTAAACTTCTTCGTTTTCCTTTTCATTCTGAATTTCCAAACGGCTTCTAAAATATGAGAAGTTAAATTGGATTTTTGAATGCTTCCGTTTGACGCACTACCTCGATATCAACCGTAAGTTCACTGCTGTTATTTTTGAAAGCACCAGGCTTCATAATTTCATCATTTACGCTAATAAATAATCCGCCGTTCACATCTACTTTTTGCGGCGGATAGTTCATCCCGATTTTGAAAGGAGTTCGACTGCCGATTTTTCCTATTAAAGAACGCGCATTAATTTCCGGTGCTAAATACCCGAAGGTATCGTGGTCTGAACCGTCAAGGTCATACAACTCTCCGCCTTCCCAGTATGCAACATCTCCTCTGCCTCTGATTGCAAGCGTGTCTTCTTTGTAAATTCTTACAAGTTCAGTTCCCCAAGCAGCCTCCAAATCGTTGTCTTCCGCGTAAATACTAAAGGTGCGAAATAACACGACGGCAACAGTAATTCCGCCGCGGTTGTCCGCATAATTATTATTCAAGTCATTTACTGCCAAATAAAGAAAACCGCTTTTATCTGCTTTTACCGAATGGTTTTTACTGACTTGGAAATGGTCGGTTTTATCGGTTTCAGTGCCGATCCAAGCAACTAATGACCACGGATCGGCTTTTTGGAAGGTATGATTAACTGAAACTTTATCCGTGTCGTTTCCCATAAACGTCCAAGTTTGACCATTTCCGGGTTGAAGTGTCCCCATAGCAGAAACTCTGATGGTATCTCCCGGCTGGACTTTGAGTCCGGTATCTACGGTTTCGCGGGTCGCATCTACCATAATATTTTTGATCGTTATTGTCGCTTTAACATTTAATCCGGTAGGTTCTGCATTAGTTTGAAGTTGGTTTCGATAAACAGCAAACCCGATTCCGACGAGCGCGACAAGCGCGATGAGGAGAAAGGCAGACGCGGGGACGCGGGGACGCGGGGACGCGGGGACGTTTGGCAAAATTGAAAGTTTATTCTCTACGTCTTCCAATCTCCGCATTTCCGTTTCTCCGCGTTTCCGTTTCTCCCATTCTCCTCTTCTCTCCGCAAAAGCGTCATCTACCGTAATAATCTCTTCACCGCGAAAATGCTGAACGGTTTGTTCTTCGACGATAATCACGTTTTCGTCCTCGGCGGAGCGCGTAACTTCCGCCGTAAAACGATAGCCGTGTTTCGGCACGGTTTCGATCATCCGCTTGCCGCCCGCGCCTTTCTTGAGCTTTTTTCTCAGCCACGAAATATTTCGCGCCAGCGTTGATTCCTCGACAAAACTATCCGACCAAATCGTGTCGAGCAGATCGTTTTTTGTCGCCACGCTTCCGGCGTGTTCGACAAAATAATAAAGCAGGTCGAATTCCTTCGGCGTAAGTGAAATCGGTTCATCTTCGCACCACAAACGACGCTCCGCCGCGTCCAGCCGAAACATACCGAAATAATAAAGCTCCCGTGTTTGTTGAGTTTCCATCACTATCCAAAAAATATCCAAAAAATATCCGAATAATATCCAGACTTTTGGAACTGTAAAGAATATATTCGTCTTATCGCCAATTCAGTTTCAAAACGAATTAGATTTTAACCGAAAACTAATGAAAATGGAAATCAAACGCAAATTTGAAATGTCAGTCGCCACTAACCGCCGCTACATCGTTCACCAATCTACACCGGGCAAACAAATCGCCTGTGCGGAATGCGGCGAACTGATGCTGACAACGGAGCAAGCCGCCGGTTTGTTCGACATCAAGCAACGCCGAATTTTTCAGATTATCGAAAACGAAGCGGCGCATTTTACTGAAAATGCAACGGGTGCGGTAATGATTTGCATGACATCTTTGGCTAGAGTTTTGGACGGCGAGCAGAAACTAACACCGGCAAATTGTCGTCGGTGAAAAACGGCGGCACGATAGAATCTCTTTCAAGCCGCCTTTGGAAATTAAAAAAATGAATTTACTTAGAAAAAAAGTAAATCAACAATCATAATATTAGGAGAAAAACAAAATGAAAACAAAATTAGGTCAGATGTTTCTAGTAGCAATTGTCGGTCTCATCGGTGTGTTGAGTGCTAACGGACAAAAAATGAATATGGATGGTTTTGTCTATAAGAATGGCAACACACTACAACAATCGGGGATTTTAAAACAAGGTGAAGGACTGAAGTCAAAAAATGGCAAGTATGCCGCCATTTTGCAAAAAGACGGCAACTTTTGTCTGTATAAATTAGTTGAAGATAGTAAATCTGGAGAGTTTATCCACTGCACCTCGACAGTGGGCGATACAGATAAACAGGGAAGTTTTCTCGGAATGCAGAATGATGGAAACCTTGCGTTGTATAACTCCAAGAAAGGTCATCTTTGGTCCACCGACACTTACCAAGGTAGTGAAGCACAAAAGGGAAGAAGATTGGTCATGGAAGATGACGGAAGATTAATTCTTTACGGTAGAGATAATAAAACAGCTATCTACGATTTTCAGAAAGGCAGACTCTATTAGAAAGTTGTTTGAAAGCTCATTGGTTTTGTCAAGAACGACAAATTTTCAGAATCGAAATTACTTTTTCAAAGTGTTTGAAATTTCTGAAAACCCGAAATCGCTTTGCTTGCAGCTGCAAGCGAAGCGATTTTTGAATCTTTTTTCCATTGTAAATATGTTTCTATTTTTGTAAACAAATAGATAGTTACTTAAATAGGCAAAACATCGTCTTTGGATGGTAAAGCACTGAAAAACAAAGTTTAGAGATAAATGAAACAGCGATCACGAAAGAAAGTTTAGCGCGCCGCTTTTGATATTCAACAGTTAAGAAAAAAATGGGAGAAAATAAAATTATGTTCAAAAAAAAGATCATTACATTATTCGCAATCGTATTGTTTAGCTTTATCTACGCTACGTCGGAGATTAAAGCCCAAACTGTTCAGGCAACAATAACAGTCAAAGACATTACAGTTGATGCAACCTCTGAGGCTGTAGATACCGGAATCGTAGCTATGCCGGGAGACCGCATTGAGATCACTGCTGAAGGGCAAACTAAATATGGAACAACAGAAACATGGGATTACAAAGGAAGAGTAAGTGATAAAAAAATCGGAGGTCCTTTTGCCTTCCCAAATGCCGAAGAGTTTTCGCTGGTTGGATGGATTGGTGATAGAAAAAACTATTTCCAAGTCAGTAAAACGGATAATTACGAAAATGGTAAGAGCGGCACTCTCTATTTCGCAATCAATGATTGGGGCGGCAAACATTATGCCAATAACGCCGGCGGACTTTTCGTTACTGTGAAATTGACCCGCTATTATGAAATCAAGGCAGAAGGGACTGATGCAAAGGCTGCTTGGGGAACCGGACTCGTAATGATTAATGAAGGTGATGCTTTCGCAACTGATGCTTCAGGCGCAGTAACATACTGGAAAGGCGGCGACCCGCGTGATCCTGATGGTAAAGCCGGTTCAATGGCTACTCTTCTGGCACCACAAATCAATCAAAGTGCCTTGATTGCAAAAGTTGGCGATAATGGAAATCCATTTAAATTAGGTAAAAAACTATATCTACCCAAGATGAATCAGAGTGGTTGGTTATACGTTACCGTTAACGATGAGATACAGAAAACCGGTGCCTACACGAATAACGATGGTGAACTTTCAGTTAATATTGCAGTAAGACATCCGCGAAAAACATTCAAAAACCCGGTTTAATAAGTGATGACTATAGATTTTTTATAGTCTGAGTTGATGCTAGCGGGGTCAAGGTGTATCTACTTTAATGAATTCGGACCTCAACACATACAAATATTATTAAACGAAAAGTAGCGGTGTGGAAGAATCTCTTTCAAACCGTTACTTTCGATGCAATTAAACTTTAAATTATCTTTTGGAATTAAATTGAGTACAAAATATATGCAAAAAACAAGAAATACTTTAAAGGTGTTCATTATATTCGCGCTTTTGACGACGATTTCGGGTTGCCGCGCTATGTCCGAAATGTCCGATCACAATGAAAATGCCCCGAACGAAAATTTACGAATCGTGAAAACCGAATCCGACCCGGCTGGTAAAAATTCAAACGTCGCGTCGGCGACAAAAAACAATTCTTCGACCGATAATGACAACCTGAACGCCGAACAATCGGACATCGGGCAAAATGATAAAGTGTCAACCGGCGATAATGCAGTTACTTTTAACAGTTTCGGCAAAGTAAAAACCGGAATGACCGTTTCTCAAGCCTCACAAGCACTCGGCACTGAACTTGTGAGAGGTAAAGGATACGAGGACAGTTGTTATTACGCTGCTCCGAAACAAGGATTCAAAGGCGTTCGTTTTATGGTAACAAACGGCAGCGTTGCGCGGATTGAAATTGAAAGTAAAGAATACGCCACCGACAAAGGCGCGAAGATCGGCGACACCGAAGCCAAAATCAAAAGCCTTTACAAAGGTGTTCAAGTTTATCCGCAAAAATATGATGAGAAGAAAAACGATATGGAAGTTCGTTCCGCTGATAAACAATATCTCATTATTTTTGAAACCGACGGGAAGCGCGTTACCGGATTTCGCGCAGGTAAAGCCGAAGAAGTCGGCTATGTCGAAGGTTGCTCGTAATTGATAAAAATGATATTTTTATGCCACAGCAAGGATTAAGATGATGACTTGCCGCTTCACGGGGCGATAGACTTTACCCGCAAATCAGATCGCGCTTCGTGTCTGACGTGCAAAAAGAAAACGCCGACGAACGGCTAATCAATAGGTTTGTTATTTCATTTGTGGAAAAACTTTGCAGAAACACGCACTTCTTGCCAATTATATTAAGTATTTGGTCTTGCGTAAAAATAATTCCGCGCTTCCGAAACAGCATTTTTCCAACTGCGGCAACGCACGACAAATCTTTTTGCTTGACAATCGAAGCATCAAATTTCTCGTCAAATCTCCGCCAATTTCCACCCGCGCCCGCTTTCATTTAATATTTCATCAAATCGCGCAACGCCGTTTCAACATCATCAATCTGCGGCAAGATGAAATCTTCAAGCTGCGGAGCGTAGCCGACAAATGTATCGGTTGCACCGACACGACGCACGGGCGCGTCGAGATATTCAAAAAGTTCATCCGAAATTCGCGCGGCGATTTCCGCGCCGTAGCCGTAAGACACGGAATCTTCGTGAGCGACAATGACACGCGAAGTTTTCTTGACCGATTCGGCGATGCGTTCCCAATCGTAAGGAACGAGCGTTCTCAAATCAATCACTTCGACCGAAACGCCGTCTTTGTCCAGACGTTTGGCGGCTTCAAGACTTTTCTGCACCAACGCGCCGAAAGTTACGATTGTTACGTCAGTTCCTTCGCGGACGACTTTTGCTTTGCCGAACGGAATCATAAATTCCGACGACGGATATTGCGATTTGTTGTAAATCTGGCGGTAAAGATGTTTGTGTTCAAGAAATAAAACCGGATCATCACAGCGAATCGCCGTTCTCAGCAAGCCGTTTGCGTCCAAAGCAGTTGACGGATACGCAATCATCAATCCCGGCGTGTGCGAAAAAAGCGTCGTGCCGGATTGCGAATGATAAACCGCGCCGCCTTTTAAATAACCGCCAACGGGAACGCGAATAACCATCGGGCATTTCGTGTCGCCGTCGCTTCTCCAGCGCGTGACGGCGACTTCGTTGCGGATTTGGTGAAACGCAGGAAAAATATAATCGAAAAATTGAATTTCGACAACGGGTTTTAAGTTGCGAATCGCCATTCCGACAGCGCGACCGACAATATTTGCTTCTGCAAGCGGCGAATTGAAAACACGCACCGAGCCGAACTCTCTTTGCAGATTTGCCGTAACTTTGAACACGCCGCCTTTGCCTTTGACTTCTTCGAGATATTCTTCGCGCGATACGTCGGCGACATCTTCACCGAAGACGACGATTCGCACATCGCGCTCCATTTCTTCGTGCAAACAACGGTTGATAAGGTCAACCACAGTTCCCGCGTTGCCGGAAAGTTCCGCGCCTTCTTCAGTATCGAAATCTTTGCTCGTCGGGTCAACATCAGGCGAAAAGACGTTTCGCAAAGCCGTTTCGCCTGCGGGCTGCGGCGCGGTAATCGCAATGTCCGAAGCCTCGTTGATCTCTTTATCAACTTCCTTTCGCAGTTTTTCCAAATCTTCCGAACTGATAATTTCTTCGGTCATCAAAAACTCCGCGAAAGTTTTGATCGGGTCCATTTCCGCGTCTTTTTGGCGTTCTTCTTCGGGACGATAAAGTTTTTCGTCGTCCGAAAGCGAATGCGAATACGGGCGAATCACTTTGGCGTGAACGAACGCCGCGCCTTTTCTCTCGCGGCAAAACTCGACGGCTTTTTTGAATGTTTCGTAAGATTCAATCGGATTCGTGCCGTCGCATTTTTGAATCAAAAGATTCGGGAAACCTTCGACCAATTTTGAAATATCGCCGCCCGCCGTGCCGACTTCGACAGGCGTACTGATCGCATATCCGTTGTCTTCAACGACAAAAATAACGGGCAGTTTTAGATTACAAGCCGTATTCAATGCTTCCCAAACTTCGCCTTCCGACGATGTGCCGTCGCCGATTGACATATAAACGACTTCATCGCCTTTAAAACCAGTAACTTTGTCCTGTAATTCTTGCATCAAAGAGGCGCGATATGATGCTTCCGCCGCGCCGACGGCGTGAAGTGCCTGCGAACCCGTGCAGGAAGATTGCGAAGGAACATTCAGTTCAATACTGCCCCAATGTGAAGGCATCTGCCGTCCGTGCGAATTCGGATCGGCTTCCGCGCCGACTGCCGAATATAGCATTTCCTGCGCCGTCATTCCCAAGCCGAGCATCAAAGCGCGATCTCTGTAATACGGAAAAAACCAATCGTAACCGGCTTTCATTGCCTGCGCCGCTGCGACAAGCACAGCTTCGTGTCCCGCGCCGGAAATCTGGAAAAAGATTTTATTCTGACCTTTTAATTGTATTTCCTTGTCGTCAACGCGCCGCGACATATACATCGTGCGATACATTTCGACGAGCGTTTCCGCGCTCAAACCGCTGTAATCTTTCGCCGGTTTTTTATTATTAGCTTTGGGTTTCGCAGTTTTCGCCGACTTTTTAGTTTCCTTTTTCGCCGTTTCCGCGACTGCTTCGGCAGTTTTAATGACGGTTGATTTCGCCGTAAAACCGTCAGCTTCGGTGCGCTTCGGTTTTTCGACTATTTCATCCGGTATTTTTCCGGTTTCCGCTTTAACGCTTTTTTTAGACGAAGTTTTTTTACTATTAGTTTTGCCGTTATTTTTTGCCGCAGTATCGGCTTTCTTTGTTGCTGTTGCCATTTTAATAATTCCTATGTTTAGAAGTATAGATAAAGATTTTTGATAAATATATAAAGATATAAAATATCAAAGATGTGAAAAACGGGCAATTTGAGTTAAGTTATCTATTCTAAAAAGTCCAAATCAAGCGTCATTTTGTAATCGTTCGCCATCGTCGGATGACCGTGCGCGTTTGAAACTTCGATGCCTTTTTCGTAAACCGATTTTGCTTTTTCGCGGTCGCCGATATGTTCGTAAGCCTTTGCCAACATTCCGTAAGCCGCGCCTTCGTCGTCGGCTTTTGATAAATAATTTTCGAGCGTTTCGATTGTCTTTTGCCAATCTTCCGCTTTTTGATATTCGTTTGCCAAACCGAACAAAACCATCGTGTTGGTCGGGTCGGTTTCGATCATTTGTTTGAAAACTTCGATTCTGTTTTGCATAGATTTATTTAATCAGAGAAAAGTTTAATTACCAAATGACGCACCTTTTGAAAGTTTGCGAAACTGCTATTTCACTCAAATCGCCGTTTGCTTTATATTTAACCTATATGAATCAGGAATTTCCGCAACCGCAATTTTCTCTGCTTGAATTTGAGCGAATTCCGGTTGAAAAGCAAATACAAAAAACAGACGAATTTTTTGAAATGCTCAATCGGCGACGGACGGTGCGCGAATTTTCCGATAAAAAAGTGCCGATTGAAATAATTGAAAAAGCCATCGCTTGTGCCGGAACTGCACCTTCGGGAGCAAATTTGCAGCCGTGGCGTTTTGTTGTTGTGCAGGACGCGGAAATCAAACGGAAAATCCGCAAAGCCGCCGAAAAAGAAGAATACGAAAGTTACCACGGGCGAATGTCGGAAAAATGGCTGCGTCGGCTCGCCGCGCTCGGAACTGACGAACACAAACCTTTTCTGGAAATCGCGCCGTATTTAATTGTCGTTTTTCGTATCAATTCGATTACCGAAAACGGCGAAACCGAACCGACTTATTATTCGCAGGAATCAGTTGGAATCGCCGTCGGAATGCTGCTCGCCGCACTGCACAACGCGGGTTTGGCGACGCTGACGCATACGCCTTCGCCAATGAAATTTTTACAGGAAATTTTGCAGCGTCCGAAAAACGAAGTTCCGTTTGTTTTAATTCCCGTTGGCTATCCTGCTGAAGACGCGCAAGTTCCGAACATCAAACGTAAAAAGTTAAGTGAAATTATGCAGGTTATTTGAAATTTAATCTTCGGTCAAATGAATCAGATGTCCCATTTTTTCTTTTTTCGTCCGCATATAATGCGCGGCGGGTTCTTTTGATTCGACCTCAATCGGAACTCGTTCGACAACCTGCAATCCGGCATCTTTCAACGCTTTGATTTTTTTTGGATTGTTCGACATCACACGAACTTTGCACAAACCAAGATCGAAAAGTATCTCGGCGCACTGCTGATAATTTCTGCTGTCAATGGCGAAACCCAATTTTTCATTGGCTTCAACCGTGTCCGCGCCTTCGTCTTGAAGCGCATACGCACGAATTTTATTGATAATTCCGATGCCGCGACCTTCCTGCTGTTGATAAACGATTGCGCCGCGTCCCGCTTCTTCAATCAATTCCATTGCTTTTTCAAGCTGCAAACCGCAATCGCATTTTATCGAACCGAATACATCGCCTGTCAAACATTGCGAATGAATTCTCACCAACGTCGGGATTTCCGCTTTCATTTCGCCTTTGAATAAAACAACAAACTCTTCGCTGCTGTTTAACGACCGATAACCTGCAATCTTGAATTCGCCGATTTGAGTCGGCAATTGCGCCTCCGCTATTTTTTTCACCGAAATCGTCTGCGTTCTCGGCAAACAATCGTGATTATTCTCTGACAAATTATAATCTCCAACTAAAAAAATTGAAATGTTTTCATTTTGATTATACCTCTAAGGATGCGGAAAATATAGGTTCAAACAAAATTAGCGGTAAAATTTTTATTTAAAATAAAAAAACATCAGTTGTTTTCAACAATCTGCGTGTTGGATAAACAACTGATGTTTTTTATTTCAGGTAGCCTATTCTTTCTCTTCTTCTTGATTTTTCTGCTCTTCCGATTCCTCTTTTTCCTGATGTGCAAAAACCGCTCCTTCGTTGTTCCCGAAAATCCGCGATAGCAGTCCGCTTAAAACTTCCGAAACTTTTGAAGGCTGATTTTCATCGACTACGAGTTTTATTTCCTCATCCGCAAAAGCCATTTCGAGTTTAACAAGCTGCGCCGTTATGTGGCGGCAAAATGTACAATTAACCAAATGACTGATGATCGGCTGAGTTTCCCGTTGTCCTAAGTTACCTTCGACAAAAGCCGTCAGTGAATCTTCGTCTAAATGCTGTCCTTCAACCGTCAATCCATTAGCGGATACTTTTAAGCGTAAATAGCGGTTGAGCAGTCCTTGTATCTTTAATTCTTCCGAATTAAAATTTTCCTCGTTTGCCATTTTTTGTTCCAGCCTCCCGAATAAAAGACGAAGCCTGTCTTTGAAATTTGCATAAATTTTAATTTCAGGGGGAATTAAATAATTTTTTCTGATGTAGAAGATGTGGTTTAAGTTGTCATTAAATTCCGGTAAAGATTAGGACTGGCAAGGTCTTGTGTAGCAAGTTCCAAACATATTTCCACTTCTTTTTCGCTTAAACTGTGTGCTTTATGAAGTTCAGCGCGAAAGGAATGCAAAACTTTTGAATAACTCTTTTCGAGCCAACGCATAATAGTTGATTCGTGAATGCGGCTGGCGGGGTTTTTTTGACGATTGGATGATTTTCTCTGAAACCAACCACGCAGCGGCGATTCGGAATCTTCGACAAGCCGCGCAATTTCGCGCAGTTTCAAATTTTCGACGTGATAATAAAGAAGAAGAAGTTTTTCGTGATTATCCAAATTTGCAAAAGCACTTTCAATTGCTGTGAGCGTCACTTTTCGATAACGGTTTTTGGCAAGTTGGTCTATCATATCACTCTCGCCGCCCAAATTGACTTCGGCAAAACTCGCGTGAGTGTAGCCTTCACCGACATTTTCCGTCATCTCGTCCAGCGAAACTTCATCGTGGCTGGCGCGATGCAAATCAACCAGCGAATGCCAGATGACCGTCCGCAGCCAACCGCGCAAACTGCCGCGTCCGCTGTAAGTTGCAAATTTTGAAACTCTTTCACCGTCAACAACGCGAGTGCCGTAAAGCTCGACGTAAACCGTATCAACAACTTCCTGCGCGTCAATTTCGGTTCTCGCCAGATGCCGCGCAACTCGCTCCAGATAATTTCGATGCTGCTGATCGAATTCCCACCAAGCGCGTTCGTTTCCGCCCGCACACGCCAGAGCCATAAATAAATCATCCGCCTGTATTTGCTGTAAAAAGTCGTTCAATTCTTCAATCGTTGCTTTTTCCGAGGAATTAACAGAAAGATATTTGCGGCTGGATTTATGTAGAGAATCCTTGAAACAATCAACCAAAACACCGAAATTTGGCGCATTTTCAGTGCATCGTGCGAAAATTTCGTTCATTATATTTTCACACTGACTAATTAAATCGTTGTGTTTTACAGCTTCGGGCGACATTTATTGAATCGTTATTATAAACAATTTTTTACATTTTTCCAATGTTTTGAAAAAATTGCCCGTCAAAAAGGCGATTAGCCGATATTGCCGGATTCCAAACTTAAATTTTGATTTTCAACATTTACAGACAGGTTATCCAATTTATCTTCAACGTATTGAAGTTGGTAAAGCCGCCAGTAAAGTCCGCGATTACCCAATAGTTCGTTGTGTGTGCCTGCTTCGCGCAGTTCACCATGATGGAAGACGAGTATTCTATCACATTTTTGAATAGTTGAAAGCCTGTGCGCGACAATCAGCGAAGTTCTCGACTGCATCACGCGGTCAACTGCTTGCTGAATCAATTGTTCGGTTTCCGTATCAATCGAACTTGTCGCTTCGTCCAAAACAAGAATTGAAGGCTCAAAAGCCAGTGCGCGGGCAAAAGAAATAAGTTGCTTTTGTCCGACGGAAAGTCCCGCGCCGCGCTCTTTGACGAGTGAATTATAAGTTTCAGGCAATTTATCAATAAATTCGTCGGCGTGAACTTCTCGCGCCGCCCAGACGACTTTTTCGTCGGTGATTTCTCTGTTGCCAAGCCGAATGTTATCGGCGAGCGAACCCGAAAAGAGAAAAACATCCTGCAAAACAACGGCGAAATTTGCCCGCAAAGATTCCAAATCCCACTCGTGCAAATCAACGCCGTCGAGCAGAATCTTACCTTTCTGCACATCGTAAAAGCGCATCAAAAGATTCGTAACAGTCGTTTTCCCTGAACCCGTATGACCGACCAAAGCGACTGATTCGCCAACATTTATCTTAAAAGAAACATTTTTCAAAACGTAATCTTCATCTTTATATGCAAACCAGACGTTTCGAAATTCGATATTCCCGACGGCTTTTCCGGTTTTTTTCGGAATTTCCGGTGTTTTAATCGCAACCGGCAAATCCAATAAAAGAAAAATGCGATGCGATGCGACAATCGCGGCTTGCAGAACATTAAATTTATCGGAAAGATCACGAATCGGCTGAAAAAGCTGCTGCGAATATTGAATAAAAGCGATGACGATTCCGATGGTTAAAGCTGTTCCGCTTGCCGAAATATCGGTCAAAATCATATAACCGCCGAACCAAATAACGATGGCGATGCCGATTGCGCCGATAAAATCTACGAGCGGATAAAAAATCGCGTAATAATAAATAGTTTCGATATTCGCGTCGCGGTATTCGTCGTTGATGTCGTGAAAATTATCCCGCGCTTTTCGTTCGGCGTTAAAAAGCTGGACGGTTTGCGCTCCCGAAATATGTTCCTGCAAAAAAGCGTTGAGTTTGGCGGTGCGTGTCCGAACTTTGTCAAAACCGACGCGGGCGCGTTTGCGAAACCAATTCGTCGCCGCAAAAAGAAGCGGAACCGTAATCAGCGAAACAACCGCTAATTTCCAGTCGAGCCAAAACATCATTCCGATAATGGCAAAAATAATGACCAAATCGCCTAAAACATCAATCACTCCCGACGTAAAAAGTTCGTTGAGTGCGTCAACGTCGGAAGTTATTCTGGTAATTACGCGCCCGACCGGATTTTTGTCGTAATAAGCGACTTCCTGCTGCTGAAGTTTTGTAAAGATTTGCGTTCTGAGGTCGAACATAACTCTTTGCCCGACAACATTAAGCATTATTTCCTGAATATAGGAAAAGATAAACCGAAACAGAAAAAGACAAAAGAAGGCGAACGAAAACAGCCAAATCCCGTCGGTTTGTTTCGGCGTAATAAAATCGTCAACTGCCACTTTTGTAAAATACGGCTGTAAACTGATTAAAATATTCGTCAAAAAAGTCAGCACGAGCGCAACCGACGCTAATTTCCAATAAGGTTTGAGATAGCGCAGAAGACGCATCGTAACGCGCAAATCGTAAGTTTTTTCAATCGCTTCTTCTTCTTTTTTCGTTGGTTCTACGGACATTTTTAATTTGATAATCTAACTGCTTTGATGCTGCATTCTCTCATCACTGAAAGCGAAACACAATTTACGGGAATTTTCTGTATTTTATAAAATATTAAATTTTCAGGAGCAAAACATATTTTCTTTCGGCAAATATCCGTCCGCAAATCATTGGAAAAACTGAGTTTGTAAATTTATTTTTATTTTTGAATCTAAAGCCGATATTTTTCCGAATAATATAGTGTAAGCCTGATTGATAAAATGTTTTTGGAAATTTCTGACTAAAATTTTTCAAAAACACAATCAGACTTGATGATTTTTGAAACACTTCTCTCACCACACAGCCGACATCGCTGCAATACCGCGATGAAGGGTTGTTTCTCTAATTCATCTCCTTTTTGAACTGGAAATGCCGAATGTTTTTTTACGAAAGCATTCGGCATTTTTGGTTGTGTAATGCCTTTCGCGTCTGCTTTATGATAAAATTTCTTTAATTATGACCGGAAATGAAATTAGACGCGCATTTTTAGAATATTTTGAAAAACACGGACACAAAGTTGTCCATTCAAGTCCCGTTTATCCGCCGAACGACCCGACGATTCTTTTTACAAACGCCGGAATGAATCAGTTCAAAGACGTATTTCTCGGCAACGAAAAACGCGAATATACGCGCGCCGCGAGTTCGCAAAAATGTATCCGCGCCGGCGGCAAACATAACGATTTGGATGAAGTCGGAAAAACGGCGCGGCATCACACATTTTTCGAGATGCTCGGCAATTTCTCGTTCGGCGATTATTTCAAGGAAGACGCGATAAAATTCGCGTGGGATTTTCTTGTGGGCGAATTAAAATTAGACGTAAATCGTTTGTGGTTCACATATTTTGAAGGCGACGATGAAGTTCCGGCTGATAACGAAGCGAGAGATTTGTGGATAAAAATGGGCGCGAAACCTGAACGGGTTTTACCGTTCGGCAAAAAAGATAATTTCTGGCAAATGGCGGACACCGGACCGTGCGGACCGAATTCGGAAATCAATTATTATCTCGGCGACGAACCCGAAAATCCCGAAAAAAACCGTGCCGATCTGGTCAATGCCGAAGAAGGCGACACGACGATGGAAATTTGGAATCTCGTCTTTATGCAGTATAACCGTATCGAAACTTCAAAAGGTGTTTATAAATTAGAACCGCTGCCTGCGCCGTCGGTTGACACGGGCGCAGGTTTGGAGCGAATGGCGGTTGTGATGGAAGGCGTTCATTCAAATTATGAAACGAGTTTGATAAAACCGATTGTCGAATTTACGGCACAGTTGGCGCAGGGAGATTTATAAAGATGATTCAAACAATTGAAGCGATTATTGACACAAACGGTAGAGTTTTCTTGCAGAGCGATTTTAAGCCCGAAAGAAAATTTCGCGCTTTAGTAACAGTTTTGGAAGAAGAACCGAAAATCGAAATTTCGGAAACTGCTTTATTAAGCGAAAAATCTTTGGCGGAAAATTGGAATACGAAGGAGGAAGACGAAGCATGGCAGCATTTGAACGAGCTTCCATCGTTTTAGTGGATTTTCCTTTTTCCGATTTGTCCGACTTCAAACTGCGTCCGGCATTGATTTTAGCTCAAGCAAACAGTCAGGATTGGCTTTTGTGTCAGATTACGAGCAATACCGCGATTGGTGAACAAGCAATTGAAATAAAAACCTCGGATTTTGAAAAAGGTTCTCTGCAAAAAACGAGTTTTGCACGACCGGACAAAATTTTCACCGGACACGAAAGTTTGATAAATCGCCGTGTCGGAATTTTGAGCGAAAACAAAACTTCGGAAATTGTCGAAGCCATAGTAGAGATTTTAAGACAGAAATAATTTATGAGCGTTTACGAAAATTTAGATGAACAGAAACAATTTGCCTGCCGCGTGATTGCCGACCACGCGCGAACGACGGCGTTTTCCATCGCCGACGGCGTTTTACCCGGCAACGAAGGACGCGCTTACGTTTTGCGAAAAATTATGCGCCGCGCCATTTATCACGGGCGCGAACATCTCGGTTTGGAAGATTTGTTTTTTTACAAAGTCTGCGATTTCGTCGTTGACCAAATGAAAGACGCTTATCCCGAACTCGACGTGCAGCGCGAATTTATCTCGAAAATGGTGCGGCTTGAAGAAGAAAGATTCGGCGCGACGATTACGGTTGGTTTGAAAAAATTAGACGAAGTTTTGTCAGTCTTTGATTTAAAAACTATTCCGGCGGATTTTTCGGAGAAACTCAAAAATATTGATTTTTCTAAAACTCTTGACGCAGAGAAGCTAGAAGAATTGAATCAAAATTTTGATAAATTTGGCGGACAGGCAGGTTTTGCCGAATTTATGGGTGAAGCAATTAAAAGTCGAAAACCAAAAAAAACTGGAAAAGATTTAATTGACGCGCCACCGCCGCCATTATTTGAAGATTTAGCGAAACTTTACGATACGTTTGGAACGCCGAAAGACTTAATTCGTCTGAAAGTAGAGGAGAAAACAGGAATTGCTTACCCGGAAGATTTGTTTGATGAGCGATTTAACAAATTACTGGTAAAACTTCAGCAAAATTCTGAAGTCGGCAAAACTGAACGCAAATCCGTCATCAATCCGATTTACCACGAAATCGCGGAAAAAACCGGCGCAAATAAATTTCACGGTTACGATACAACGCAAATTGAAAACGCGAAAGTCGTGGCAATCGTCAAAGATGACAAACAAATCAATGAATTAAATGAAGGCGAAGAAGGTTTAATAGTTTTAGATGAAACGCCTTTTTACGCTGAATCGGGCGGACAAGTCGGCGATATTGGATTTTTAACGAATGAAACGTCGAAAATAAAAGTGCAGGATACTTTCGCGCCGATCAAAGATTTGATTTTGCATAAATCGAAAGTCGAAAAAGGCACAATAAAAGTCGGCGACGAGTTGACGGCGACGGTTGATGCGGAAAAACGCGATGCGACGCGGCGCAATCATACGGCGACACATTTGGTTCACGCTGCGCTACGCGAAGTTTTGGGAACGCACGTTAAACAAGCCGGTTCGGTGGTTGCGCCGCAGTTTCTGCGGTTTGATTTTACGCATTATCAACCGATTTCCGATAAAGAAATTCGGCAGATTGAAGATTTGGTCAATCGGGAAATTTTGAAAAACGACGCGGTAAATACCGATATAAAATCAATCGAAGAAGCGATGCAGACGGGCGCGATGGCTTTGTTCGGCGAGAAATACGGCGCGGACGTGCGCGTTTTGAGCATCGGCGAAGGGACGTTTTCAAAAGAATTGTGCGGCGGAACGCACGTTCGCGCGACGGGCGACATCGGTTCATTTAAAATCACTTCGGACGAAGCGGTTGCTTCCGGCGTTAGAAGAATTCGGGCGATTACCGGCTTTGATGCGTTCGAGCGTTTCCGCGAAGATGAGCAAATGATTGACGAATCGCTCGGTTTTTTGAAAACTCAGCGCGACCAATTGCCGAATGCGATTGAACGATTGCAGGAAGAATTAAAACGAATGCGCCGCGAAAACGACGATCTGAAAATGAAAATTGCGACGGGCGCAATCGGCAATGTTTCGAGCAACGGCGACGAAGCCAAAGATGTGAGCGGCGTAAAAGTCATCGCCAAAACCATCGAAGGCTTAGACAAAAGCGGAATGCGCCATTTGTCCGACACTTTGCTGGCAAAATTAAAATCCGGCGTGATCGTTTTGGCGAGAACGGAAGAAGACAAAGTTTCGTTTATCGTCCGCGTGTCCGACGATTTGACCGACAAAGTAAAAGCGGGAAAAATCGTGCAGGAAATCGCGCCGATTGTCGGAGGGAAAGGCGGCGGCAAACCCGATATGGCGGAAGGCGGCGGTTCTGAACCTAATAAGTTAAACGACGCTTTGCAGGCGAGTTACGACGCAGTTGAGCAAATGCTGAAAAGTTAAATTAACAGGATAGACAGGATATTTAGGATAAGAATTTTTTTAAAATAATTTCATCTTGTTTAACCTATCTATCCTGTTAATTTTTATGAAAATAATATGAGTGCAGTTCTAAAGTTTCAAAACAAAGCAAACGACATAATTTCTTATAATCCGGCAACGAACGAAGAAATCGGGCGCGTTGAAAATACTTCCGCCGAAGACGTAAAAATCGCGGTTGAAAAATCGCGTGAAGTATTTCAAAAATGGCGCGAAACGTCGTTTGCGACGCGCAAAAAATTCGTGATGAAGGCGCGTCAGATTATCTTGGACGAATTAGACGAAATCGCGCTTTTAATTTCCAACGAATCCGGCAAACCAATCGCCGAAGCGTTGTCAATGGAAATTGCGCCGGTGCTTGATTTAATGCAATTTTTTGCGAAAAATGCCGAAAAACTTTTGAAACCGCGCAAAATAAATATCGGACTTTACGGATTTTTGGGGCGCACGTCGAAAACCGTTTATCAACCGTTGGGCGTAGTCGGAATTATTCCGGCGTGGAATTATCCGTTTTCGATTCCGCTCGGCGAAGTCGTAATGTCTTTAATGGTGGGAAATACTGTTGTCTTGAAACCTTCGGAATTAACACCTTTTGTTGGTTTAAAAATCGGCGAAATTTTTGAAAAAGCCGGATTGCCGGAAAAAGCCGTGCAGATAATTACAGGCGCAGGCGACACAGGCGCGGCTTTGGTTAATTCCGCGCCGGACAAAATTATGTTCACCGGAAGCGTGGCGACGGGCAAAAAAATTGCCGAATCAGCCGCGAAAAATTTAACTTCCGTTGTGTTGGAATTAGGCGGCAAAGACGCAATGATTGTTTTCAAAGACGCAAATCTCGAACTCGCGGCAGACGGCGCGATTTGGGGCGCGTTTTGTAATTCCGGTCAATCGTGTTCGTCGGTTGAAAGATTGTATGTCGAAGAATCCGCCGCCGAAGAATTAACGCAAAAAATCGTCGAAAAAACTAAGAAATTACAGCAAGGCGCAGGCAATGTCGAATCAACCGACATCGGCGCGATGAGTTCGCAAAGACAACTCGAAATCGTCAAAGATCACGTTGAAAGTTTTGAAAAAGACGGCGCGAAAATTTTAACCGGCGGTAAAAGTAAAGATTTATTTTTCGAACCGACTGTCATTTCCGGCGCGAAAAATTCGATGCGGGCGATGCAGGAAGAAACTTTCGGTCCGACATTGCCGATTGCGACTTTTAAAACGGAAGAAGAAGCGATAAAACTGGCAAATGATTCTGAATTCGGTTTGACGGCGAGCGTTTGGACAAAAGATTTGGCGAAAGGGAAGCGAGTTGCCGAAAAAATCGAAGCCGGAACGGTTTGCGTCAACGAAGTTTTATACACACACGGCATCGGACAAACGCCGTGGGGCGGTTTTAAAAATTCCGGCAACGGCAGAACGCACGGCGTTGAAGGTTTAATGGAACTCGTTCAGCCGCAACATATTCACATCAACAAAATAGCGATTCTGCCGAATGTTTGGTGGATGCCTTACGGTGCAAACGCGATTCAAACCTTTAAAGGTTTCGCCAGATATTTCGCTTCCGGTTCGCTGTTTCAAACTGCGAAACTCACGCCGCAATTATTAAAAAGAATCAAAGAACTTCGCAATAAGTAAAATTTCTTGAAAATTATTTATTGAAATCTTCACGGATAAAAGAAAACATCACCGCGTCGTGGATTCTGCCGCCGATTAACAGACGATTTCGCAAAATTAAATTGTCTGGTTTTATTTCGCTTCGCATCAGATTTTCAATCTCTCGCGTTTGATTTTCAAACCATTTAGATTTCCCAACGCGCCGAACGAGATTTTTTCGGTTTGGAAAAATTCTTTCGCTAAATCCTGCACTTCTTCGAGCGTAACGGCTTCGATTTTTTCCAAAGTTTCTTCAACTGAAATCTGTCTGCCGTGAACCATTTCCAATCTGGCGAGAGTTCCGGCGCGGACGCTCGAATCTTCCAAACCGAGCAAAATCGAAGCAATTGATTGTTCTTTGACGAGTTCGAGTTCTTCTGTTGTGATTCCATTTTTGACGACGGCGCGGAGTTCTTCGATGGAAATGTCCAAAACTTCTGCAGTTTGTGTCGGCGAAGTTCCGGCGTAAATTGAGAAAATTCCGCAATCCTGATACATCGCCGCGCTTGTGCCGACGCTGTAAGCCAAACCTTTTTCTTCGCGCACTTTTTGCCACAAACGCGAAGAAGTCCCGCCGCCGAGCGCGTTTGCCAAAATGTCGGCGGCATAGCGTTTTTCGCTTTTTGCATCAACAAACGGCGCGGCGATGACAAGATACGCCTGTTCGAGATTTTTGTTTTTCTTTATCAAGATCGGCGAGGCGATTTGGAGTCCTGAGTGCTGAGTCCTGAGTCCTGAGTCCTGATTTTTTAGACTTTGAACCTTGAACCTTGAACTTTGAACAAAAAATTTTCCCGCCAAATCAACAATCTGTGCGTGTTCGACGTTTCCGGCGGCGGCAATGATTAGATTTGAAGGATTGAAAACTTCGGCGTGATATTTCCGCGTGATCTCGCCTTTGAAAGTTCTGACTGATTTCCGCGTTCCGGCAATCGAAAGTCCGAGCGGATGATTCGGGAAAAGTTGTTCGCTGAAAAGTTCGCCTAAGAAATCTTCCGGTGAATCTTCGGTCATTTTGATTTCTTCGATAATCACTCGTTGTTCGCGCTTTAATTCCTTTTCGTCAAAAAGCGGATTGACAAGCATATCAGCCAGCAAATCAAAGGCTTTTGCCAATTGTTTGTCAACGACTTTGATGGCGAATCCGGTTTCTTCGTGCATCGTGTAAGCATCGAGATTGCCGCCTAATCTGTCGGTTTCAATCGCAATCTGCAAGGCGTTTCGTTTCTCCGTGCCTTTGAAAACGGCGTGTTCGATAAAATGTGAAATTCCGTTTAACTCAAATGGTTCGTGACGTGCGCCTTTGCGGAAGAAAAATCCGAGCGTTACCGAACGAACGTCGGGCATTTTGTCGGTCAGAATCGTTAAATCATTCGGAAATCGTGTTATTTCTATTTTTTCTTTCATTGATTAATTAAAAAATAATCGTAGCACAAAAATTTTCTTCTGCGAATCACTTGCCGTCATCATTTCGATGCCGAATCTTGAAATTTTCCGTAAATTGACAAATCAAATGGAAAATGGCATAAAGGTAAGTGATTACTTACTTACTGTTTTCGAGAGTTAAATTTGTTAAATGAGCAAAGAAATAGAAGAATCGAGCAAGGGAAAATCGGAAATTGTTGATGAGCCGGAAATGATTGCCGAACCGGAAACAATTGATAACGAACAAGCGGGCGAAGCAGAAAATAATCGAGCGGAAGAATCCGCCGAAGAAAAGGACGAGAAAAAATCACGCAGTAAATTGCCGTTTTTGATTATCGGTGCGGTTATTTTGATCGGTGCAATCGGTGGTTTGATTTATTGGCTGAACGCGCGGCATTACGAATCAACCGACGACGCATTTATTGACGGCGATATTGTCCAAATTAGTCCGAAAGTTTCAGCGTATATAACGAAAATTTACGTTGATTCCAACCAATTCGTTCACAAAGGCGATTTGCTGGTCGAACTGAATACGAAAGATTACGAAGCGAAATTAGAACAAGCGCAGGCGCAACTGCAAGCGGCAAAGGCACAGAAAAATCAATCACAGACACAGGTTGCGCTGACCAAAGCGACGACGAATGCGAGCCAAACTCAGGCAACTTCCGGCGTTGAAGCGGCGCGAAATAATGTGGAACAGCAACGCGCTGCCGCCGATGCAAAAAAATCTCAAATAAATCAAGCGCAATCCGTCGTCAAAACCGCGCAGGCGAATTTGGCACAAACACGGGCGCAGGCTCCGCAAATCGAAGCTAATCTGAATCTGGCGCAAAAAGAATACAACCGCATTTCTAATCTCTACAACACCGGCGATGTTTCAAAACATCTGCTCGACGAAGCGACGAACGCGACTGGAAACGGCGCGGGCGCAGCTTAATGCAGCAAATAAACAGGTGCAAGCCGCGCAATCGAAAGTCAACGAAGCGCAGTCAAATGTTGCGGTTGTACAGAATAATTATCAGCAATCGCTGGCGCAGGTCGAACTGACGAAATCGCAGGTCGGCGAATCAATCGGGCAATTACAGGACGCGAACGCCGCGCCGGAACGAATTGCCATCAACGAATCGCAAATCGGCAACGCCGAAGCAGGCATCGCAAACGCCGAAGCCGCCGTTCACCAAGCTGAACTCGAACTTTCATATACGAAAATTTACGCGCCGGAAGACGGAACGGTTACGCGCAAAACCATTCAGGAAGGTCAGCTCGTGCAGATCGGAACGCCGATGATGGCACTTTCGCAGTCGGACGATATTTGGGTTGTCGCTAATTTCAAAGAAACACAGCTTACCGATATGCGAATCGGACAGCCCGTAGATGTTGTGGTTGACGCATACCCGGATCAAACTTTTCACGGCAAAATCGAAAGTTTCCAACTCGGCACAGGTTCGCGTTTCAGCCTTTTGCCGTCTGAAAATGCAACGGGTAATTATGTCAAAGTCGTGCAAAGAATTCCGGTCAAAATCGTTTTTGACAAACAGCCCGCCGACGACAAAGCACATCTGCTCGCGCCGGGAATGTCGGTAGAACCGAGCGTAAAGGTTAGATAAATAAATTAGCCACGAATGACACGAATAACACGAATAAAAAAGAAATAATAATTTGTGTAATTCGTGTAGTTCGTGGCTAAAAATTTTTGGATTTTATTAAATGGCAAACGGCAGCGATAAACAACAATGGGTACCGAGTTTTAATCCGTGGCTGATTGCGATTTCGGTAATGCTGGCGACGGTGATGGAAGTTCTCGATACTTCCGTCGCCAACGTCGCGCTGCCGCACATTGCCGGAAATCTTTCGGCGACGACCGAAGAAGCGACGTGGGTTTTAACGAGTTATCTGATTTCAAACGCGATAATTCTGCCGGCGACGAGTTGGATTACAAAATTTGTCGGGCGCAAACGCTTTCAAATCATTTACCATCTTTGACGGATTCGGAAAACGCTTTTTGTTCCAAGTAAAAACGCGGTATTCGTCCATATAATCAATGTCGAGATAAATGACATCGGCGGGAATCTTGTTGGAACGAAAGCCGTTAGCGATTTCACGAACGCGCGATTCGGGAAAATACGACCAGCGCGACTGCTGATTGCCCAACGCCCACAGCGGCGGAAGCGGCGTTTTCCCTGTCAAATTTGCATAATCTTCCAAAACCTTTTTCAGCGAACCTTCTTTTCCGCCCGTAAAAACAAAATAATCGAGTTCGCCGCCGTCCGCGCCGAACGAATATCTTTCGGGCGAAGTTTTGCCCATATCGAAATAGGTGCGAAAAGTATTATTGAAAAAAAAGCCGTAAGATTTTCCGTCGTGAAGCGCGTAAAAAAACGGAATTGATTCATAAATCGGGTCAGTGCCAACCGGATAACCGAAAGTGTCAGTGTTCCAATTAACAATATATTCGCCGTTGCGCGACATTCCGGCAAAGGCTTTTTCGCCAAAACCGTAATAAGTTTCGACTTCGCTTCGTCTAAGTTTTGTCGCTTTTATCTCGCCCGTTGCGTCGTCAAACATCGCCGGATGTTTCACGTCGTCTTGGCAGACAGCTTCGCCGCTGTCATTGTAAATCGTTATCAGCAAAGGCGATTTTTTGACGGAAACTTTCGTGCCGAGAGAATTAGTTAAAATGATTTCGCCATTTTGTTGCGAAACTTTTACGTCAGGAATTTTGCGGTCAACCGAATAATCGAAAGCATAAGAAAAATCACGCTCGAATGTGCCGTTCGGCGCGACGCGAACACGCACCGCCGTTTGGTCGAAAAACGAAATTTCAACTTTCGCTTTACTCGAAGTTTCCAAAATTACGCCGTTCGCTTCGGTTTCGGCAATTCGCGTTACATTGCCGAAAGTTTTCCACTCGGCTCTGACTAAAAGCGGCAGAAACAAAAGAACGATTAAAAAAAGAAGTAACTTTTGCGGGAAGAGATTTATTTTTTTGCATTTGATATTCAAACTTTTAACCTCGATTTCGTTTGGAACGCCGTCATCCTGACGGCAATGAACGCGCAAGCGTTCAAGCAAAGTTAATCATCTTTAAATTTTCATTTCAACTTTGAAGTTTGCCGTCGTAATTTTCGTGCTGGCGCACTTATTGCCGTCAGGCTGACGGCGTTCCGATGTGCTAAATCTTTGACAGCTTCCGACCGCTTTTCGATTTCTTCAAATTTTTCTTCGCGTTCTTCATCGTCACCCTCTCTAACAATTCCCGCCGTCATCAAATCAAAAGCGGGAAGCCGCGCAATTTCAGGCATTTCCGACGTATTTCTCCGCACCGAGAACCAAATAATTTCGTTCAACTCGCGCGGATTCGCCATATCTGCATGAGCTAAATTTTGTTTGTCGGTCAACTTCATATATTTGAGCATTTCCGCACTTGCATTGCGTGGCGGCGTTAGATTATCGAGCGCAACATCGGGCAAAATTGCCGCAAACGGCGATAAATCAGGCTCGTTTTGAAAAATATCAATCGGTGAAGCGGTTGCGTCGAGTTGGTTCATCGGCGGAATTCCGAGCAGAATTTCCATCGTTCGAATCAGGCTGACCGTGTTATGAAAATCGTGAATCAGCGCACCTTGGCGATTATACGCGCTGATGACGAGCGCAACCGAACGATGCGCGTCAACGTGGTCGTTGCCGTCCTGCGCGTCGTCTTCAACAACGACAATCGCCGTGTCTTTCCAATACGGACTTTTTGAAACTTCCTCGACGACTTTCCCGACTGCATAATCATTTTCCGCCACATAAAACTGCGGTGTCGGGAAATTTGCCCGCAAACCTGAAGTATGATCGTTCGGAAATCGCATCACGGTTAAATTCGGCATCGCGTCGCTTTTGCCGTTTTGCAAATCCGTCAGATAACCGCGAAATTCATTTTGCCATTCGCCGAAACGGGAAGTTCCGCGAAATTTTTCATTCGGATTATCGCGCGTGATTACGCCGTCAATTTTCTCGCCAGATTCCTTCATCGCTTTGTAAGAATCCGTTGTCAAAATATCGGGCGTTGACATATCGAAGTTGCGAAATGTCGGATTGAAATTTTCTTCGATGGTTTTTTTCGTCGGAAAAGCCTTTAACGTCGGCGAAATATCAGGATAAATTTTGCCTTTGCGCGAATTTACCTCTTTGACATCTTCTTCGGAAATCGTGGCGACGAATTCGCCAAAATTACGATGCGTCAAACCTTTTCGTGCCGCTGCGTCCCACAAATAAAGTGTTTCCGGTTCGGCAACGTCGCGTCCGCCGCGCAAATACGGCACATAGCGTTTCATATAATTTGCCAAATCGTTTTCCGTTACAGGCAAATCAAAAATCGGCGGCAGATAATTCGGCGTATTGAAACTCGGCAGACGATTAAAACCTTCATAATCATAAGTGCGTCCGCGCCCCGAATAATCCCAGCGAAACGCTTTGTCAACATAATCGTTTGAAAACGCGGCAGTTGACCAATTATGTCCGTCGGGCGAGGCTTCGGCGTTGACGAAAAATCTGTCGAACAAACCGAAACGCAATGCCAAAGCGTGTTGATTCGGTGTGATATTTTGTGATTTTTCGTTTGGCATCTGCGCCGCTTCGCCCGCACCGAAAATTGCCGGATTCGCGTCGCCGTCGGCTTTCGTGCCGTCGCCCGAATTCGCCAAATCGCCGAAAACTTGGTCGTAAGTGCGGTTTTCTTTGATGATGTAAATGATATGTTTGAACGGCGATTTTCCGTTTTTGAAAAGCGGTTTGTCTTTGTTCTTTATCAAACCGTTGTTCTGCATAACTTGGCGCGTATATTTCGCCAGTGAATTTTCATTCGGCATTTCAACCAAACTAATATTTCCCGAAACAACCGACACACTGTATTGACCGCCGCGCCGCGTTCCGACGGCGGGAAAACGGTCATTAAGAATATTCGGAAATCTGCCGGAATTATTTACAACCACCGAAGAATTTTCAACGCCCGTGCCTTTGCCGTTGCCGACGAAAAGTTTATTGCCGACAACCGCCAACGCCGACGGATATTGTCCCGTCGGAATAAAACCGATGATTTTTGATTGATCTTGAATTTTTGGTTTATGGTCTTCGTCGTCCGATTTTGGATTTTGGATTTTGGATTTTGGACTCACTGCGCCGAACGCAATAACCGCGACGGCGTTGGCGTGAGCGTTTGCCGCATACAGCGTTTTTTCATCATCGCTCAAAGCCAAACTTTCGGGACTGCCGCCGATTAGCGAATCTTCGGAAAGTTTGACGTTGACGGTTTCCAAAACTTTATCGCTCGCCGTGTCAATAATCGAAACCGCGTCAGCGTTTGAATTAACTACGAAAAGTTTTGATTTGGCGCGATTAAAAAGCATCGCCGTCGGATGACGATCAACTGTAATATGTTTTACTGCTTTCGCCGGATTTTTACCGTCAACAACTGCAATCGCGCCGTCGCCCCACAGGGAAACATAAACCTTTTCCGCTGTTTTATTATCTTTTGAAGGCAAAACCGCGACTTGATACGGATAAACAAATTGTTCGCTTCCTTCACGTCGGAGCGAAATTCGTGCAATTTTCCGCTCACTGCGTAAATCATTGATGATGCCGAGCGTGTCGCCAAGATTATTAGCGACGAAAAGCGTGTTGTCATCGGGACTTAAAGCGATTCCGGTCGGATAAACGGCGGCAATATTGTCGTTATAATTCGGCGCGGTAGCATTTTCGGTAAATGCCGAAACATCAATAAACGGCGCGTCAACTTTTGTGTCAAAACCATTTGAAGTCGGCGAAATCGGCGTTTTATCATCGGCGCGAAACTTGAAAATCCAGATTTTATTTTCAAATCCGCCCGAAGCAAAAAGATTAAAACTGCCGTCGGCATTGGCTTTACGCGCAAGAGTTACGCCGACATTAACGCTTTGCGGCGACGGGAAATAGATATTTTGAATAACCTGCGGTTCGGGTTTTTCGTTCAAATCAATGACGGAAATTGACTGTTGTGCGCGGTTTGTCGAAGAATTAAACTGCAAACCGAAACCGCTGTTGACCGTCAAAAGATAACGACCTTTACCGTCAAATCCCGAGCTGTCGGGACTTCGCACAAAATCGACCGGCAATGCGCCGACAGCGGGCTGTGCAGTCGTCGCATCAATCAATAATTTTCCCGCAGGCGTGATTTGCCGACCTCCCGAAGCCGTCTGATTGTCAATTTTTACATCTTCGGCTTCAACCGAAAATGTTCTGTTATTTTCATTTAACCAAAGAAAACAAAAGACAAATAGACCTGTCGAAAGTAATAAAAAATATAAACTTTTTTTATTCATTTTAGTTTTACAAAAATTGTTTCGACTGCAAATTACCGTTTTTGGAAATTTTGCCGATTGCCGATAAAAAATACAATGTTGCGGTTTGATTTTAGACTATTTTGATGAGGAAATAAAATTGTCGAACCAAAGCTGAAAAACTAGCAAAGTCCAAAGTTGTTTGTGATGTGAAGCCGTGTTGCCTTCGTGTTCTTTAATTAATTTCTGCACAAACTTTTCATTAAATAAACCTTGATTTTTCAATCTGTCGGGCGCGAGTAAATCGTGCATCAGCGGATTTAAGCGACCTTTTAACCATTCGGCAATCGGGATTCCAAAACCTTTTTTCGGGCGATGCAAAATGTTTTTCGGCAAAAGCGGTTCCATTGCTTTTTTCAAAATATACTTGCCTTTATTGCCTTTGAGTTTGTATTCAAGCGGCAATTGCGCGGCAAACTGCGCGACACGCGGATCTAAAAAAGGAGCGCGAACTTCCAAAGAAACCGCCATCGAAGCGCGGTCAACTTTCGTCAAAATATCTTCCGCCATATAAAAATTGATGTCGAGAAACTGCATCTGTTCGATTTCATTCGCTGCGTCGCAGATTTTTAATAAATCCTTCGCGCCTTTGTAAATATCACCGGAAGTTTGCGACACAATATCTTTGTTTAATAAATCATTTTGCGAGTCAATCGAAAACGAACCGAACCACGAATGATGGCGCGTTACGACATCATATTTTGAAGCCGCAACAAAGCGTTTGGCTTTGTAATCGAATGACAAATTTTTATTGGAAACAGGCAGATTATTAATAATCGGTTCAATCACATTATTGCGTAAAAATTGCGGAATTCTATTGTAAACATTGGCGACTTTGTGCGCGAAATACATCGGATAACCGGCAAAAATCTCGTCGCCGCCGTCGCCGCCGAGCGCAACCGTAACGTGCTTGCGAACAAAACGCGACAGCAAAAACGTCGGAATCAAAGAACCGTCGGACATCGGTTCATCGAGCCAGGTTCCAATCTCCGATATTAAATTCGCTGCCTTTTCAACGCTCAATTTATCTTCATAATGTTCCGTGTTCAAATGATTGGCAACTTGCCGCGCAAACTTCGATTCATCAAAAGAATCTTCTTCAAAACCGATGGAAAATGTTTTGACCTTTTCCGTCGAAAACTGCGTCGCCAACGCCGCGACAGTTGAAGAATCAACGCCGCCGCTCAAAAGAATTCCGAGCGGAACATCCGAAACAAGCCGCATTCTGACCGCATCGGCAAGCAGTCCGCGCAAATCAGTCGCGGCTTTTTCAATCGTCGGCGCGTTACCGTTTTTGTGAAAAGTCAAATTCCAATATCTGCGCGTTCTGACTTCGCCGTTTTCTAAGATCAAAAAATGCGCCGCCGGAAGTTTGTAGATATTTTTATAAATCGAAGCCGGCGCGGGAACGTAATCAAACGATAAATACTGTCGTAAAGCGTCCGTGTTTATTTCCGCTTTAACGCGCGGATTTGCGAGCAGAACTTTCGGTTCGGAAGCAAAAATCAATTGATTATCAAACACGCCGTAATAAAGCGGTTTTTCGCCAAATCTGTCGCGGGCAATCAGCAGTTTATTTTTATTTTTGTCCCACAGCGCAAACGCGAACATTCCATTGATATGTTCGAGCATCGCGTCGCCGTATTCTTCGTAAAGATGCGGCAAAATTTCCGTGTCGGTGTTTGTTTCAAACTTATGCCCGCGTTTTTCCAAATCTTTTCTGACTTCGCGGAAATTATAAAGTTCGCCGTTCATCACGACGACAACTTGTTTATCTTCCGAATAAACCGGCTGTTCGCCCGTGTGAAGGTCAATAATCGAAAGCCGCCGCATC
Source organism: Pyrinomonadales bacterium (assembly GCA_038200505.1). Lineage (GTDB taxonomy): Bacteria > Acidobacteriota > Blastocatellia > Pyrinomonadales > Pyrinomonadaceae. Next base: position 7,377 of record JBBPXX010000043.1, on the reverse strand, counting down.
CCGAGTGCAACGCCGTTCTCAAGCCACAAACCTTCCGAATCCGGTCCGCGATGCTTCATCCGTTCGCACATCGAATGCAAAACGGCTTCACTGTTTTGTGAAGATTTTTTAGAATCTAAATTTGCCCAACCTGTTATTCCGCACATTTTATTTATTTTTACGTTTATAAGCCGCTTTGATTTTTTCTTCAACTTTATCCAAAGACGAAGAAAATTTCTTTCTAAAATATTCGATATTGTTTTGTTTGATGTGCAATTGTCCTTCGTCCGAATCTCCGCGACCGGCGTGTTGTCCTTTTGAATAATGCTTTTCCTTGATTTCTTTCGAGTTAATTAAGAGAAATTCGATTTTGTTTCTCCAAACAATAGTTAATACGAAAACATCACAAAAATCAGGTTTAAGCTGCTGAAAATTCATATCGAAAGTTTTTTCGGAGTCCGAAGACAAGGCTTTTTCCTGAAGCGGCAAATCGCTTTCGGCATTTACCGCACGCGAAGTTTTTAGCTCGATTTTTATATTCGGCTTTAAGAAAAGATCATATTTTCTTTTTTCGTAATTTGCATCTAACTCTTTATTCGGCTTTAACAAAGAAGGAAAAGTTTTGACGAGCATTTCATCAATCCCCCATTTTTCAAGAGCCGTCGGAGCTTTTCCGAAAAGGTGCAAATAAGGATTTCGGTTGATATAATTTTGCCGAATTTCGATATATTCATCGAGCGATAATTTTCCCGTCGCCAAAAGATTGGAAATAATAAACTCGAATTCATTGAACGGATAAACTGAAATCAGATTGTCTAAATCCTCTTGAAAAACTTCGGCGTTTTCCAATCTTTTTAGCAAATTGCCAAGTTCCGCTTTTAGTTTTTCCATAGTTAAAATAAGGTTTGTTGCGCTTTTACTTTTGGTTTTGAGTATAAATCTTCTGTTTCTTCAATGTTCAAAAATCCTTCGCCCAACTCTTCTTCAAATGGATTAGAGTTTTGCCAGCCTGTTAAACCTTTTTGCAAAAATCTTTCAATTCGGCGAATAGTTATTTCGCAATAAATCGGATCAACATCCATCGTAAAACAACGACGTTTGAGTTTGGCGGAAGCGATTGCCGTCGTTCCCGAATGAGAAAAAAAATCAACCACCAAATCATTTTCGTTTGAACTTGCCTGCACAATTCTTTCGATACATTTTAAAGGTTTTTGCGCGTAGCAGCCGTTGACGTTTTCGTCCATCCGATAAAAAACCTGCTGAATATCAACCCAAACATTTCCGGCGCGAATATTTTCCGATTTGCTTCGTTCGAAGTTTTCGGTTGTTTTGCCGTTCACTTCTTTGTAATAACCGCGCAAAATTTTCGGAATGTCGGTATATTCGGCTTCGATATTAAAAGTCGGATTTCCTTTTGTGTAATACAGTAATTCCTGCCGAACCGCCATCCAATTTTTCTGCGTTCCGAAGCCTCGTTGGTTTCGCATCGTAATAAATGAACGCGGTTTGAAATTCATTATTTCGCGCATCATTATCATAAAATCGGGCAAAGGCTGAAAACCATTGCGTTGGTCTGCGCCGAGCCAAACGTAAAACGAAGAATTTTCAGCTAAAATCGAATTTACATTTTCCGTCCAAATTCTGCACCAATCAACAAATTCGGCAACTTGCGCCTCTTGAAAAGCGATAAAATTATACGGCGGGTCTTGAATCGAAAGCATCGCTTTTTCGCCGTTCACCAGCGTTTCGACATCCGATTGTTTAGCAATATCAAGACAGCCGACACGAAACATTTTTGATTCATCTTCCCAAATTTCGCCTTTTTTCAAACGGCAAAATGGAAGAAGTTTTTCTTGCAGTTCCGGGTTTTCATCAATTCTCGGTAAAGGTTGATTTTTCATAAATTTTCCTCAAATCCTATTCTCTCACGAACAGCATAAATCGTCTTATCCTGCGATTCGTGATACGTCCGCACAAGCATTTCGGCTAATAAACCCATTAAAAAAAACTGCATCGAAATTGCCAGCAAAACAATCGCAATTACGGGCAATGGCGTTAGGATAAACGAAACGCCTTCGACATATTTTAGAAAAAACGCCCAAAGTCCGGCGAACATCGAGAGCAAAAAGGAAATTAAACCGAATGTGCCGAAAACGTAGATTGGCTTTGTTTGATACGAAGCCATAAATTTTATCGTCATCAAATCAAAGATGACTTTGAGCGTTCGGGAAATTCCATATTTCGATTTTCCCATCTTTCTCGCGTGATGATCAACCGGAATTTCCGCAACTCTCGCGCCCGCCCAACTCGCGTAAATCGGGATGAAACGGTGCATTTCGCCATAAAGTTTGACATCTTGAATGACTTCGCGCCGATATGCTTTGAGCGAACAGCCGTAATCGTGCAAAGGCACGCCGCCGATTTTTGAAATTACGCTGTTGGCAATCCACGACGGGATTTTCCGCATTATCAATTTATCTTTGCGGTTTTTTCGCCAGCCGGAAACAACATCGTAACCTTCGTTTAATTTTTCTAAAAGACGCGCAATGTCCGCCGGATCGTTTTGCAAATCTGCGTCCATCGGAATCAAAATCGCACCTTTCGCCGCGTCAATTCCCGCGCTCATTGCCGCCGTTTGCCCGTAATTTCTTCGCAGCGAAATCACTCGCACACGCGAATCGTCCGCCGCGATTTCGCGCAAAACTTGCAGAGATTTATCAGTCGAACCGTCGTCAACATAAATGACTTCCGCCGTTTTGCCGAGCGAATTTAACGCTTCGGAAATTTTTGCGTGCATCGGACGCAAATTTTCTTCCTCGTTTAAAACGGGCAAAAAAAGCGACAATTCGGGCGCGGTTTGCGTTTCGGGAATTTTAGAAAGTTCGGTTTTCGGGGAATTCATCTTCTAATCCAGATTTTTTACAATATCACAAGACGGAAAAAGAATAATCTCAAAAATAGCGATAATGTCCGGTAATTTTCCAGTCAAAAATTCTATCTTCGAGAGCCGCGCCGCCGCCGATGTTGTGGATGATCGAATATCTTTTCGTGTTTTCGTTGTAAATATTGGAAACCAAACCGATGTGCGTCATTCCTTTGCCGTCCAAATCCCAAGAAACGACATCACCGGGTTTATAATCTTCGCCGTTTTGCGTAATCGGCAAGGATTTTCCGCACCGCGTGAAAAACGTCTGCAAGTTCGGAACGCGCCGGTGGTCAATGTTTTTGTCGGGCGATTTTAAGTTCCATTTCTGCGGATACGCCGCAAAATTTGCCGCTATATCTTCGTGAACTTCCTTTTGCAAATCAACGTCCGCTTTACGAAAAGCGCGAATCACAACGTCCGTGCAAACGCCTGTTTCAATCGGCACATCGCCGTTCGGATAGGGAATTACCGCGTAATTCGGATCATAACTTTTAGTAAGATTTAACTGTTTATTCGCGCTTTCGAGTATTTTTCTGATTTCGTTTGACTGAATTTCGGCAAGTTTCGGCTTTTCGTCGGTCGTCGAAAAAATCGAACCGGAATTTTCCGTTTGAGAAAATTTATCACCGCTTTGGCAGGAAAGTGTTAAAGATATGAAAAATATCAAAAAACACACGCCGAATTTTTTCAAAACGAAAACCTTATTTATCATCTCAAACTGATTTTATCAGATATTTTGCCGTTACAGAACAAATTTAATAAACCATTCGCGTTTTTATCGTTCCTTTAACTTCTTTTAAAATTTCAAACGCTTCGCCGGAAAGTTTCGTGTCAATGTCCAAAATCACATACCCGATTTCTTCGTTTGTTTTGAGAAATTGTCCTAAAACATTGATTCCTTTTGCCGACAATTTCGTATTTATTTCCGACAAAACGCCGGGAATATTTTTGTGAATGTGCAGAATTCGGTGCGTATCGGTTTGCGGCGGCAGATTGACTTGCGGAACGGTATGCGAACCGTTGGAAGTTCCCAGTTCTAAATAATTTATCAGTTTCGCCGTTACGTCCAAACCGATATTCGCCTGCGCTTCTTCGGTTGAACCGCCGATGTGCGGTGTTAAAATGACGTTTGGCAAATTTTGCAAATCGCTTGAAAATTCTTCGCCGCTTTTTTCAGGCTCTTGCGGGAAAACGTCAATCGCCGCGCCGGAAATTCTGCCTTTTTCAATATGTTCTTTAAGCGAGTCTAAATCAACGACATCGCCGCGTGAATAATTTAAGAAAATCACGCCGTTTTTCATTGAAGAAAGCGTCGCGTCATTTATCATATTGCGCGTCGTCGCGTCGCTCGGAACGTGCAGGGTTATGATGTCCGACTGCGTGAGAAGTTCATTCAAATCGCGGATTTGCTTAGCGTTACCGTGCGGCAATTTTGTCAAAACATCGTAATAAATGACGTTCAAACCCATCGCTTCCGCCATCACGGAAACCTGCGAACCGATATTGCCGTAACCGATAATTCCCAAAGTTTTGCCGCGCAGTTCAAACGCACCTTTTGCATCTTTCATCCACACGCCGCGATGCGCCGCAGTGTTTTTATCGGAAATTTTCCTAATCAGCATCACGCACAACCCAATTATCAGTTCGGCAACCGAGCGCGTGTTTGAATAAGGCGCGTTAAAAACGGCGATGCCTTTATTGGTCGCCGCTTTTAAATTTATCTGATTCGTGCCGATGCAAAACGCACCGATTGCTAATAATTTGTCGGCGTTTTCGAGAACTTTTTCCGTAAGTTGCGTTTTCGAGCGAATGCCGATTATATGAACTCCTTTGATTTCTTTTATCAAATCGGCTTCGCTCAACGCGCCTTTGATTTGTTTGATTTCGGTATAACCGCCGGTGTTTAACTCGGCAACCGCCGATTCCGAAATGTTTTCGAGCAGCAGAACCTTGATTTTATTGCGTGGATAAGATGTTTGTGTGTTTTTCATAAGTAATTCGACAAAAATATATCAAACTATCTGCGCTATGGGCAGAATTATTAAAATTGAAATAACTGACAATCAACCTTAACTCGAAACAGTTATATTTCTTTTGGTTTGAATTATGACAACCTTCGCTAAATATCTTTATCAGGCGCGTTTGGATAAGTTTCACCGTCCATCAAAAAAATGATGATATATCGGCAAAAATTTCGTGAGATTTACTAATTAAAATCTAAATCGCTCCTGCAAACTTGACGCTTTCATTCGTTAAATAAAAATGAATGCCTTGCGCCGCGAGTTTGCCCATTTGCGAAGCGTCAACCGCTTCCGCGCCGCCGTTGACACAATCGCCGCCCGCGAAGATTTTCGGCTTTGACGTTTGCATCGTTTCGTTGACCGCGACTCGTCCTTTTTCGTTAAATTCGATGCCGATGTTTTTGAAAAATTCGATCTGTTTCTGTTGTCCGATGGCTTTGATAACCAGATCGCAAGCAATTTCAAACTCCGTGCCGTCCGGTTTTTTACATTTCAAGCCGGAAACTTTCTCATCACCTAAAATCTCAATCGGCGAAGTTTGCCAGACGAATTCGATGCCGTCTTTTTTCGCCAGTTCGTATTCGTAATCATAAGCCGAAATATCTTTTTCCGTGCGCCGATAGATCAGCAAAACCTTTTCCGCGCCGAGCCGTTTAGCTTGCGTAACAGCATCAATCGCCGTATTTCCCGCGCCGATCACCGCAACAATCTTGCCCATCGGAACGCTTAGCCAATCGCGTGTTTTGATTTTCTCAATAAAATATAAAGCGTCCATTACGCCATCTAAATCTTCGCCAACGATATTCAAATCGTTAGTCGCGCCCAAACCGACACCGACGAAAATTGCATCATAGTTTTTTTGTAAATCTTCAAATAAAACGTCGCTTCCGATTTCGCAATTTAATCTGAATTCAACGCCCAATTTGCCAACCAACGCAACTTCATCGAGAGAATCTTTCTGCGACATTTTATATTCCGCCATTCCGTAAGTATCCAAACCGCCCGCCAAAGTCTTGCGTTCATACACAGTTACATCATAACCAAGCCGCGCCAAATACGTCGCGCAACTCAAACCCGCCGGACCTGAACCGATCACGCCGACAGATTTGCCGTTCGATTCGCCTTTTTCAAAAATCTGCCGTCCGCTTTCAAACGCATAATCAGTCGCATATCTTTGAAGGCGACCAATTTGAATCGGCGAATCCATCAAAGTTTTCTCGACACACGCGCCTTCGCACAAAACATCAACCGGACAAACACGCGCACAAGTCGCGCCAATCGGATTCGCGTCAAAAATCACCCGCGCCGAACCGTGCAGATTCCCGCTGGCGATTTTCTTAATAAACGACGGCACATCAATATGCGTCGGACAAGCGTGCATACACGGCGCGTCGTAGCAATAAAGACACCGATTCGCCTCAAAAACCGCTTCGGCTTGATTTAACGGCGGATTAATTTCCGCAAAGTTTTGCTCAATTTGTTCGTTTGAAATGTCAGCCATAAATTTTATTTAGCAGATTTTTTTACATTTTTCGGTTTGGTTTCCGTTTCCTTTTGCGAAACCGCTTTTTTAATGGCGAATTTAATTACTTTTTGAATCTTTTCGCTGTTTTCTAACAATAATTTTTTTGAATTCAAGTCTATTTTGATTCCGCTAGTTTGCATATTTCTCTCCAAATTTCTTCGTTAAAAATTGTTTCCGATGTTTGACCGCCTTCGGCAATAATATCAGGATTTCCAAATTTGCTGTTGTCGTAAAACGCCCAACTGTCCGCAATCGGTTGATAAAGTTTGAAGAAATTCTGCAAGCCTTTAAAATATCGGCGGTAAATCACATCTTTCGGAATATTATGCCCGCCGAAATTGACGCGATTTTGCACACGCTCACAAGCAAGTTCAGGACTTTTCAACCATAAAAAAACAAGATGAAACTCAAATCCTTCGTGCTTCAAACCGCTAATCCAATGCTTATAAAAACGAGTTGCCAAAGTCGTTTCAAATGAAAAACTTTTGCGTTGTTCCGCCAAATCCCGCAATCTTTGCAGCATCAATCTTCCGGCTTCAAACGAAACCGATTCGGGCGAAAATGCCGATAAACCTTGAGCAATCGTGTCCGCATTAACAAAATCTTTCAGTCCGAAAGCATCACGCAAAAGATGCGGCGCAATTGTTGATTTTCCCGCGCCGTTACAGCCTGCAATAACAATAATTTTTGGATTTGCACTCACTCAATTTTCAAAATTCCGCATCAGCTTCAATCTCGATCAACATATTCGCGTCAATCAATTTTGAAACTTCAACCATCGTCGTCGCAGGCAAAATCCCGCCAAAAAATTCGCCATGCGCCTTGCCGAATTCTTCCCAACGCGAAATATCGGTTACAAACATCCGCGTTCTGACAACATTTTCAAGCGTCGCGCCCAACGCCTTCAGCGCACGTTCGATATTTTT
>JBBPXX010000042.1:0-16801 GCA_038200505.1 Pyrinomonadales bacterium | reverse complement strand
TTCGGCGCGGCAACAGATTTTGCCGTTCCCGGCGATTATGACGGCGACAAAAAGTTTGATTTCGCAGTTCAGCGTCCCGGACAAGATTCGTTCGATCAGGCGGTTTTCTACATTCTCAGAAGCGGTAATGGAACATTTCAAGCAGTTCCGTTCGGTTTCAGCAGCGATGTTGTCGTGCCGGGCGATTATGACGGCGACGGCAAAACTGACGTTGCGGTTGTTCGGGAAGGCGCAACTCCGGGAGCAGGTCTGACTTGGTATGTTTATAAAAGTTCCGACGGAAATTTACTGGCTTATAATTTGGGAATCACGGGACCGGATTTAACCGTTCAGAACGATTACGATGGCGACGGCAAAACCGATGTTGCCGTGTGGCGCAGAACGAACGGCACTTTTTATATTCGGAAAAGTTCCGACGGCGGAACAATCTCTACGCAGTGGGGAACAGAAGGCGATTATCCGATTGCCGCCTATGATACTCACTAAATTGATGCGAAAATCGTTTCTTGAAAGCGGCTGGGGTGCAAATGCACGCCCCGTTTTACTAAATTTTATAAAGCGAAAAAAAATTAACGTAAGCGGCTTGAAGTAATATTCTCAAATGTTTATGACATACTCTACTAGGGTTAGGCTAATGCAGTGCAGCAAATAGAAGTGTTATTGAGATAATGATATTTGGGAATTCAAAACAGCGGTGAGAGATTTAAAGTTATTCAGCTTTATCGAATCGCTGTAATTTAATATACAAGGAGGGAAAATCAGAATGGCAAAACAAACCGATCCGGTCTGCGGAATGCAGGTCGAGGAAAGTGAAGCCGCCGGGCAAGCCGAACACGAAGGTAAAACTTATTACTTTTGTGGTGAGGGCTGCAAACGCAAGTTTGAGGAAAACCCGGAGCGATATACAAGTTAAACACGAAAGCGTTGAGGCAAATTGCATCAGGATTTGCCCGACGCATTTTTTATTTTTAAACCATTCAACGATTTGGCGTTGAATGATTACGAGGGAAGTTACAAGGAGGATAATTTTAGAAATATGTCACACGAAAGAAATCAAAATATGGAAAACTGCATTGATAACTGCCAAAGTTGTCACGAAATTTGTTTGGAAACAATCGCGCATTGTTTGGAAATGGGCGGCGAACACGCTTCCGCCGATCACATAAAACTTTTGCAGGATTGTGTGCAGATTTGTCAGACGAGTGCGGACTTTATGATTCGCGGCTCGGATTTTCACGCCCAGACGTGCGGCGTGTGCGCCGATGTTTGCGAGCGTTGTGCCGAAGAATGCGAAAGCCTTTCGGAAGAAGCGGACGATTTTATGGCACGCTGTGCCGAAGAATGCCGCAAATGTGCGGAAAGCTGCCGCGAAATGTCGTCAACGGCTTCATCGGCAAGTAACTAATTCGCGGGAACTTGAACCGGCGTTAAATCTCTACAGTTTAACTCCGGTTCAAACGATTAAAAAGGAGAAATAAGAATGCCGCCGATTCATCCTGCAATAGTTCATTTCCCGATTGCGCTTTTAGTGCTTTCGGTCGTCGCCGATATTTTCGGTTTTTTGTATCAAAGCGAGAGTTTGCGCGGTGCGGGCTGGTGGTCGCTTCTCGGAGCGGCATCGGTGGCACGTCTGCGGTTGCCGCCGGGCTTTACGATATGAAACGCGAAGAGGAAAAACTCGAGTACGAAGCTCACGAACAAGTTCATAAACATATAAGGTCGGTTTCGCTCTGCTTGCCGCAATCGCCGGTTTGACCGTTTGGCGGTGGCTGATTTACACCAATCAGGACTACAGCCTTAATTGGTTTTATTTAATTGAGACAATTTTAATTGTAGCTTTAGCTTTTCTCCAAGGCTGGCTCGGCGGGGAACTTGTTTTCGGCTACGGTGTCGGAGTCGCGCCGACGAAACAAGGCACGGAAGCGGCGCGAGAAGCAAAGAAGCGAGTTGAAAAAGTTGTCGGCGAAGTCGAAGATGATAAACATAGTCATTAAAAATCAAGCGAGGGAGATTATCAATGACGTATCGAAAAGTTTAATGTGGGCGGGAATTTTATTGATTTTGGCAACGGGTTTGATTCATCTGATCGAAACGCCGCATCATTTCGAAGAAGCAAGTTATGTCGGAGTTTTATTTATATTAAACGGCATCGGCACGGCAGTTGCGGCATTTGGTATTTACTTGCAACGCGGTTGGGGTTGGTGGTTGGGAGCGTTTATTGCGGTGTTTTCAATTATCAGTTACATCATCAGTCGCACAATCGGTTTGCCGGCAGCGCACGTTGAGGAATGGAACACAATCGGCATCATTTCAGTTGCCATCGAAGCGGCATTTCTTTTAGTTTTTCTGCCGTCAATTCTCAATCAGCGCAAAAGTTGAAATTAAAACGAATTGATTGTTTGGAATGGAAATTTTGAGAGATGAAGGCAGATATAGCTTTAAAAATTCAATCAATCCCGCAAAGACACTATAAACAAACACCTCTCCGAATTGTTTGAAAACAAACATTGGAGTTCATTTTCAAACAATCCTTTCAGTTCAAATATTCCTAAATCATTGATTTATTAAGAAAATGGTTCGGCACAGGCTTTGCTTTTTATTATTAAGAGCAAAGTTTTTAACGAAATTATTAAAATCTCTCGGAAGATGCGGGAAAAGATAACAATTTATTTTTGCTTTAGGAATTACGAAAAAAATGGAAACAAATTTTATCAACCGGCGCACATTTTTAAAGGGCATCGGTTCAATCGGAATGCTCGCGGCATTTGAACGAATCGTTCCGGCTTATGCGCGGACGGATTATGGGAAAGGAAATGCCGCACAGATGAGCGGGGAATTGAGCGGCGATATTATTAATTTAACCATCTCGGAAACGCCGGTAATGATCGGTGATAAAAAGGGAACGGCGAAAACGATCAACGGCACTCTGCCGGGACCGATCATCCGTTTGAAGGAAGGTCAGGACGTAACACTCAATGTAACAAATCGTTTGAAGGAAACTTCTTCGATTCACTGGCACGGCATTCTCGTGCCGCCGGCGATGGACGGCGTTCCCGGTGTTAGTTACCCCGGCATCGAGCCGGGCGAAACTTTTGTTTATAAGTTTCGCGTCAAGCAAAGCGGAACTTACTGGTATCACAGCCACTCGCCGGGGCAGGAACAGGCGGGCGTTTATGCGCCGCTGATTATTGATCCGATAAAACCCGACCCGTTTAAATTTGACCGCGAATATGCCGTCGTTTTGTCGGATTGGAGTTTTATGTCCGAAAAGGAAATGATCGGCAAACTCAAAAAATCCGAAGGTTATTTTAATTTTCAGCGGCGGACGATGGAAGAGTTTATCTCGAATGTCAGGGAATACGGCTGGAAACCGACGTGGGAAAATTACAAGATGTGGGCGGAGATGCGGATGATGCCGACCGATCTTCTGGATGCGAACGGTTCGGTTTACACATACTTGATGAACGGACTCGCGCCCGAATCAAACTGGACGGGAACTTTTAAGCCGGGCGAGCGCGTTCGTTTGCGTTTTATTAACGTCGGCGCGATGACTTTTCATGACGTGCGGATTCCGGGTTTGAAGATGACGGTCGTTGCGGCGGACGGGCAGAACGTCCAGCCCGTCGAGATTGACGAGTTTCGCTTTGGTCCGGCAGAAACTTACGATGTCATCGTTACGCCGAACGAAGACCGCGCTTACACGATTTTTTCCGAAGCCTTAGACCGCAGCGGTTACACGCGCGGCACACTCGCGCCGCGTGCGGGAATGAGCGCGGAAATTCCTAAACGCCGTCTGCGTCCCCTTCGCACGATGGGAAGTATGGGAATGGCGATGGAAGGAATGGACCCGGCGGCGATGAAAGTCGCAATGGGCGAAAATACCAAAGCCGGCGGTGAAAAGATGGATATGTCCGGCGTGGCTATGCCGATGGGCAAAAAAATGGATATGCCGAAATTGAAAACGGCTGATCCGAAACCGGACAAAATGCCGAAATTCGGTGATATGAATATGCCGATGCCGAAATCGGATGATATGAAAATGCCCGGAATGGATATGCCGAATATGGATGTGAAAAAAATGTCCGAATCGGAAATTCCCGGCGCAACGCCCGTCAAACACGCGCCCGGAAAGCACGGCATCGGCAATCAAGCCGCGCCGGATTACACGAGCAGTCGTTTGGATGATCCCGGAATCGGTTTGGGCGGCGACGGTCGCAAAGTTCTGGTTTATACGGATTTGAAGGCGGTTGAAAAATTTTACGACACGCGCCCACCGGAGCGCGAACTCGAAATTCACGCGACCGGACATATGGAAAAGTTTATGTGGTCGTTTGACGGCAAAAAGTTTTCCAACGGCGAACCGGTTCATTTCAAATTCGGCGAGCGTCTGCGCTGGACTTTTGTAAATGACACGATGATGGAACATACATTTCATCTGCACGGAATGTGGATGCACCTCGAAAACGGACACGGCGATTTTATACCCAGAAAACACACGGTCATCGTCAAACCCGCCGAGCGCGCTTCGGTCGCCATCACGCCCGACGAACGCGGACCGTGGGCGTTTCACTGTCATCTGATTATGCACATGGAAACCGGAATGTTTCGCGTCGTGGTTGTGTCTGACGAGTTGCCGGAGAACAAATAGGTGAAAAATTTAATACAGTTTATTTTCCTTGCGGTTTTTGTTTTTCTAATCGGTTCATCATTCGCGTCCGCACAAACTCCAACGCCGTCGCCAAGTCCGTCGCCGATGCAGATGGAAATGAAAATGCCTATGAGTATGCCGTCGCTAACGCCGACACCGATTGTGCCGGACGAAGACGAAGCGAATAAACCGCCGATTCCGCCGTTTCCCGCGCCGAAAAGCTGGGGCAAACCGGTTGCCGACGAACGCCCGCACAGTTTTATTCTCGCCGACATCCTCGAATTCAGTCCGAAGGGCAGCGACAGCAATTTCCGCTGGGACACCGAAGGCTGGTATGGCGGCGATTTTAATCGCATCTGGTTCAAAAGCGAAGGCGAAAGCAGCACCGTCGAAAAAGATTACACGGCGGATTTTCAACTGCTTTACGGTCGTTTTATAAAAACTTATTACGATTTTCAAATCGGCGGACGCGTCCAATCAAATTCGTTTCGCGGGCGCAACGCAACGCGCGTGCAGGGAGTCGTCGGCATCGAAGGCTTGCGCCCATATAGATATGAAATCGAAGCACTGGCTTTTGTTGATCCGAAAGGCAATGTTTCGGGACGTTTTACCACTTCGAGAGATTATCTGGTAACACAGCGTTTGATTCTCCAGCCGCGTTTTGAAACCAATCTGGCTGTCCAAAAAGTCGAGCGTTTCAAAACCGGCAGAGGTTTAAACAATATCGAACTCGGCTTGCGTCTGCGCTACGCCATCCGCCGCGAATTCGCCCCGTATATCGGCGTTTCTTACGAGCGAAGTTTTTTCGGAACGGCTGATCTCGTGCGGCAAGACGGCGGAAGTGCCGGTCAAATTCGCTTCGTTATGGGCGTTCGGATGTGGCACTAAAAAGTGAAGTAAAATTAAATCATTTAGCAAGTTAAAAATTATGTTGACCGCCAGCGTTAGAAAATGCAAGCGGCACTAATTGACCGGGAGGATATGGAAAATTCGATGCCGAACGGCAATTCGGTTTGTCATTTGATCGAATCTGTTGCTGAAACAAAATTTTAGGTTTAATTTTTCAAGTTTCTATTTTTGTAAAAATAAAAGCCTGTTTGACTTAATACTTCGTATCAGGTTGTAAAATGTAAATAAAGCCGGATCATTAGATTTGTCCGACTGCAAAAAAGGAAAGATGAGAGACAAATTATGACAAAAGAAAAGACGACAAACAAAGAATATATTGACCCGATTTGCGGAATGTCGGTTAAACCGGAAACCGCTGCCGGAAAATATGAAAGCGAAAACGGCGAAACCGTTTATTTTTGTGCGGAAGGCTGTAAAAAGAAATACATCTCAAATCTCGAAAACGGCGACAACAAAATTATCGAGCCGACAAAGGCGAACATATCTCAAAAAAATGGTGAAACTATAGTTTCGCACGGCGCGATGAAAGCTGCGCCCGAAGGCGAATTTATTGATCCGGTCTGCGGAATGTCGGTTGCACCGGAAACCGCTGCCGGAAATTATGATTTCGAGGGCGAAACCTTTTACTTTTGCTCGCCGAGTTGTTTGAGCAAATTCAAACAAAACCCGAAAAGTTTTCTCGAAGAAAAAGAGGAAGAAAAGTTAGAAGCCGAGTCGCAGGGAACGGAATACACTTGTCCGATGCACCCGCAAATCGTGCAGATCGGTCCCGGAAGCTGTCCGATTTGCGGAATGGCACTTGAGCCGAAAGTGATTTCTTTGACGGACGCACCCGACCCGGAACTGATTGATATGAAACGCCGGTTTTGGATTTCCGCCACGCTGACGATTCCGGTTTTTATTCTGGCAATGGCGGAAATGTTTCCGTCGTTTAACGAAATCGTGCCGACAAATATTTCGCTCTGGATTCAATTTGCACTGGCAACTCCCGTCGTTTTGTGGGGCGGTTTTCCGTTTTTCGAGCGCGGTTGGGCATCGGTTAAAAACGCCAGTCCGAATATGTTCACGCTCGTGGCGATGGGAACGGGTGCGGCTTATCTATTTAGCCTCGTCGCGTTGTTTTTTCCGCAGATATTTCCTCTTTCGATGCGCGACACCCACACGAATCTGATCGCCGTCTATTTTGAAGCGGCGGCGGTGATTACGACGCTTGTTTTGCTCGGTCAGGTTTTGGAACTTCGGGCGCGTTCGCAAACTTCGAGTGCGATTAAAGAATTGCTTGGACTCGCGCCGGACACGGCAATCGTGGTTTTCGATGATGGCACGGAAGAAGAAATCGCGCTCAAAGATGTCCAAGAAGGTGCGACTTTGCGCGTTCGTGCAAATGAAAAAATTCCGGTTGACGGCGTAATTTTAGAAGGCGAAACGAATGTTGATGAATCAATGGTGACGGGTGAATCAATTCCCGTCGAAAAAGTTTCGGGCGATAAGATCATCGGCGGAACGATTAACGGAAAACGCACGTTTACGATGAAAGCGGAAAATGTTGGAAGCGACACGCTTCTGGCGCAGATCGTCCGAATGGTCGGCGAAGCGCAGCGTTCACGCGCTCCGATTCAACGACTTGCTGATATTGTTTCGGCGTATTTCGTTCCGGCGGTAGTCGTCGCGGCGATTATCACCTTTGCAGTTTGGTTTGCATTTGGTTATTTTACATCTGAATTTGATTATTTTACCTACGCATTGGTCGCGGCGGTTTCGGTTTTGATTATTGCGTGTCCGTGCGCTTTAGGACTTGCAACGCCGATGTCAATAATGGTCGGCACGGGACACGGCGCGAAAAACGGCGTGTTGGTGAAAAAAGCCGAAGCTCTCGAAACTCTCGAAAAAGTGAATGTCATAGTCGTGGATAAAACCGGAACTCTGACCGAAGGCAAACCGCGTCTGCAAAAGGTGATTTCATTAAACGGCTTGCCGGAAAACGAACTTCTGAGTCTTGTCGCATCACTCGAAAAATCGAGCGAACATCCGCTTGCCGAAGCGATTGTCAAAGGCGCGGAAGAACGAAATGTCGAGTTTGCAAAGGTTGAAAACTTTGAATCGGTAACGGGCAAAGGCGTTTTCGGAACAGTTGCGGGCAAAAAGGTTTTGCTCGGAAACTCGAAATTGATGAACGACAACAAGATTGATTTTTCCAAAGACGGCAAACAATCCGACGAACTGCGCGGCGAAGGTCAAACCGTGATGTTAGTCGCCGTTGACGGAAAAGCCGCCGGTCTGGTCGGCGTGGCGGACACTATCAAAGAATCGGCAAAAGACGCGATCAGCGAATTGCATAAACAAAACATTGAAGTCGTAATGATGACCGGCGACAATGCGAAAACCGCCGAAGCTGTCGCTAAAGCGCTAAATATTGACCAAGTTTTTGCCGACGTTCTGCCCGAACAGAAAGCGGCGAAAGTCAAAGAATTGCAGGCAAACGGAAAAATCGTGGCGATGGCTGGCGACGGTGTGAACGATGCGCCCGCGCTTGCACAGGCAAACGTCGGAATTGCGATGGGAACGGGAACTGATGTGGCGATGGAATCCGCCGATATTACACTTCTCAAAGGCGATTTGCGCGGGATTTTGAAAGCAAAGCATTTGAGCGAAGCGACGATGAGCAACATTCGTCAAAATCTGTTTTTCGCCTTTGTTTATAATCTCGTCGGCGTGCCGATTGCGGCGGGCATTTTGTATCCGTTTCTCGGACTTCTGCTGTCGCCGATGATCGCTTCGGCGGCGATGACGTTCAGTTCGGTTTCGGTTATTTTGAATGCTTTGCGACTGAGAAATTTGAAATTGTAAGTTAAAACGACAGAACTGTTTTTAACACAAATCAATTCAAACCGAAAGTGTCTGAGATACATCTGAAAAAGTGGATTCTGAAAGTATTATTTTTAATGAGAATCGCTCTTTTTGATTATGAAGATTTTAAAATCATATAAAGAAATCTGGTTTGGCGCGGGTTTAGGCGCGGCGATGTGGCTGATTGATGCCGTGATGCACGTCGAACTCGGCGCGGACATTCACGCCGAAAGTCTGTGGGCGGAGATTTTTTCGCCGCATCCGACGGCTTTGATTTTTCGACTGCTTTATATGGTGATTGCGGTCGCGTTCGGCGTTTTTTTGTGGCGGGCAAACTGGCGCGAACGCGAACTTCGTGCGCTCGAACAATCCGTTATCGCTTTTCAACGTCAATTGGACGCACCCGCTTTGCGAATTTTGGCGGCAATTCGCAGTTTGCAAAATCGCAACTCGATTCAATTGGACGAAACAGCGGAAAAACTCGCGTCGGAAATTGGTTTTGATGCCAATATGATTGACGAATTATCGAAAAAATATCTCGAATTCAGCCGTTTCGTGCAGGAAGGCAAACGGGCGCAGGCAATCGAAATTCTGCAATCAATCGAAATGAAACTGTCCGCTAAATTGTGAAAACAAACAAACAAAAAACAATTTTGCTCGCCGACGATGACGATAATTTGCGCCGCGTGCTTGAATATCAACTAACGGAAGCAGGTTTTGAAGTTCAGACGGCTAAGGACGGCGCGGAAGCTCTTGAAATTTTCAGTGGAAATGATTTTGACTGCGTGATTACCGATTTGCGAATGCCGAAACTGTCCGGTTTGGAATTTTTGGAAAAAATCAAAGCCGCCGATTCTGAAATTCCCGTCATTGTCATTACGGCATTCGGAGAAGTCGAAACGGCGGTAACGGCGATGAAAGCGGGCGCGTTTGATTATATCAACAAGCCTTTTAACCGCGGCGAAATTTTGCTGACCATCGAACGTGCCGTTAATTTCAGCGAAACGAAAAGCGAAAATCGGCAGTTGCGCGAGCTTGTTGATAAACAATTTCGGCTTGAAAATGTCATCGGCGATTCGGCGAAAATGCGCGAGGTTTTAAATTTAGTTGAGCGCGTTTCGCGTTCGGACGCGACGGTTTTAATTGAAGGCGAATCAGGAACGGGCAAAGAACTCGTCGCCAAGGGAATTCATTTTGCAGGGAAACGCGCAAAAAATGCTTTTATTCCGATAAATTGCGCGGTGATTCCCGAAAATCTGATCGAAGCGGAACTTTTCGGTTACAAAAAAGGCTCGTTCACGGGCGCGATGTCCGACACGAAAGGAAAATTTGAAGCGGCAAATGGCGGAACACTTTTCTTGGACGAAATCAGCGTGATGCCGCTCGATGTTCAGCCGAAACTGCTTCGGGTTTTGCAGGAACAGGAAATAGTCAGAGTCGGCGAAAATGTTCCGCGCTCGATTGATGTCCGTATCATTGCAGCGACCAATCAAAATCTTGAAAAAATGATCGAAGAAGGAACTTTCCGCGAAGATTTATATTTTCGTCTTGCCGTTGTTCCCGTAATTCTGCCGACGCTTCGCGCCCGTCGTGAAGACGTTCCGCTTTTGATAAATCATTTTTTCAAAATTTCAAAAGAAAAGCATAATTTTAAAAACTTGAAAATCGCCCGCGAAGTTTTTGATGCTTTATCAAATTATGCGTTTCCGGGAAATGTCCGCGAACTCGAAAATCTGGTCGAACGAATGGTCGTTTTGTCGGACGAACAAAATCTGACTTCAGCGGATGTTCCCGAATACGTCAAAAAACCGTCGCAAAACTTCGGCAACGTCCGCTTTGAACTGCCCGCCGAAAACATCTCGCTTGACGAAGTTGAACGCGAGATTATCAATCACGCGCTCGATATGCACGACGGCAACCAATCGCAGACGGCGCGATATTTGGGCATCACGCGAAGTGCGCTGATTTACCGAATGCAGAAATCCGGTCTTGATGAATAAGAAAAATCTCACAATTTCCGTTTTATTTCTCGGCGGCTCGATTCTGCTTATCTCTGCGCTTCATTTTCTCACGCCGATTAATAGTTTGGTTTTGCATCAAATTTATCAGAGGCTTTATTACATTCCGATAATTTTAGCCGCCTTTTGGTATGGTTGGCGCGGCGGTTTGGGCGCGGCTTCGTTTGCCTGCATCAGTTATGTGCCGCATATTTCGATGCACTGGCAGCATCAAAATTACGATTACGCGCTCAATCAATACGCCGAAATCGCTCTATTTTTCGTCATCGGCGCGGTTACAGGCTGGCTCGGCGATCAAAAACGGCGCGAACACGACCGGGCGGAAACAATAAATGCCGAACTCCAAACCGCTTACGCCGAATTAAGACAAACTTTTAATCAGCTTCTTCAAGCCGAAAAACTTTCTTCATTAGCGGAAATTGCGTCGGGTGTCGTTCACGAAGTCCGCAATCCTTTGGGCGCAATCAAAGGCGCGGTGGAGATTCTTGAAGATGAACTCGCCGAAGACAGTCCGCGCCGCGAATTCGCCGCCATCGCCAAAGCGGAAGTCGAACGGATTGATAAATTGGTCAGCGAATTTCTGCATTTCGCCCGCGCTCCGAAACCGGAGAAAATTCCCGCCGATGTCAATGAATTGACGCATTCTGTGCACCTTTTAATTGAAAAACAAGCGCAAAATCAAGACGTTGTAATCGCAGAAAATTTAGCGGAAAACTTGCCGGAAGTCGCCCTCGATACCGAACAAATCAAACAAGTTATATTAAATCTCGCCCTCAACGCGCTTCAATCAATGCCAACGGGCGGCGAACTTATCTTTTCAACAAAAAAAACTGGAAAAAAAGTAATTATTGAAGTTGCCGACACTGGCACAGGGATTGACGAGAAAAATTTGCAGCGAATTTTCGATCCGTTTTTCTCAACCAAAGAAAAAAGTTTCGGCTTGGGGCTTTCCATCGCTTACAAAATCGCCGCCGAACACGGCGGAAGTCTCAGCGCGAAAAATTCCGCCAACGGCGCGGTTTTTCGGCTGGAATTTCCTTTAGATGTTTAAATGTTCTGATAAACAATTTAAATCATAAGCCGCAAGCAGATCTATTTCTAACGGCATTAATTTAATAAAAAAAGGAAACTTAATTTCGCAGTTTAAGTAAGGTCAATTATTCGTCTATTATTATAAGTATGTTTTTAAATCGCAGTTGAGTATGCGAGTAAAAACATATCCGCCGCCCGTTTCGCTTCGCCGTCCGGTTGAATGATTTGTGAGGAAATAATGTGATGAATGATGGAAATAACACTTAAAATAGTTTTTCGATGTCCTAAAAGAAATCGGGACAATCAAACTTGCTTGAATTTATGTATTTGGTGAGAGCATTGATAATCTGGTTAGCGATAATTTTTTCCGAAAGCATTATGGGAACATTGAGGCAAATGTTTCTCGTGCCGCTCGTCGGAAACTTTACCGCGCGGCGCATCGCGTTTTTCGGAAGTTTGGTGCTGATATTTTTGTTTTCATATTTTTTCATCCGGTGGATTGCCGCGCCGACTGTCAAATCACTTTTTACAGCCGGATTGATGTGGATGATTTTGACCTTGCTGTTTGAATTCGGTCTGGGAATTTTCGTAATGAATTATTCGCTCGAACGAATGCTCGAAGATTACGATATCAGGCGCGGCGGATTGATGTTGTTTGGATTGATTTTTATGTTCTTCGCGCCGTGGCTGGCAGCAAAAATGCGAAGTAAATACACTGCCGGGATAAAAATGTGATTTTTATAGCTTCGGAGACGCAAATATGCACATTAAAAGATTAACTGCCGAAGAGTGTCGCCAAACTTTGAAGGAAAAGCGCATCGGCAGGCTCGCCTGCGCCAGAGAGAACCAGCCGTATGTTGTTCCTTTTCTCTTTGTTTTTGAAGACGACTTTCTTTATTCCTTTTCGACTTTCGGTAAAAAAATCGAATGGATGCGGACGAATCCTTTGGTTTGTGTTGAAGTTGACGATATAAAAAGTCAATTTGACTGGATAAGTTTTGTGATTTTCGGGCGTTTTGAAGAACTGTCTGAAACTCCCGAATTTGAGGAAATGCGCCGTCACGCTTTCGATCTTTTGTCGCGTGATCCGATGTGGTGGCAGCCGGGTTTCGTCGCCGGAACGCATAGCCCCGATCAGGCGAATGTCGCGCCGATTTATTTTCGTATTCACATCCAAACGATTAGCGGACACCGCGCCGTTTCGGATTAATCTCGTTCGACTTCTTTTAATATAAAAAATCATTATGAAAAATATCGGGTTGTTAGAGAATTTCGAGATCGGTAAAATCGCCGAAAACGGGGAAAACGAAAAACAAGGAAGTAAATTTGGAATCGCATTAAAGACCGTTTTGAAAATTAAACGACCAAAACCGTTCGGGTTTTAACTTATAAAAATCGGGTTATTGCACCATTACAAACATCATGAAAGAAACTGAAAATAAACAGTCGTTGAGCGTTGATGAGATTCAAAAAATCAATGCCTACTGGCGGGCGGCGAATTATCTGTCGGTCGGGCAAATTTACCTGCTCGATAATCCTTTATTGCGCGAGCCGCTGAAGATCGAACACACAAAGCCGCGACTGCTCGGTCATTGGGGAACCACGCCCGGATTGAATTTTATTTACGCGCATCTGAACCGCGTCATCAAACGCGACGATCTGAACGTGATCTACATTTGCGGACCCGGACACGGCGGACCGGGAATCGTGGCGAACACTTACCTCGAAGGAACTTATACGGAAGTTTATCCGACGATTTCGCAGGACGAAACAGGAATGCAAAAGTTGTTCAAACAATTTTCGTTTCCCGGCGGCATTCCGAGCCACGTCGCGCCCGAAACGCCCGGTTCGATTCACGAAGGCGGCGAACTCGGTTATTCGCTGCTGCACGCTTACGGCGCGGTTTTCGACAATCCCGATCTGATCGCCGCCTGCGTCATCGGGGACGGCGAAGCGGAAACCGGCGCGCTCGCGGCGAGTTGGCATTCCAACAAATTCATCAATCCGGCGCGTGACGGCGCGGTTTTGCCGATCCTGCATTTGAACGGCTACAAAATCGCCAATCCGACCATTTTAGCAAGGATGCGTCACGAAGAATTGGACAATTTGCTGAAAGGTTACGGACACCAACCGTTCTACGTCGAAGGCGACGAACCCGAAGCGATGCACCGTTTAATGGCGGAAACTTTTGACGAAGTTTTCACGCAAATAAAAGCGATTCAGACGGACGCGCGGGAAAACGGTTTTTCGCAAAGACCAATGTATCCGATGATCGTTTTGCGTTCGCCGAAAGGCTGGACGGGACCGAAGTTTGTTGACGGACTGCCCGCCGAAAATTCGTTTCGCTCGCATCAGGTTCCGCTCGCCAATTTACGGGAAAATCCCGAACATTTGCAGCAATTGGAAGAATGGATGCGCTCGTATAAACCCGAAGAATTGTTTGACGAAAACGGCAAATTAATCGGGGAATTAGCCGATCTCGCGCCGCTCGGCGCAAACCGGATGAGCGCGAATCCACACGCCAACGGCGGCGAACTTTTGAAAAATCTGCTGATGCCGAATTTCTGCGATTACGCGGTCGAAGTATCAAAACCTGCGACCATCGAAGCCGAAGCGACGCGCGTGATGGGACAATTCCTGCGCGACGTGATGAAACTCAACTCGGAAGCGAAAAATTTCCGCGTTATGTCGCCCGACGAAAATAATTCCAATCGTTGGAATGCGATTCTCGACGCTTCCGACCGCATTTGGACGGAAGGAATTCTGCCTTTCGACGATCATCTCTCGACCGACGGGCGCGTGATGGAAGTTTTAAGCGAACATTTGTGTCAGGGCTGGCTCGAAGGTTATCTGCTGACGGGCAGACACGGATTTTTTTCCTGTTATGAAGCGTTTATTCACATTATTGATTCGATGTTCAACCAGCACGCGAAATGGCTCAAAACGACGCGCCATATTCCGTGGCGGCGACCGATTGCGTCGCTTAATTATCTGCTTTCATCGCACGTCTGGCGGCAGGATCACAACGGTTTTTCGCATCAAGACCCCGGATTTATTGACCACGTAATGAACAAAAAAGCCGAAGTCGTCCGCGTTTATCTGCCGCCCGACGCGAACACGCTTTTGTCCGTCACCGACCATTGTCTGCGAAGCCGCAATTACGTCAACGTCATAGTCGCCGGAAAACAGCCCGCGCTCCAATTTCTCACGATGGACGAAGCGATTAAACACTGCACGGCGGGTTTGGGTATCTGGGATTGGGCGAGCAATGACGACGGCGTTGAACCCGATGTCGTAATGGCTTGCGCAGGCGATGTGCCGACGCTCGAAATTCTCGCGGCGACGGACATTCTGCGCCAAAAGTTTCCCGACTTGAAAATCCGCGTCGTCAATGTCGTTGATCTGATGACGCTCCAGTCCGAAACGGAGCATCCGCACGGACTTTCAGACGCGGATTTCGATTCGCTTTTTACCACCGACAAACCCGTTATTTTCGCGTATCACGGCTACCCGTGGTTGATTCATCGCCTGACCTACAAACGCAAAAATCACGGTAACATCCACGTTCGCGGCTACAAGGAAGAAGGCACGACGACCACGCCGTTCGATATGGTCGTGCTGAACGATCTCGACAGATTTCATCTAGTTATGGATGTCATCGAGCGCGTCCCGAAACTCGCCGCCATCGGCGCACACGCCAAACAGGAAATGCGCGACAAACTGTTTGAACACAAACAATACATCCGCGAATACGGCGACGATCTGCCGGAAATCAAAGATTGGAAATGGACATATTGACGATTTTGCGCGACGCTTCATAACTGATGAATATCTTAGTCTTAAACTGCGGCAGTTCGTCGCTCAAATTTCAATTGATTGCGACCGATTTGGAGCGTATCGCGGCTAATTCCGACAAACGTCTGGCGCACGGGCAGATCGAACGTATCGGCGGCGCAGCGATTATCACTCTGATTGCTGAAGGCAAAACGGCGCACCGTTCTGCCGAGCCGATCAAAGATATGCGTTCGGCGGTTGAAAAGGTTTTAAGGTGGATTGCCTCTGGTGCTTCGGAAATTGATGAGATAAAAGCTCTGGCGGATATTCACGCCGTCGGTCACCGCGTCGTTCACGGCGGCGAAAAATTTACCGCGTCGGCAATTATCACGGACGAAGTTCTGCGCGGCATCGAAGACTGCATCGAACTTGCGCCGCTTCATAATCCCGCTAATATAAAAGGCATTTTAGCCGCCCGTGAAATCTTGGGCGCGGGAATTCCGCAAGTTGTGGTTTTCGATACGGCGTTTCACCAGACTTTGCCCGAAAAAGCGTATCTCTACGCGCTCCCGTATCAGTTTTACCGCCGCCACAAGATCCGCCGCTACGGTTTTCACGGCACGTCGCACCGCTACGTCGCTTACCGTTACCGCACGATCAACGAAATTCCGCGCGAAAAGGTCAATATCATCACTTTGCATCTCGGCAACGGCTGTTCCATCACGGCGATCAAAAATGGCAATTCGATTGATACTTCGATGGGTTTAACGCCGCTCGAAGGTTTAGTGATGGGAACGCGCTCCGGCGATTTGGATGCGGCAATCGTCGAGTTTATTTCGTCGAAAGAAGGCTTGACCGTGCAGGAAGTCGAAAGTTTATTAAACAAACAGTCGGGACTTCTCGGCATCTCCGGCTTAACCAACGATATGCGCGAACTGCTCGTCGAAGCGAACGAATCCGGCGACCGCCGCGCACGGCTGGCAATCGAAATTTTCTGCTATCGCGCCGCGAAATACATCGGTTCGTATCTCGCCGCGATGAACGGCGCGGACGCGATAATTTTCGCGGGCGGCATCGGCGAAAACTCGGCGGAAGTTCGTCGTTTGATTTGCGAAAATCTGAGCTGGTTCGGAATTACATTGAACGCCGAAAAAAACGATCATTGTATCGGCGGACGCGAAGGAATTATCAACGCGGACGGCGCAAAACTCAAAGTGTACGTCATCCCGACCAACGAAGAACTACTGATCGCCCGCGACACAGCGAGGCTGATCGTTGAAAACAACTCAAATTAAAAACTCGGGGTTATGAGTTTTTGAAATTTCGCAGGTTATTTTCTAGGGAAAGATATTTTGAAAAAGAATCAAGCCCAATTAACTTGAAGTTTTTTTGAACAAGCACAAAACGAGTAAAAAACTATTTATGAACGCTTATACGGAAAATCAGTAAGTATGTGTGATAAACTCGAGTAATGAGAACTGTTGACTACATCGGTCAGATCAAAGAATCCGTTGTTGATCTGAAAAGATTGGAGAATGAAGAAAAGAATCCGCGTCTGCATAAGCGGTTACAG
>JBBPXX010000041.1:0-27315 GCA_038200505.1 Pyrinomonadales bacterium | reverse complement strand
GCACTGGAAGTGCAGAGGTTTTAAGAGTTGAACGCAAATAAAATTTGCTTGATTTGTTCTTTTCAGATCAAGAAAAGAAATCATAATTAATTCTTGCAATAAAATTGCATAGTTTTAGACTAACGGCTGTGACCAATAAAATTACAACAAAAATCAAAAAAGCTGCATTATTCCTTTTCATAGCTTTTGCCTTTTTTCCGTTATCGAAATAATTATACGCCGAAATGTCGCGTTGTAAACATAATAATCCTTAGACACCGATTTTTTTATAAAGTTCCCGAAAATAATTCTTTTTTGAAATATCTTTTAATAATCGGAAATGAGATGTGTAGAAATAGTTTGAAACCGCAAGGACTTCGGTTGTTTTTCTGTTTTGCACAGATTACTTCTTATTTGTGATTATTTTAACCGCTTCTTCAAGCTGCAAATCGCGTCCTTCGAGCAAGGCTTGACGGGTTTGTTTGACTTCGACATCGGGAATCACGCCGCGTCCTTCGAGCAGGACGTTTTTCGGCGACTTGTAATCGGAAATAACATATTGAAAGGTCGCGCCGTCCGGCAGTTTTTCAAAAACCGACGGCAAAACTGCGCCCGCGCTTTTTTCGCCGACAACTTTTGCGCGTCCGATTTCCTGCATTCCGGCAGCGAAAATCTCGCTCGTCGAAGCCGAACCGTAATCGGTTAAAATGACAATTTTCCCTTCGTAGATATTCGCCTGCGGGTAAACAATAAATTTCATTTCGCTGTCGCGGCTTTTCATCGAGCCGAGCGAAACTCGTTCTTTAACAAGAAGTCCGGCAATGCCGGGAGCCATTCCGCCGATTCCGCCGGGATTTCCGCGCAAGTCAATAATTATGCCGTTTGTATCCTTCATCGAGCGAATCGCTTCGCGTATTTTCGGCATTTGCGGCACGATCCACATATTAAAACGAATGTAGCCGATGTTGCCGTCCAATATTTTTGCGTCAAAAATGACTTCCTGCGGAGGGAAATTTCCGAATGCCTGCGACATCTCACTTTTGTTTTCAACCCGCGTTACATCAAAAGTTTGCAAATTATTTTCCCCATCCAAAATTTCGACTTTGGCTTTTGTCCCGGCATCGCCGTTGATATAGCTCAATAAAACCCGTTCACGATAAAGTCTTTTTTGCGCTTCGTGCATTGATTGTGCCGACAGAAGTTTTTCCAACGGCGCAAGAATTTCAGCGGTTGTTTTGCCGTCGAGTTTTTCTATTACAAAGCCGGTTTTCAATCCGCTTTTTTCGGCAGTCGAAGCAGGTTTGATTTCACTGATAACGGCTTGGTTATCAAGCATTTTTAATCCGATACCGATATAACCTTCGCCTGATTTGGAAGTGTTCATTTCGACAGCCGGCGGAATAATACCAAAATGCGAAAGTTTCAGTTCGCCGAGCATTTGCCGCAGAACTGTATAAAATTCAGCATCCGATTTGGCTGCCGCCGCTTTCGGCTGATAAACTTCCCGCATTTTTTGCCAGTCAACACCGCCGAAATTCGGATCGAAATGTTTTTCGTTGACCGTATTCCAAACTTTTTCAAATGTTTGGCGGCGAAGTTCGGTTTTATCGGCTTTGACCGTCTGCGCTTTTAACGGAAGTAAACACAAGATAAACAAGAAGTTAACAAAGAGTATTTTTTTTATCATAATTTTTATACTTGAAATTATCTGCTATTTTATTGCGAACGACAATTTTTTCAGTTTCAATTTTGCAGACTTGCCGATAAAGGCTAGAATTAAGGCGTAAAAAAACTTAAATTATTTTATCAAATTTTGTTTTTATTATGGAGATGTAATAATGAAAAACACAGCAAATTATGCAGTTTTTTTAATGCTTTTCGCATTTGTTACCGTATTAACTATCGTAGGAATAGCACAAACTCGACAACAGGAATCTCAGGGTGATAAATATGAAAAGGAAATTGCTTTGAGAAATGCACTAAGGAATGGGGGAATTCGGGCTGCTGCTGAACTTGAGCGCAACTATGTGGGAATTTTTGACCCAAATCCTGATTGGTTAAAATTTAATGTTGAAAAACTTACCAAAAATAGTCAAGCTGTAATAATAGGTGTTCCTTCTAGGAATAGAGGCAAACTATCAAAGAACGCAGAGTTTTTATATACTCTCTACGATGTTAAAGTTCAGGAAGTTTTAAAAGGAAATATTGCAGCAGGAAATACTATTAAAGTAGCTCTACCCGGCGGTAAAGTTTCATTTGCGGACGGCACTACGGCTGAGATCAGAACTCCCGGTTTTAGAAAAATGCTGAACGGCAGAACTTATGCTTTGTACTTGAGTGAAAGCAGTGAAGGTGACGATATTTATTTCTTAACAGCAGGTCCGCAGGGATTGCTTGAATTAATAAGTAAGGACAAAAAAGTTTATTCTCATGCGGCAGACGGAAGCCCCATAAAAGAACAAGTTAAAGATGAAAATTTAGATGAATTTCTAAAAGAAGCTCGTAAACAGGCTAGAGATTATCCTAGTCCAATAAAGTGTTGTAATTAGTTTTGCTTTTAAATTGATATTATAGTGTGAAGTCCTGACAATTTTTTTGAGATTGTCAGGACTTTTGCATGAATAAGAACTAATAATTTTTAAAGTACTTTTCAAAAAGAATTTCATTTTATCTCTCAAGATTTTTCTTATCGTAATTTTTGGATTGTAAAATTTTTCTGTTAATTTAATTACGGAAAACACTTTTTTCAGTTTCAATTTTGCAGACTTGCAAACAAAAGCTAGAATTAGGGCGTAGAAGCACACAATCTACTTTATCAAACAATAATTATCGGAGAATAAATGAAATTTTACAGCAATATTTTAGGACTTATCGGCAATACGCCGCTGGTTAAAATTAACCAGTTAACTGCACAGCATAATATCAAAGCGCAGGTTTATGCCAAAATGGAAAGCCTCAATCCGGGTTACTCGGTCAAAGACCGCATCGGCATTTCGATGATCGAAGCCGCCGAAAAAGAAGGGATTTTAAAACCCGGCGGCACGATTATCGAAGCGACTTCAGGCAACACCGGCATCGGTTTGGCACTCGCCGCCGCCGTCAAAGGTTACAAATGTATCTTTGTTTTGACCGACAAAGTTTCGGTTGAAAAACTGCGTTATCTAAAATCCGTCGGCTCGGATGTCGTCGTCGTTCCCGCCGCCGCTAAACACGGAACGCCGGATCATTATGTTGAAACGGCAAAACGCATCGCTTCCGAACTGCCTAATTCTTTTTATCCCGATCAATATAATCATCCGGCAAATCCGGCGGCGCATTACCGCACGACCGGACCGGAAATTTGGAACGATACGGACGGCAAAATCACGCATTTTGTTTCCGGCATCGGCACGGGCGGAACGATCAGCGGAACGGGCAGATATTTAAAAGAGAAGAATCCCGACATTCAAATTATCGGCGCAGACCCTTACGGTTCGATTTTCAAAACCTACAAGGAAAGCGGACAAGTTCCCGAACCGACACCTTATTTAGTCGAAGGCATCGGGCAAAGTCATCCGGTCGGCAATGCCAATATGAAAATTATTGACGAGATCATCAACGTAACAGACCGCGAATCCTTTGATTATGCGCGGCAATTGTCGCGTGTCGAAGGCATTTTTTGCGGAGGTTCGACAGGAACGAACTTTGCCGCCACATTAAAGTTGGCAAAAGATTTGGATGAAAACAGTCTAATTGTATTTATAGTCTGCGATACGGGTGAACATTATTTGACAAAATTTCATTCCGACGAATGGATGAAGGAAAAACTTCTCCTTGAACCGCAAAGAATTACGGCGGGTTTGATAACTGAAACAAAAAATTCGGGTGCGCCGAAGGAAGTTATCTCCGTTGCGCCGGATGAATTGGTCGGCGATGCTCTGGCAAAAATGACTGAAAACGGCGTAACGCAAATTCCCGTTCTCGAAAATTACAAAAGCGTCGGTTCGCTCAAAGAAAGCCGCGTTTTGACGAGATTGCTCGAAAATCGTGAGTTATTAAACGCGAAAGTGAGCGAAGTGATGGACGAGAGTTTTCCGGTTTTAGACGTTGACGCTAGTTTCAACGATATAAAAACGGAATTACAAAAATCTCCCGCGGTTTTAATTGAAGATTTCAAACGCATTACCGGAATTATTACCCGAACCGATGTTTTGGATTTGCAGCACTAATTAAAATAAAGGGACAAAGCGATGAACAATGAACCTGAAAATATGAAGAGTGATTTGGATGAAGATTGGACGGTCAACGAGCCGAATTTCCAATCTAAACAGGCAGCAGACTTTGTAAATGACGGCGAAGTTCTGTCTGTCAATCCGCAGAATCAGGCAAATTCAGATGATTGGGCGATGAACACGATAGTAAGCAACGGAAATATTTTAGATCCGCCCGATCAAGCAAATTCTGCGTATCGAACGGCGGAAATGCCGAACACAAATCCTTTAAATAAAAAGCAGGATAAATGGCAAATGCCGGAACCTGAATTTCGTGTTTCGAGCGGAAAAAAGGTCGAAAAGTCCGCTTCGCCGATGCCTCGCTTAGATTTCTCCGCTAAAGTGTCCGAAATATCCAAAACAACGAATTCGGTTGCTGATATTCAGCCTCAACCTTATATCTCCGAAGCATTGATAGTCGGCGATGAAAATATAATTGAAAGTTCACCCGCCGAAGTCAAAAGTGGAACCGGAAGAACAATTCTTATCGTTGCCGGAATTTTGGCAATGGTGCTGTTTGCCGTCGGTTTTTTGATAGGAATTTATTTTTTGTTTTTCCACCAGCTCGAATTATAAAGAAATCAAGACCGGCAAACATATATTTTTTTCCGTCAAAACTCAACTTTCAAAAGAAAAAGACGTATAAAAGTCAAGTGAGTATTAAAAACGAAAATACGATTGCCGGAAGCAATGTTCAAAATTTATGATTTCGGATTTGCAAATCAGAAGCTCCGAAATTCAAAATTTTACGAAAAACATCTTTCGGCAAGCGCGTTTCCGGCAGTAGAAAAATGGCAAGTGCGAAGCTAAAATTTGACGGCAGAGAAATCGAGATTGACGAAGGCATCACAACGCTCGGACGTGCTTCGGATAATATCGTTTCGTTTGTTGCCGATTCCAATGTTTCGCGCTATCACGCCGACATCGAACAACGCGAAGACGGCGGGTTTTGGCTGAATGAACTCGGCAGCAGCAACGGCACGACTGTCAACGACGAACCTGTCGAGAGCGAGAAATTATTAAATGACGGCAACGTGATTTTGCTCGGCGGAAGCAGCAAAATCGAGATTTTAATCGAAAGTGAACCGGAAAAAAAAGAAGAGGAAGCAGATTCCGGCGCGGCGGCAGAGAAACAGGAAACGGAAATTGCCGAAGATGCAAAAACGACTTCAAAATTGCCTTGGATTTTGGGTTTAATGGGCGTACTTTGCGGTTTGGCAATTATTTGTGTCGTCGGAGTGCTTTTATTTGCTTATTTCAGCAAATCGTCAAAATGTGAAGCCGCCGTCAGAATCGTCAAACCCGAAAATCAGGAAACGATCTATGAACCGACGGAAATTGTCGCCGAGGCGGAAAATGCGGAATGCGTCGAACGTGCTATTTTTTTGATAAACGGCGTGGAATTTGCCGACGCAACCGAACAGCCTTACACAGCGACGATTGATCCGAAAAACTTTCCCGATCTCGCCAACGGCGGTGTCCAAGCTATTCAAATCGTCTTGGAAGACGCGGAAGGCAACAAAATCGTTCAGCCGAGTGATTTTGCGCTTGTTCTCGAAACAAGGGAAATTGCCACGCCGACACCGACACCGGAAGAGATTGCCGAAAATCAGACACCGGCACCGAAAACGGAAAAAGGCAAAAAAGTTTCGCTCAGCGACGCGCAGGAAGCGTCAAAAAAACTTATTACACAATTTAGTTCCGGCACTTTCAAGTACAACACTTCAAATCCGCAGTTTTTGCAGGAAGTTCAGAAAAAGACCGGCGAATTGGTTTCCGAAGGTTATTTTGCGAGAGCGCAAAAATACAAGGACGTGATTAATGTCGCCTTCGTTCAGGAAGCAAATCTCGACGCGCCGCTCGGCTATATTCTGGCGATGAGCCGCAGTCAGTTTAAGCCGGAGAAACAAGGTGCGAACGAAGGTTTATGGCAAATGGACGGCAATTTTGCGGTAACAAATTCATATACGGCATTATGCGGAACACAAACTTTGTCGGACTCATCACAGGAATGCGCGGCGCGGGCGGCGGCACTTTATCTCAAATCGCTTGTTTTATCGGTATTTGAAGGTGATATAATTTACACGGTAGCGGCTTTCGGAATGTCCACGCAGGAAGCGAGCATTTGGAAAATGTCGCTGCCCGCCGACCGTTCGGATTTTTGGAATGTGATAAAAAATCCGAAACAGCGCGATCAAGTCGCGCGGTTTTTCGCGGCGGCGGCAGTGGCGGAAAATCCACAGAAATTCGGCTTGAAAAACGATCAGCCGATTTCACGGCTTTATCCGTAAAATTTATAAATGCTTGAAGTTACACTGACATATCCGACTCCCGAAGGTTCGCAGGAAATTGCGGTCAGCGGCGAAAGAATGTCATTCGGGCGCGGCAGCGAAGCCGATTATCGCTTTGACGACGACGGACTTTCGCGGCTTCATTCGACAATTTACCACGACGAAATGCGCGTTTGGATTGTGGACGAAAACTCGACTAACGGAACTTTTGTCAACGGCGAAAAAGTGTCGGCAAGCGGAACGCCTCTGCACAACGGCGATTCGATAAAAATCGGTCATTACACGAATTTGATTGTGCGAATGGCTGAAAAACAAGTTGCGCAAACTGCAACTTTGGGCGGCAAAACTTCAAACACAATTGCCGCATCGGATTCCCGCGCGGGTTTTCCGATGCTTATTCCGATTGCCGTAACAGCTTTCGCGCTTTTAATTATCGGCGTTTCGGCAATTTTTGTCGGTTTCAAGGTTTTCGGCGGAAACGATAAAGAAGTCGTTTATAAATCCGAGAGTTACGATTATGAAACCACGCCCGAATCTTCTTCGACTGATGAAGATAATAAAAATAAGCCGGAAAAAACGCCGAAACCGGAAAATACTACGGCAAGTAATGACAACGCCGAAGATACAGCTAAAACCGAAGAGCCGATAGTTTTAAACAGCGGAAATAAGGTAACGATTCCAAAGGGCAAAAAATATCAGGAAATGTCGGAAGACGAAAAAAATCAATACATCGCCGCCAAATCCGAAAAAGTGGCGCGAATCATCGGCAATCAAAAAAGTGAACCGATTCCGGCGGATGCCGTGCAGGAAATAAAAAAATATATCAACGGTTACGCCGGACGTTTGGCAAAGGCAAAAAATGATAATTGTTCGCAGGGCGGTTGGGTGCGGAGCGATTTTACGACAGTTTTGGAACGCGCCACGAAAAATTCGCCGTTTATTATTCACCATTTCAACGCCGAAGGCATTGATCCGCAGCTCGGAATTTATGTGGCGATGATCGAATCCGAACATTGCGTTTGTCTGGAAAGTCCGACGCACGCCAAAGGAATGTTTCAATTTTTGGCTTCGTCCGCGCCCGATTACGGTTTGAGTCCAAACGAGCGTTGCGAACCCGATCAGTCGGCGCGGGCGGCGGCGAAATATCTGAAAAGTTTGATGGGACGTTTCGGAACTGCGCCCGACAGCGTTCCGCTGGCAATCGCCAGTTACAACAGCGGACAAGGAAATTTAAGCAAAAATTTGGACAAGGTAATGGCAGCGGCGGCGAGCCAAAACCGCAGTTTTTGGACGCTCGTTGCCAACAAAAATGTCATGGAAGGCAACGCCGGAAAACAGTTTAGCAATGAAAACATCAAATATGTTCCGAAGTTTTTCGCCACTGCGATAATCGGCGAAAATCCGCAGGATTTCGGCGTGAATTTGCAGCCGCTTTCAACTTACACAAAGTAAGTTCAAAGTTCAAAGTTTAAAATTCAAAGTTAGAAATTTCCCCGCTAATTCTTGAACTTTGAACTTTGAACTTTGAACTTCGAACTTTTATGATCGAACTTTGGCTAAAATTTCAGGACGAAAGCGGCAAAATCAAAAGGATTTTGGTTGAGCCGGAAAAATTCACCGTCGGCAGACATTCGGAAAACGATTTGAGTGTCGCCAACGGGAAATTGTCGCGTGAACATTTAAAAATTGACCGTTTCGGCGATGTTTTTGTTGTGTCCGATTCCGATTCGAGTAACGGGACGACATTAAACGGCGCGGATTTGACCGAACCCGTCGCGCTCAAAAATGAAGATAAGTTGAATCTGGGCGGCGGTTTGGAGATCGAAATTGAAATGATCTCCGATGATCCGAACGCCGGTGCAAACGGCGATTCCGGCGCGGATTCGGCGGCAAATGCCGATGAAAGTTCGGATGTTTCCGCACCGTCGGCGAGTGTTTCTGCTCCATCAAATGACAGTTCGATTTCACCAAGTGTATTTTGGCTCGCACCGATTTTCGGCGTGTTCATTTTGATTTTCGCCGGAGGCTTGCTATTCGTTTTCAGCGGAAACAAAGAAAAGGAAACCACCAAGAACGACGGCGGATTTGTCTATTCGACCAAAAGAGAATCAACAGAAGATATATCGGAAACAGAAGAAACACCGACTCCGAAACCGGCGGCAACGACGGAAAGTTTAATTAATAATCCGACTTCAAATCCGGCATCCGAAACGCCGGACGCACCGCCAACCACGCAGGTTTCGAGCGAAGTCGACAAAATCGGGCAAAATGCTTCTTCGTTTATGCGGAACATCGCTTTCAACGACCCGAAACCCTTTTTGACAACCGAACAAATTACCGCCGTCAATGCAAAAATCAATCAGTTTAAAGATTCGGCGGCATTAGCCGAAAATCTCAAAGCAATCAAGAAAAACGCCGCTCAGTTTGAAGCGCTGGCGAATTCAAAAAATCTCAAACCGCAGTTTTTGGCGATTGCCGCTTTAGCAAAAATAGGCAATACAAAAGGCGATCCGCTTGCCGTCGCGCAAACGATGTTGCCGGTTTTAAGCGATTTAAAAGGCACACTCGACAACAAGTTGGCGGACGACAATTTGCTGATAATCGCCGGTTACGCGAGAAAACAAGCCGGAAGTAATACACCTTTGCAAAATGTGATAGAAGGTTTATCAAAATCGAGCCAAACCGAAAACGTAACGCCGCGCGAGATTCGCACCGTTTGGTTTTTGAAGAAAAAAGACAAAATATCCGACGCGGAATTTAATTTCGCCCTGCAATTTCTTGCAATCGGGATAATTTCACAAAACCCGAAAGATTTTAATATTGCTACCGAAGCAGTTAATTTTTAATAATTGTTTCTGAAGGAAATTCTGATAAAAAAACTTGTCAAATCACAAAAAAATCTTTTTTAATAATCGGATTTTATCCGCTGAAAATATTTCGCTGTCTGCGATTTCTTCCGCCGCGCTTTATGGTAAAGGTGTTTTTACAACGCTCGCAATTTATCAATCAAAGCCTTTTTTGTGGGAAAAACATTGGGAAAGATTGACGGAAAACGCCGACAAAATCGGTATTGATTTGAGCGGATTCTCCGAACAAAGCGTCAAAAGTTCACTTCTTAGCATTATCTTGAAAAATGAAATTATAAATGCCCGCGCACGAATGACTTTTTTTGATGAATCGGCAGGCGGTATTTGGAATTTTGAAACAAATAAAAAAACGAGTCTTTTGATTACAACCGGCGATTTGCGGACGAATTCGGAAAATTTTCGGCTGACGATTTCACCTTTTCGGGTCAACTCGACTTCCCCGCTCGTCGGCGTGAAATCCTGCAATTATCTGGAAAATATCTTGGCTTTTGATGATGCAAAAGCAAAAGGTTTTGACGAAGCAGTTCGATTAAACGAGCGCGGCGAAATTGTTTCGGTGTGTTTGGCGAATATTTTTTGGATAAAAAATAAGAAGATTTTTACGCCTGATTTGGAAACCGGATGTTTAAAAGGCACGACGAGAAGTTTGATTGTCGAGAATTTTCCGGTTGAGCAAACAAAAGTAAAATTGGCGGGACTAAATAGTGCCGAAACTGTTTTCTTAACTTCGTCAGGAATTGGAATTCTGAAAATTGCGGAAATCGGAAAAGCGAAATTTACTGAAACGTCAAAAAATTTTGATGAAATTAGGAAGTTTTACGCCGATTTCGTTCACAAAATTTAAGCGGTTATTCTTTTACTTCAAATTTGGGACGCAAAACGCTGCCGACGGCGCGGGTTATCAGCGAATCCGGCACAAAAAGTCCGAATCGTGTCGTCAGGTAATTTGTCCAACCCGAAATTGCCGTAGATTTGCCGCTTTTGACCGCTTGTAGACCGGCTTCGACAACTTCTTCGGAGGTTTGCATTCCTTTTTTCATAAAAGCATTTTTGACGTTTGCTCCGATATTTGCAGCATCAAAAAAATTCGTTTCCGTCGGACCCGGACAAAGTGCCGTAACTTTTATATTGTAAGGACGATTTTCTTCGGCAACGGCTTCGCTGAACGATCTGACGAACGCTTTTGTCGCGGCGTAAGTCGCCATAAATGGAACGGGCTGAAAACTTGCGGTTGAAGCGACATTGATGATTACACCGCTTTTTCGCGTCCGCATTTTTTGCAAATAACGATGCGTCAGCGCGACTAATGCCGTGATGTTCAAATTTATCATTGAAATTTCGGTTTCGAGATCGAGCCGTGCAAAATCGCCCATCGAACCGATGCCGGCGTTGTTTATCAGCCATTCGACTTCCATTCCGTACTTTTCGGTTTCGTCGAAAATTTTTTTGTCCGCTTTCGGATCGGTTAAATCAACGGCGATATAATGCGCCGTAATTCCGTGTTCGAGCATCAGTTCGTCGCAGAGTTCGTGAAGTTTATTTTCTGAACGCGCCGCCAAAACGAGATTGTGTTTTTCCGCCGCCAATCTTCTCGCAAACGCTTCGCCGATGCCGCTCGATGCGCCCGTGATGAGTGTAACTTTCATAAACTTGATTTTAACTGCAAAAATTCATCTTTGGAAATGGCGTATTGCACCAAACTTTGCTCGTAAAACGTGGCGATTTTGACAAACTGCATTCCGAGTTTTTTCATCACGCGCCGCGAAGCCGCATTTTCGGGACGCGCTACGGCAACCAATCTTTCGGCGTTTAGTTCGTCAAAAGCATACTGCATAAATCTTTCAGCGGCTTCGGTGGCAAAACCTTTTCCCCAATGCGCTTTGTCAATCGCGTAGCCGATTTCTATTTCGCCCGTTTCCTTCAAACGCCAAATGCCGCACCAACCTAAAAATTTATCGGTTGATTTTTCGATAACCGCACAAAATCCGAGTTTGTCTTTATGCCAACGCGCCGAAACGAGTTTTATCCAGCCGAAAGATTCATCACGCGCCTGCGGTTCGCGGATAAAGCGCATTATTTCTTCATCGCTCCGCATCGCAAAAATATCGTCCACATCGCTTTCGACCAGCGGACGCATTATGAGTCTTTCGGTTTCCAACATATTCTGGAACTTTGAACTAAATTAAGTGAATAAGAAGTCCGTCTTTCAACTTCGGCTCGAACCAAGTTGATTTCGGCGGCATAATTTCGTTGATGTCGGAAACGGCGAAAAGATCGTCCATTGTTGTCGGGAACAGCGAAAAAGCGAGTTGCGCCGTGCCGTCATTGACGAATTTTTCCAACTCGTCCGTGCCGCGTGCGCCGCCGACAAAACCGATGCGCTTGTTTGTTCGTGCATCGTCAATTCCCAAAATCGGTTTTAATAAATAATCCTGCAAAATGCTCACGTCAAGCCGTTCGATTGCGTCCGGTTCTTCAATATAATCAACGGCAAACTTCAAATTATGCCATTTTTCGTTCAAATACATACAAACTTCGCCGTGATTTTGCGGGATTTTTTCTTCCGTCGGCGTAATGACGAAATTTTCGCGCACTTTTTCAAAAAATTCATCTTCGCTCAAACCGTTCAAGTCTTTGATGACACGGTTATAAGCCAGAATTTTTAAATCTTCAGCGGGAAACATTCCGGCAACGACGAAATTATAATCTTCCGCGCCGGTGTGTTCGGGATTTTTCTCACGCAAAATTGTCCGCGCCAGTTTTGCGCTTTCGATGCGGTGATGACCGTCGGCGATATACAGCGACGGAGCTTCGGCAAACGCCGACACAAAATCTTCGGTCAGCGCAACGCGCCAGACGGTTTGTTTTACTCCGTCCGAGCAATGAAAATTGTAAATCGGCTTATTTTGAGTCGCCGCAAAAATCAGAGATTTAATTTTCTCCGTGTTGCGAAAAGCAAGAAAGATCAAACCCGACTGCGCTTGCAACGCTAACATATGCGCGGTGCGGTCTTCAACTTTGTCGGGGCGCGTTTTTTCGTGTTTTTTAATAATTCCGAGTTCATATTCGTCAAGCGAACAACAGGCGACCACGCCGGTTTGCGAATGCGCTTCGGTTGAAAGTTGGTAGATATAAATACACGATTCGGCTTCGCGGGCGAGAATTTCTTCGTCAATAAAGTTTTGCAGGTTTTCCACGGCGCGGGTTAAAACTTTTTCAATCGGCGGATTCGAGCCTTCGGGAAATTCGGCTTCGGCTCGCGTAACGCGCAGAAAACTCAGCGGGTTCAGTTTAATAAATTCGCGGACTTCCGATTCATAAACCACATCGTAAGGCACACAGGAAACAGGCTTTGCTTTCTCTAAAGTCGGACGCAAAGCGCGAAAAGATTTGATAATTGCCACTAAAAATTCTCCTCTGAAAAGTTACTGTTTATTATTTTTTGCCGGTTCGTTCGTCTGCGTGTTCCCGGCGGATGACGGCGGCGCGACCGCCGCCTTTTTTTGTTTTTCAATGACGTTTTGGATAAACTTATCGAGCGCGATTTTCCAAACGCCGTCTTCTTTGACAAACGGAACTGTTTCGTATCCGCCGGTTATTTTGTTTGCAACTTCGACGGTTGCCGTGTCGCCTTCGATTTTTTCGTTGCGTATTTCGGGCATCTCTTTAAGCGGCGCGGCGTTATCGTTCACCAAAACTTTATCAACCGTCGTTTTCTGCGCGGCGGCGGTTTTTTCAAATAAATCCATCGTGCTTTTTGAAAGCAGTTTTTTTATCGTTTCAATGTCTTTCGTCTTCGACGCTTCGACAAAATTTTTCAAAGTTGCCGTCGGACTATCTGTTGATTCCGCCGTCTTGCAAGTCGCCAACGCCAAAACACAAAAGGCGAAAATCAATATTTTATAAACTTTCATATTATTTCATTTACATCGGAATTTTAACGATAATCGAAAACCCGAAATCGTTTAAGGCTGATTGATAATGCTGTCAAGCTGTTTATTTTGCTGATCCATCTGCTGCATCATTTGATTTGCCGCACCTTGTTTGTCAATTTTCCAAACACCGTTTTCCTTAACGAAAAAAACGATGTCCCACGAATCAAAAGAATTTTCCACTTCGATTGTCGCTTTGTCGTCTTCGATTTTTTCGTTGCGAAATTTCAGGCTCGTCTGCGATTCATTAAATAATGTTTCGCGTTTTATCACATCGTCAAGCGGCACGTTTTGCGACGCAGCTTCCTGTCCAGCCATTTTCAGCGAAGCGTCGGAAAGTAGAAATTTCATCGTTTCGACATCGTTTTTCTTGATGGCTTGCGTGTAAATTTTGAGCGTGTCGAGCGGTGTTTCCAATTTCGGTTTGTTTCCACAGGCGGCGAAAAGACCAACTAACAATAAAACTAAAATAAAATTATAAAAACGCATTTTTGAATAAACCTTTGTAAAATAGTTATACTAAAAAGCAAAGTATAACCAAAAAACGACGGAGTTAAAAACGAATGGAACGAAAAAAATTATCTGATGAAGAAATCGAAAAATCTTTGAATAAATTAGACGGATGGAAAGTCGAAGGCAAAAATCTGAAAAAACGCTTTGAATTCAAAAACTTTGTCGAAGCGTTGGATTTTGTCAACAAAGTCGGCGAAATCGCTGAAGAAAAAGATCATCACCCGGATATTTATTTCGGTTGGGGTTACGCGGAATTTGAAATCACGACGCACGACGCTGGCGGTTTGACGCACAATGATTTTGAACTGGCGAAAGCAATTGACAGGATTTAAAAGCAAAATCCTCACAGGAGAAAATTAAATGTTAGAAGAAAATGTTAATCCCGCGCAATCAAGTGCGCCAAAAATGGACGATGAAACTTATGAAGTGATTCAGCAGTTGTTTCAACTCGTCCGTTCGAGCGACGCGGCGCGGTTGCAGGGACTTTTTGAAAAAGGTTTCGATGCGCCGAATATCCGCGACGGCAAAGGCAACACGCTGTTGATGCTGGCGAGTTATAACGAACAACTCGAAATGACGAGCGTTCTGCTCGAAAACGGCGGCGATCCGCAGCTTGCCAACGATATGGGACAAATTCCGCTGGCGGGCGCGGCTTTCAAAGGCAATACGGCGATGGCGAAACTGCTTATCGAACACGGCGCGGATGTCAACGCCGGAATGCCCGACGGCAAAACTCCGCTGATGTTCGCGGCAATGTTTAATCGCCTCGAAATTATTGATCTGCTTTTGGAACACGGTGCGGATGTTTCAATCAAATCAATGGACGGTTCGACGGCGCAAACGATGGCGCAGGTGATGGGAGCGGAAGCCGCCCGGACGAAGCTCGAAAAATTAGCTGAGAATTGAATTTGAGCAGGAAATAACGTGAGTTCGAGATAAGCCGTCGAAGACGGCAACCTATTTGTAGCCCATAACGCTAGTTATGGGAACAGTTTAACGAATTATTTCAAGCGGTTGAAAACCGCGATATACGTTTTTTATGTCGCCATTTTCAATGGCTTTGTCCATTTATTGCATTTTTCCCACTTGCGATGTGGGCTACAAATATAACGTCGGTTTTACCGACTAAAAACGAATTTCTTATCTCGAACTCACGTTAAATAAAAAACTCCCGGAATTTCGAAAGTTTTTTATGAATTTTAAATTTAAAGTCTTAAATTCCGTCCACAATAGCATTCAGCGTCGCAGAAGGTCGCATCGCAACGTAAGTTTTTTCGGAACTCGGATGATAATAACCGCCGACATCTTGTGATTTTCCTTGCGCTCTGATTAATTCTTCATTAATTTTTGCTTCGTTTTCCTTCAATGCTTTTGCAATCGGTGCAAATTTTGCAGCAATCTCGGAGTCTGTCGTTTGATTTGCCAAACTTTCCGCCCAATACATTGCCAAATAGAAATGAGAACCGCGGTTATCAATTTGCCTGATTTTTCTCGCCGGAGATTTGTCGGTTGCAAGGAATTTCGCATTTGCTTCATCCAAAGCATCTGTCAGAACTTGTGCTTTTTTATTGTCTTGAGTTTGAGCCAAATGCTCCAAACTTGCCTGTAATGCTAAAAATTCACCGAGCGAATCCCAGCGCAAATATCCTTCTTTGACAAATTGTTCGACGTGTTTCGGAGCAGAACCTCCGGCTCCGGTTTCAAACAATCCGCCGCCATTCATTAATGGAACTATTGAAAGCATTTTTGCAGAAGTGCCAAGTTCCAAAATCGGGAACATATCCGTCAGATAATCCCGCAAAACATTTCCCGAAACCGAAATTGTGTCTTTGCCTTCTCTGGCGCGTTTCAAAGTTTCGAGCGTTGCGTCTTGCACATCCATAATTCTGATGTCGAGACCCGTTAAATCATAATTCTTTAAATATTCTTCAACTTTTTGGATGATTTGTGAATCGTGCGCCCGGTCTTTGTCCAACCAGAAAATAGCAGGCGTATCGGAAAGTTTTGCACGGTTCACCGCTAATTTTACCCAATCTTGAATCGGATCATCTTTAGTTTGGCACATTCTAAAAATATCGCCGTTGTTTACTTTTTGTTCTAACAAAACATTGTCGTTTTCGTCTTCCACCCTCACTGTTCCTTCGCCTGAAATTTGAAAAGTTTTGTCGTGAGAACCATATTCTTCAGCTTTTTGCGCCATCAAACCGACATTCGGAACCGAACCGAAAGTTTTCGGGTCAATTGCTCCGTTTTTCTTCATATCCTGAATTATCGCATCGTAGAAACCGGCATAAGTTCGGTCGGGAATAATGCAAACGGTGTCTTCTTCTTCGCCGTCCTTATTCCACATTTTTCCGCCGCCGCGAACCAGCGAAGCCATTGAAGCATCTACAATCACGTCTGAAGACACATGGAAATTGGTAATTCCTTTGTCCGAATTTACCATCGCAATTCCCGGTCCGTTTTCGATGGCTTTTTCGATGTCCGCCTTTATTTCGGCTTCTTTCGGATTTCCGGCAATTTTCTCAAAAAGCGTCGCTAATCCGAAGTTCGGATTGATGTCCAATTCCTTAAAAGTATCTTTATATTTTTCAAAAACGTCTTTGAAATATGTTTCGACAATCGCCCCGAAAATAATCGGGTCGGAAATCTTCATCATCGTTGCTTTCAAGTGTGCGGAAAGAAGAACATTTTTCTCTTTGGCTTCAGCAATCGCTTCCCCGACAAAAGATTTCAACGCGGAAAGATTCATCACCGAAGAATCAATCACTTCGCCCGCTTTTAATGGAGCAAAATCTTTCAAAACTTGTTCAGAACCGTCATTCGCATAGAAAACAATTCTGAATTTTCCTTCCGTGTCCACCGTCGTTGAGTTTTCCGTTCCGTAAAAATCTCCCGAATTCATATGTGCGACAGACGTTGCCGAATCTGCATTCCAAACTCCCATTCGATGAGGATTGGCTTTTGCATAATTTTTGACGGCTTTGGGCGCGCGTCTGTCGGAATTGCCTTCTCTCAGCACAGGATTTACCGCGCTTCCCAAAACTTTCGCATATTTTTTAGCGATGGCTTTTTCTTCGTCGTTTTTCGGCTCGCTCGGATAATTCGGCAATGCAAAACCTTGCTTTTGAAGCTCGGCAATCGCTTCTTCCAACTGCGGAACAGAAGCGGAAATGTTCGGCAACTTTATGATGTTGGCTTCCGGCTTCGCCGCCAATTCGCCCAATTCTGCAAGTGCATC
This sequence comes from Pyrinomonadales bacterium, assembly GCA_038200505.1. Taxonomy (GTDB): domain Bacteria; phylum Acidobacteriota; class Blastocatellia; order Pyrinomonadales; family Pyrinomonadaceae. Next base: position 10,242 of record JBBPXX010000041.1, on the reverse strand, counting down.
GGGAACTTTTTGGTCGTCGTTCAAGTATTCAGGAAAGTTGGCTAAAATTCTTCCCGCCAGCGAAATATCGGGAACTTCAATTTCAACATCTGCGGATTTCGTAAAAGCCTTGACAATCGGTAAAAAAGAATACGTCGCCAACATCGGTGCTTCATCGGTTAAAGTGTAGTAAATTTTTGACATTTTATTGCTTGTTTTTATTTCAGATTATTATATTTATTAAACTATTTTTGACCGCCAAATAACAGTTTGCCTTTAAAAAACAAAATTAGTTAAATAATAATCGGTAATTAACGCTATTCTAGTCAAATTTGAGTCAAAACGTAAGTTAAAAAATCACAAATATCCCGTTCTATTATTCACTTCCCAAACCATTTAAGATTAAAAATTAAAATAGTAAAGATAAAGTTTCGGCTTCGTCCTTTTTTGATGTTTTATTGACACATACTCAAAATTACTTATATTTATTGCATATGTTCAGTAGGAGTTACGCAGTTGAAATGTTGTTAAACGAAAATTTACTGTAAATAAAGAACTTAGGACAATTTACATTTATCAAAAATATCCACAAATTGTTGATTTTTAGTTCAACTGCGTAACTCCTAATTCAATTCAAATAAAAATATGAATAAAAAGCAAGTTTCTATAACTAAAGAACAAATAAATAATGTGGCGACAGATAGTTTTTGTTATCCAGAGTGGAAACCACTAATAGATTTCTTTTGGGATAGATATAACAAACGCTATTTCAATCAAATAGAATGTTTACAGTATAATTCTGATTTTGAGTTAAGAAATAATTGTGGTTTTCTTATAGCCACAATTGATTGCATCCTCATCGAAACATTGGAACAATACTATAGTGGTAAAGATGAAACTAAAAAAGGTGAAACTGACAAAGCATTTTTATCTTTCTTTCAAAGGTCTGAGGCTTTCGAGGAAATCGTTAAGGATAAAGAAGATGCTGGAAAGTTTGCCGGGTTAATACGAAGTGGTTTGCTTCATCAATCAAAAGCTAAACAAGCTTCAATTATCAACAAAAAATCTTTAACTCCCATTTTGGATTGGATTGATAAAGATGATAAAAACAAAGGCTTTCAATTAAATCGGGACAAATTTCATAAATCAGTTCTTGATGAATATAGAAATTTAGTTGAAAAGCTCAAGAAGGCAGAGAATTCTGAATTAAGAGAAAGATTCAAAAGCAAACTTCTTACGCTTATTGAATGAAGTTAGTCGCTTACAAATTGTTTTGGCAAAATGCTTTTACTGATCTATCCTTCTTGAAACTAGTATGCAGACGAATTTGAAATGAAAGAATTAAAACAAAATATAAAAAACTTGGCTGAAATTTATTCTGCAAACCTCCGTGGTAAAATTGAAGCCAGAAAAGAAGAGATGAAGGCTGATGATAACTCACATTATTTGATTTATAGAGTGCTTGGAATTACGAATGAAGAAGGACAACTCATTGATGTCTATCAAAATACGGGACGTTTTCTATACAAATACGCGGGTTCATTTTTAGAAGAGGCGACTACATTGTGTTTTAATTACAAATTCCCGGAAGGAATTAAAACTAAAGTAGAAAACACAATCGGGCAAAGACCTAAAACATTTGAAATAGACTTTTTAAATGATAATGATGCTATAGAAATTAAGTGGCGAGATGCGACAACCGATGGCGATCATATTACAAAGGAACATACCAGAGTTCAAGTGATTCGCTCACACGGTTATAAACCGATTCGGGTAATGTTCTATTATCCTCAAAGAACGCAAGCCATTAGAATTCAAGAAACTTTGAAGACACTTTATGCGGGTGTCAAGGGCGAATATTACGGCGGTGATGAAGCGTGGGAATTTGTCGAAAAATATACTGGAGTTGATTTCAAGGCTATTTTGACTGAAATTGCAAATGAAAAGACATCTGAAAATGGAAGTTAATAAAATCATTCACGGAAATTGCGTTGAAAAATTCAAAGAAATAAAAAGCGATAAAATTGACTTGATTTACTTTGACCCGCCTTTTTTTACTCAGCGCAGGCATACGCTTTCTACCAGAGATAATTCTAAAACTTACGAATTTGATGATAAATACGAATCAATAGATGAATACTTATCGCTGATTGAAGATGTTTTGATCCAATCAAAAAGAGTCTTAAAAAATACGGGAAGCGTGTTTTTGCATTGCGATAAAACGGCATCGCATAATATCAGAGTTGTTTTAGATAAAGTATTTGGAAGGGAAAATTTTCAAAGCGAGATTATTTGGTCATACAAACGCTGGTCAAATGCAAAAAAAGGACTTTTAAATTCACATCAGATTATTTTCTTCTATTCAAAAACGGAAGACTTCAAATTCAACATAATATATACGGACTATTCTGCAACAACCAATCTCGACCAAATATTGCAGGAAAGAAAACGCGATAAAAACGGAAAATCTGTTTATAAAAGAGATAAAAACGGCAATGCAATAATTGGCAAAGAAAAAAAAGGTGTGCCTTTGTCGGATGTTTGGGAAATTCCTTATCTGAATCCAAAGGCAAAAGAAAGAACCGGCTATCCGACTCAAAAGCCTGTTTTATTATTGAATCAAATAATCAATGTCGCTACGGATGAGGGCGATTTAGTTTTAGACCCTTTTTGCGGTAGTGGCACGACCTGTGTGTCTGCTAAATCTTTAGGACGAGATTATATTGGAATTGATATTTCAAAAGATGCGGTTGAGTTGGCTAATTCACGTTTAGAAGAAATGATAATTTCAGAATCAAATCTATTAAGTAAAGGTCATAATGATTATTTGGAAAAGACCGAAAAAGAACTTGCCATTCTTCAAAACCTCAATGCCTTTCCTGTTCAAAGAAATGCCGGGATTGATGGTTTTCTGAAGGAACATTTTGAAGGAATGCCCGTTCCGGTCAAAATTCAAAGCGAATATGAAACCATTGAAGATGCAATAGAAAAATTGGAAAAGGCTTCTCTTGGCAAAAATTACAAAATGAAAATAATGATTCAAACGAGAGAAACTGGAATCAGCAGACTTTTTGAATTTAAAACTGATGTAATAGTAATAAAATCTCTCGAACTACAAGCAAAAAAATTGGCAGAAAAACTTTCAATGCTTCTTAATGACACAACCGAAAATCTTTACAACTTTGACGGGACGCGCGGTTGTTCGGTTTAAGGTTCAAAAATGAAAAGGATGAAGTTTCGGCTTCGTCCTTACTCTTTAATGATTTGAAATCCTGTTCGGCTAATGTCGAACAGGATTTTTCTTTTTACTTGCGCCGTCGCGCAGAGCGGCAACACGCTGAAGCGCGAACTCGAAACACTAAAGATTTACATTACACGGCAGCAGGTGATTAAAAATATCACTATATCAAAATCTATTACCGGAAAATAACAAATTCCGTCACAAACAGATTACCAAAAACTGTTATTTATTGAGTGATAATTTATTGAAAAAGCAGCATAACTTTTAAGATGATTTTGAAATAAGCCTGTATTTATTGAGCTTTTCGATGTTCTATACCCGTTGTAAATTTGTGGCACGACAGTTGTAAATAGCAGGGCGAGCCTGCAAATGGCATAAAGACTAAAACTAAATATATCTGGAGATTGTAAAAATTAAAATGAAAAATCAAAAAGGTTTCTCGCTTATCGAACTTTTAATCGTTGTTGTTATCATCGGCATTATCGCCGCTATCGCTATTCCGAACTTGCTTGCCGCCCGTCGTGGTGCTAACGAAGGTGCGGCTATTTCTTCCCTTCGCACATTACACGGTGCAAATGTTACTTATCAGGCTACTACTGGAGCCGGTAAATTTGCGCCAGACTTTGCAGCATTAAAGACTGCAAATTTAATTGATGCAACTCTTGCTGCCGCAGGCACTGCGACAACTCCCGCCCCGAAAAGCGGTTATGTTTTTGTTTATGATGCCGCCAATGTTGCTGCAAATCCATCACAATTTACCATTACCTCTGATCCATCAGTTACTCCTACAACCAGTGCGATAACAGCAACCGGAACACGCCATTTTAAGATCGCCGAAGAGGGTGTTATCTCGCAAGCTCCAGACGGTGCAACTCTTACTTACACTGCTCTGAACAACTAATATAGTCAACTTTAACTTTTCAAAAGGCGGATATAGGTTTTCCCTATATCCGCCTTTTTTTATTGTTGTGCTGTAAGAATTTAATTTTTTGAAAAGATTAGATTACTTGAGTAGTCGAAATAAATTATATACAGATAAGTTATATCAAAACCATTTTAGTTGGTTTGTTAAGTCAGAACCGTCTGCGGTAGCGGGAGGTTGAAGATTTACTTTGGAAATCTCGACAAACTTGTCGAAACACGCCCGTAAAACCGTCCGCTACCGCAGACGGTTCTGATACGGTTTAACTAAACAACCGTATTTGTTTTGGTGTTATTGTTTGATTTAGCCGCTTCCTGCCCTTTACTCTTTAAGTGAAGCGAACAATTTGTTGAAAACACATTCAAATTTTTATTGGTTATCATTGGAGTTCACATTTTCTGTCATCAGAGAAGTTACAAAATCTGTTATTTTAGCGTTTTGATTTAGCCTGAAATGCTATCCGAAAATTTAATAGTTTTGATAAAAACCTTATTTTATCTGGCTTTTAAGTCTTATAGCGCATCCAAAAAATTTTGGCATAGCAATTGTAATGAAAGATGCGAACCTGTAAAAGGTAAAAAGACTAAAATTAAAAATATCTGGAGATTGTAAAAATTAAAATGAAAAATCAAAAAGGTTTCTCGCTTATCGAACTTTTAATCGTTGTTGTTATCATCGGCATTATCGCCGCCATCGCTATCCCGAACTTGCTTGCCGCCCGTCGCGGTGCTAACGAAGGTTCGGCTATTTCTTCAATGAGAACATTTCATGGTGCAAATGTTACTTATCAGGCAACCGCCGGGTCTGGTCAATTTGCACCGAACGTAGCAGCATTGACAGGTGCTAATCTAATTGATGCCACACTTGGTGCGGCAATGGGTGATGCAGCTGCTTACGGAGGAACGGCGAAAAGTGGATATGTATTTGCTTATGCGCCTACGGCAGTCGGCACAGTTCCTTCACAATTTACTCTTAGTTCAAAATATTCCGGCACTGGTGTAACAGCAACCGGAACACGCTCATTCTTTATTGATGAATCGGGTGTTATTCGCTTTCTTGCAGGCACAACACCTCCAACAGCAACAACCGGCGCACCGCTTAATAACTAATATGTTGACAATTTAGTTAGATTTTTGATAGCAAAGCAGAATGAGAAAAGTCTTATTCTGCTTTGTTGTTAAAAGCTAACTTTTCTCAAAAAATCTTTAATATTCACAGGAAGGTTGCAAATGAAAAATCAAAAAGGTTTCTCGCTTATCGAACTTTTAATCGTCGTCGTCATCATTGGAATCATCGCCGCTATTGCTATTCCCAATATGTTGGCTTCCCGCCGTTCGGCTAATGAAGGTTCGGCAGTTTCTTTAATGAGGACAATTCACGGTGCTAATGTTGCATATCAAACCAGTGTGGGAAGTGGTAAATTCGCATCTAGTTTAGCAGTGTTAAATAATGCAGGCTTGATTGATAGCAGTGTTGCCGGAGCAACAACACCGGCAACCAGCAAAAGCGGTTATTACTTTACTTATGATGGTATTGACGTTATTGGTGATCCTTCAAACTTTAATGTAATTGCAAAACCGGCATCTTCCAATTCCGTAACAGCCACCGGAACACGCGAATATTTTGTTGATGGTTCAGGCGTTATCCGTGCCGCCGCGTCCGTTGTGTCATTAACTTCGCCGCCGCTTAACAAATAGTAGTTTAATAACCAAAACTCAGTTCCAAACGCAAGCAAAATGAGAGAAATCTTGTTTTGCTTTTTTTTTAATTCCAAAATTCCAACTAAATCCGCGCTCAAAATAACATAAAAATCACCACGCAAGACTCAATAGTGAAAAACTAAAAGTGAAAAACTAGAAGTAGAATTTATTCAACCTGCAAAGAAATGTGATTTTATTCTTTATTATCGTTTTCACTTTTGGTTTTTAGTTTTTCACTATTTGATATACGTCCTATTTTTTAGTATATTTATGATTGATGAACGAGCAGCTTTTACATTTTATTGAAACATTGGTTTTTACTAAAAGATTAGATAAATTAGCTGATTTGAATACTCTCTTTGCTATTCAAAATGATCTAATTGCAAACCCGAAACTCGGCGATGTAATGCAGGGTTGCGGGGGCGCAAGAAAGGCGCGGGTTGCCGACAAAAAGCAAAATCGCGGCAAAAGCGGCTCTTTTCGCTATATTTATCTTTATCTGGAAAGGGTTGGAATAGTTTATCTGTTTATGATTTACGGCAAAAACGAAAAAGATAATTTATCCGATGCGGAAAAGAAGGAAGTTGCCCGATTAGTTAAACAATATAAAGATTTTTACGGAGAAAACTAAAATGGAAAATGAATTTTTTAATGATTTGAAGCAGTCTTTAATTGAAGGCTTGGAACACGCCGAAGGAAAAAGAGAATTGCGAACAACTACGCTGCCGCGTCCGCCGAAAAAGCTCAGCAGCGGGGAAATCGCCGCTCTGCGCGGGAAATTGAATGTTTCTCAAGCCGTTTTTGCCTGTTACTTAAATGTTTCGCCGAAAACCGTCCAAGCGTGGGAACAGGGCATCGGAAAACCGAACGGCGCAGCGTTAAAACTGCTTTCAATTGCCAAAAGAAACCCAAAAGTTTTGATTGAAGGATGAAAATAGTGAAAAACTAAAAGTGAAAAACTAAAAGTGGAATTTATTCAACCTGCAAAGAAATGTGATTCATTCTTTGTTCGCAAAATGACGGCAAAATTTGCTATCATTGCTTTAATGAATCGCAAGCAAAAGAAAATTTTAGATTCAATTTTTGCCGTCCCGACATCGGCATCAGTCAAATTTTCCGACATTGAAAAATTGTTAATTTCACCCGGCGCGGGAAAAATTGAAGGAAGCGGTTCACGCTTATCGTTTGAATTAAACGAGCAGCAAGTATTTGTTCACCGTCCGCATCCGGCGAAAGAGGCGAAGAAATACCGGGTTGAAGTATTCAGGGAATTTTTGAAATTAGCAGGTGTTAAAAATGAATAATACATTAAATTACAACGGATTTACGGCAAAAGTAGAGTTTTCCGCCGATGACAATGTTTTCTTTGGTCGGCTTCTCGGCATAGATGCTATTGTAACTTTTCACGCCGAAACTGTTGAAGAATTGAAATCTTCAATGAAGAAATCGGTTGATTTTTACATTGAAGTCTGTGAGAAAAAAGGTAAAAAACCAAAGAAAAACTATTCCGGCAAATTAATGTTTCGTCTGCCGTCGGAACTTCACGCCCGCATCACCGAAACCGCCGCAAAACGCGGCAAAAGCATCAACGAATTCGGCAAAGAAGTGTTTGAAGCGGCAATAAATTAAATCATATCAACGAGATGTGATTTTCATTCTTTAATATCATTTTTCACTTTTCCTTCGCGCGGGCTTGCGGCAAAAGAAGTCGCGCTCAAAATAATCTAAAAATCACGCCGCAAGACTCGATAGTGAAAAACTAAAAACTGTTTGCGCCTCGCGTCCCGCGACTTGTTTGATGCGGTGTTTTTTATACGCGCCGCCGCCAATCTATCGGGCGACGTTTGACGTTGAAAACTGCAATAATAACTATTGCCTCGTCATCAACCAGATAAAATAAAGCGTAAGGAAAACGCCTTACCACAGCGCGTCGCACATTCGGGACTTTGACGACTGTGTAAGCGAACGGATTGCGCTTCACTCCAGCCAGACAAGCCTCAATCGCCCGCAAAAATTCAAATCCGAGACCTTCGCTTTGTTCTTCATACCAGTCAAATGCCTGCTGAACTTCTGTTTCGGCTTCGAGGCGAACGAGAATTTGTCGCTTTATGCCTGCCTTCGCAATTTTTCTTTTAGGTCGTTCCACGAAATACCCTCGCTCGGATTAGCTCGATATGCTTCTAAGCGGCGTTCGAGTTCCGCCTGTTGTTCTTCGGTCAATGAGATGGCTTCGGGAACAGTCGCAATACTGTCCCAAATATCTTCGACAAGCTGTATCCGTTCGGCGACGGAAAGCTCTAGAATGTCAGAAAGTTGTGTATTCATAACACAAATAGATTAAACTGTCGCCCGATTTCCTGCAAGGGCAATAATACGCAGAAAGCATCGAACAATAAATTATTCAATCGTTCACTGAAGGCAAACAGCATTTTCCGCCTGTTGTTCGACACTTCAGCGTCGGAATGTTTAGCTTAATCAAGTCCCGGCGATTCTCGCTCTCGCTTTAATGTTGGTCGCCGTCAGCGACTTTGAATAAGCCCTACGCCAAACTAAAAACTAAAAGTGAAAAACCGAAGAAAAGGGGGTAAAATTTCGATTTAATTTCTTTAGTTTTTCACTTTTAGTTTTTAGTTTTTCACAAACAACTGCGTATAATAAAATTGTGAATTTTGATTGGGACATAAATAAGGAAAAAGACAACATCAAAAATCACGAAGGCATTACGTTTGATTTGGCTTCAAAAGTTTTTAACGACGTTTGGGCGATTGATGAATTTGACGAATTGCACTCAACCGCCGAAGAAAAACGATTTACAATTATCGGCTTGGCTGAAAACAAACTTCTGCGCGTTACTTTTGCCGTTGTAACAGAAGAAAACGGCGATGAGTTTATTCGCATCATATCGGCGCGAAAAGCAATTGGAAAAGACAAGAAAAGTTATGAAAAAGCAAGAAGAGAATTCGACCTCGAAAACGATTGATGTCGAATATACCGAACAAGATATTCAGGATATGCGCGAACAGGGAGTTCCCGAAGACGAATTGCCGTGCGTCGGTGTTCATAAATTCGGGCGTTCAAAATTTATTACCAAAAGAAGCGATCAAAAAATCAAAGTTTCAATTTTTCTCGATGCCGACATTCTCGACTTTCTCAAAGAACTTGCCGCCAAGCCAAATGCCGCGCCGTTTCAAACGCAAATTAACAATGAACTTCGCGCCTTAATGGAGAAAAAACAATTCACATCCGACGAAGTTGTAACTCTGACAATGTTGGAAAATCCAAAGTTTCTTTCATCGCTGGCTGAAAAGCTGAAAAATGCCGCCTAAATTTTTTATTTTCGCCCTTAATAAAACAATTTGGCAGAAAGTTGACCGATTTACTCAATTCAACAGCTTTATTTTTTACAACTTCCGCTTCCGCACTCAAGATGATATAAAAATCACGCCGCAAGACTCGATAGTGAAAAACTAAAAGTGAAAAACTAAAAGCAGAGTTTATTCAAATTTCATTATTGCTTGCTTTTGAAATTGTTGTAGTTAATAATTTTAATTATGGATTATCGAGATTACATTACGGTTGAACCGAACAAACGCGGCGGCAAACCTTGTGTGCGCGGGCTTCGCATTACGGTTTATGAAGTTCTTGAATATCTGGCTTCGGAGATGAGTGTCGAAGAAATACTTGAGGATTTTCCCGATTTGACGCGCGAAGATTTAAAAGCCTGTATCGCCTATGCCGCTGACCGTGAACGTCGGTTGATGACTGCTCCCGTTGCTGCCGCGTGAAATTGCTTTTTGACGAAAATTTGTCGCCCGCGCTGTCGCGCCGTCTTTCCGATCTTTTTCCGAATTCGGTTCACGTCAGAGATGTCGGTATGAAAGCAACTGATGATCCGACAGTTTGGGATTTTGCAAAGGCGGGCGATTTTATGATTGTGTCGAAAGACGCGGATATGCACGACCTCAGCCTTGTGTTTGGAAATCCGCCGAAAGTTGTTTGGCTGCGGCTTGGAAATTGTTCAACCCGCCAAGTTGAAGAACTTCTGCGAAAAGATTTTGAAGTTATCAAATTGTTTTACGAAGACGAATATGTCTCGCTGCTTGCTTTGCCATAACGCCGCCTACTGAATGAAAACTGAAAGCGGGATTTATTCAACTGTCAATGAGAAGTCGCGCTCAAAATAGTATAAAAATCACGCCGCAAGACTCAATAGTGAAAAACTAAAAATGAAAAACTAGAAGTAGAATTTATTCAATCGTCAACAAAATGTGATTTTATTCTTTATTATCGTTTTCACTTTTGGTTTTTAGTTTTTCACTATTTGATATACGTCCTATTTTTTAGTATATTTATGATTGATGAACGAGCAGCTTTTACATTTTATTGAAACATTGGTTTTT